>NZ_JAULLN010000010.1:0-259087 GCF_041357655.1 Bradyrhizobium sp. DN3 | reverse complement strand
GTCGATCGCGCGCAGCGCGAGCGGGGTGGGGTGATCTCTCCACTCGGGCACCGCTGCCGTGGAGAGACTGTCACCCCACCCCGTCTCACATTTTCGCTGCGCTCAATGTGAGCCGACCCTCCCCCTCCAGGGGAGGCTAAGAGACCTCACGCCCCCGCGGGCACTTGATCCAAGAATCCTGTCACGCTCCTGATCTGGCCGTCCTTCAGCACGGCGAAGTCCGTCCCCTTGATCGGGCTGTCGACGCCGTCAGGACCAAGTCCCCACGAGAAGCGCACATGGTCGCCGTAGCCGTTGGGCTCGCCGATCAGCTTGAATCTGAAATCGGGAAAGCGCTGCTGCACACCGGCGATCAGCGCGTCGATGCCGTCCTGGCCATCGCCCTTCATCAGGGGATCGACATAGTTCGCATCCGCCGTCCAGTTCGCGCGGAGCAGCTCGCGGCGGCGGCCGGCGGCGCGTTCGTTCCAGAGCTCGATGTAGCGGCGGGCGATGGTGACGGGGTCGGTCATGGTACTCTCCTTCGATGGCGCCGTGTTGTCCGGCTGACCGCGACTATCGAAGGAATGCGCGCGCCGATCGATTACCTGGGAGGTCATCGGCGCACGCATAATCTCATGCGGGCGTCACTTCGCCGCGGTCACCATGATCTCGACGGTGTATTGCGGCGCCGCCAGCTTGGCTTCGACAGTGGCGCGGGCCGGCGTATTGCCTGGCGAGACCCAGGCGTCCCACACCGCGTTCATCTCGCCGAACGTCTTCATGTCGGTGATGTAGATCGTGGCCGAGAGCAGCTTCGATTTGTCGGTGCCGGCCTTGGCGAGGTGACCGTCGATGGTTGCCAGGATGTCCTGGGTCTGTTTCGTCACGCTTTCGCCGGCGGCCTTGTTCGCGACGACGCCGGCGAGATAGACGGTGTTGCCGTGCACGACGACCTGGCTCATGCGCGGGCCGGTTTCAAAACGCTGAATGCTCATTTGGGGTCTCCTGGTGGAAGGGCGGCCCTGTCTAGCCCAGCGACCCGCCCTCTGCCACCCCAGGCACGCATGCGTTGCCAGGCACGCATGCGTTGCCTGCGCGCGATGCGCCGCTCAGCGAAATTGGCTGAAGAAAGCCCAGATCGTCTCGGCGCCGTCGATGTCGCTGTTCTGCGGGCCGAGCAGTTTGGTCGCGACTTTCGGGAAACGCGCGTCCGGTGCAAATCCGGGCATACGGTGGCCGCCATGGTTGATGCGATAGAGCACGACGTCGTGCCCTGTCGGACAGCGCGAACTGATCCGCGTCACGGTGGACTGGTCTGCGGGCGCCCTGTCGGGCATATCGGTCACCCCGGCGTCATCGGTCTCACAGCCATTGAGGCTGCGCCAGAATGCCAGCGTCTCGTCCGTCGACCAGAACCCGTCTGCGGCATAATAGCTCGATCCGCGCCCGCCCTCATAGGGCACCAGCGGATCGGCGGTGCCGTTCATGAGCAGCATCGGCAACGGGCGCGACGGATGGCAGGTCACGGCGGCCTCTTCAGTGAGGTTCATGATCACGCTCGCGCCCGCCGCAAACAAATCGGCGCGAGCACAAACCAGCGTCATCACCATGGCGCCGCCATTGGAGATGCCGGTGACATAAACGCGCTTCGCATCGGCCGTGCCGTCGGCCACCAGCTTCTCGACCAGCTTTGCGATGAACGCGACGTCATCGGTGTCATCGGGTGGGCCGCGGAGCGCGGGTCCCGCCTTGGTCCTCGCATCGGCCCAGGCATGGTTGAGCCCGTCCGGAAAGACGACCGCAAGCCCCTCGCGCTTGGCAAGCTGCGGCCACGCCGTCCGCGCGACCATGTCGGCACCGCGCTGGGTCTTGCCATGCAGCACGATGACGAGCGGTGCCGGCTTTTTCGCCGGCAGCTGCGCGGTGTAGGAGCGCTTCACGCCGTTGACGTCGATCGTTTCGGCCGACGCAGGAGAGAAGCAGCAGATCACGGCCAGCCAGAACGGGGCAACGTGCAAGGCGGGTCGTATCATCCAGGCCATGATCGGTACCATCGATAGCGTCTAGCCGCTTCGACGCACGTAACCAAATTCAAGATCTCGGCGCGACCTTCGACCGCATGTATATATACCGCTGGATTGCACAAATATCTTGCAGCAATCGCGAATTGAGCTGCGTCAACGAGCGGAAGTGAGATAGACTGCAATTAATAGATGAGATTTAATTTTCACGACAGGAGGCTGAATTGCGCCACCTGGAAAACTACCTCGACCCTTCAGAGATACTTCGTCTTTTTGAAGAAAAATTTGGGACTGGCGTCTGGCGCTGCGATGCCGAAGGCCGGATGCAGTGGTCGCGTGGCTTCTACGGCCTGCTGGGCCTCGATCCCCAAGCCGTCGCGCCCAGCTATGCGGAAATCGAGAGACGAATTCATCCGGAGGATCGCCGTCCGCAGCGCGATCCACGCGAATTGGCCTTCGACCGGTCTTTGCTCGACGGCGAGTTTCGCATCATCCGGCCGAATCGTGCACTGCGCTGGATCCGTATCCAGTCCGAGACTTTTTTGAACTCCGCCGGCGAGCCGGAATGCGTGGTCGGCGTCGCCATCGACATCACCGAACAACGCAGCTCGCTGCAGCCTCTCAAGACAGATGCAGGTCGCTACGCGGCGATGATGCAGGTCGCCGGCGGATTGCTGTGGGTCGGCAGTCAGGACGGCCGGATTACTGCGCTCTTGAATGCGGAGAACAAGCCGGACGCGCACCGGTTCTTCGGCAAGGGCTGGGTCGATCTGCTCCCCGAAGAGGAACGCGAAGCGGCTTTGCGGATCTGGGCGGCTGCTGCCCAAACGGGAGAGCTCTACGATGTCGAGCATAGGCTACGCCAGTCCGACGGCTCTTATCGCTGGTATCATTGCAGGGCTGTGCCGGTCCCGGATGCGAATGGCGGTATTCGGGAATGGTTGGGAATCTCCACGGACGTGCACGAGGATCGACTCTCGATCGAACAGGCAGCGCCGTCGAGATTGACGGGGGCGCAATTGCGCGCGGCCCGCGGCATGCTGAACTGGTCGGTGAAACAGCTCGCCGCGCGGACCGGGATTTCTGCTGCCGTGATTCGCCGGCTTGAGGAGCAGAACGGTCTCTTGCGACTGCCCGACGAGACATTGACGATTGTTTGCGACGCACTCTCGTCTGCGGGCATTGAGCTTATCTTCGGAGCCGGAAAACCTGGCGTGAGGCCAAGATGATCGTCAAGCAGCCAATCGCGGCAGCCATCTTTTTTGCGCAGATCGAGTGAGATCGGGTCCGCTTCGCACCAGTTTTGATGTTGGCGCAGCGCTCTGTCGATTGAGAGACAACAAAATCCTGGCAAGGCCTCGCACTTTAATTCCGGCTGCAGAAGTAGCGCGCAATTTTTGCTCGCTGAGAGACCTCGCGAACAAATTTTTCTTAATGCCGCGATAAGCAATTTTTGGTCACCTTACCCGCACACGTCCAAGTCAGAGTCGGCAGGACGTGAAACTGACGGTAGTAGCGGGGTAACGGGGCGCTGCATCATCGTCCGGATTGTTCTAGCGGCACGCGCTTCGACCGATCCGGGATCATTGCCAGCCGGGCGCGCCAATGCGCCACGATCGGAATGATGGGGCATCGCCCGATCTGGTCATGTCAAACGATCGTATCCGTCTGCGGCATCGTCCGCGCAGGGATTTTTATGCGACGTCTTAGGCCATGGCGGCCATAGCTTCGGAGTGTTTGCCAATGTCTTATTTCAAATTTCGTATCGGTGGCCGGTTGATTGCCGGATTTGCTGCAGTCTGCGCCATCATCGCCCTTTCCGCCGGCTACACCATGTTCGAGGTCGGGCGCATTTCAACGACGGTCAATCGCATGACGAACCTGCGCACGCCGGTCGCGCTGGCGAGCACCGAGCTGATCGGCAATCTCTATTCCACGCTCGCGACCCTGCGCGGCTATTTGCTGAGCGGGAATCCGCAAGGCAAGCTCGATCGCATGTCAATGTGGAAGGAGATGGATAGGACTGTAGCTGCGTTCGAAGAGCAGGCGGCGCAATTCACCAATCCCGAGAACAGGCAAAAATGGGAGCAAGCCAAGCTGCTGCTCGCCGAGTTTCGTGCGGCGCAGGACAAGGCCGAAGCGATCGCTTTCACCCCTGACGCCTATCCGGCGACCAAGCTCATGGTCGGCGAGGCCGGCCCGCGCGCAGACGTGATCTTCTCCGAGATCACGAAGATGATCGATCAGGAGGAAGCACAGGAAGCTACGCCAGAACGGAAGAAGTTGCTTAAGGCGATGGCCGACACGCGGGGTAATTTTGCCGCTGCCACGGCCCTGCTCCGGATGTACCTGCTCTCGGGCGAAAAGACCGACAAGGAAAAATTCGGAAGGCCGTGGGAGGCATTTGAGAAAGGCTATGCGGGAGTCAATGCGCGAAAGGACCTGCTCACTCCTTCGCAACAGGCGTCCTTCGACAAGATCGCAAAGGCGAAAAGCGAGTTCGCGCCCCTCTATGAAAGGATCTTCGCGCTTCGCGAGTCCCCGGACTGGAACGCGCCGGTTTATCTGCTGGTGACCGAAGCCGCGCCACGCGCCGCAAGGATTCTCGACCTGCTCGACGGGCCCAAGGGCGTCGACGGCACCCGCTCGGGAGGCATCAAGTCTAATCAGAAGCGGATGCTCGTCGAGGAGACGCGCGGCGTGCAGGACAGCATCTCGCTGCTGAAGCTGGTCCTGTGGACTCTGTTGGCCGCGGGAGTCGGCCTCGGCGGGACAATCGCATTGTTCACGTCCCGCTCGATCGCCGCCCCGATCCGGGGAATGACCTTTGCTATGGGCAAGCTCGCCGGCGGCGACACCTCCACGAACGTTCCCTGCGTGGGCCGCACCGACGAGGTCGGCGAGATGGCCAATGCGGTCCAGGTGTTCAAAGACAATATGATCGAGGCCGATCGTCTGCGCGCCGAGCAGGCACAGACGGAGGCTCGCGCGGCCGCTCAACGCAAAGCCGACATGCACAGGCTCGCGGGTCAGTTCGAGGACGCGGTCGGCGACATCGTGAAGACGCTGTCGTCCTCATCGACCGAGCTCGAAGCGGCGGCCCGGACCCTGAGCAAGACCGCGGAGAACACCCAGGAGCTCTCGAGCGTTGTCTCTACCGCGTCCGAGGAAGCGTCGACCAATGTTCAATCGGTTGCCTCCGCCACCGAAGAGATGAGCTCATCCGTGACCGAAATCGGCCGCCAAGTGCAGGACGCCGCAAGAATTGCCGGCGCGGCGGTGGAGCAGGCGCAGAGGACCAATGATCGGGTCAACAAGCTGTCGCAGGCGGCCACCCGCATCGGCGACGTCGTCGAACTCATCAACACGATCGCGGGGCAGACCAATCTGCTCGCTCTGAACGCCACGATCGAAGCGGCGCGAGCCGGCGAAGCCGGGCGCGGCTTTGCCGTGGTTGCGTCCGAGGTCAAGGCGCTGGCCGAGCAGACAGCGAAGGCAACCGGAGAGATCGGTCACCAGATTGCCGACATTCAGGCCGCCACCCAGGAATCGGTGATCGCGATCAAGGAGATCAGCGGAACAATCGGCAGGATCTCGGAGATTTCTTCGGCGATCGCCTCGGCGGTCGAAGAGCAAGGAGCGGCGACGCAGGAGATTGCCCGCAACATCCAGCAGGCGGCGCAAGGCACCGACCAGGTCGCAGCCAACATCAGCGATGTGAAGCACGGGGCGGCGGAGACTGGTTCGGCTTCAACCCAGGTGCTTGCCTCGGCGCAAATGCTGTCGAAGGACAGCGCGCGATTGCACTCCGAGGTCGAGCAGTTCCTGACCACCGTGCGCGCAGCCTGACCCGAAGAGACGAGGTGCCCTACGAGTATCGCATGGGGGAACGCGATGGCCGATCGAACCACACAAGAATCGCTCGCGGGCGCGGTCGATAACGTCATCGCGTTGCCGCTCAACCAAACCAGCCTGGTCGCCAACACCAGCAGAGACCGCAAATCGCTGCAGCAAAGCATCGCGACGATGCAGCAATGTCTCAGGGCGCTCGGCGACTTTGTCCGAAATCTCGATGACGGGCCGGAAGCCAAGAGACTTCGAGTCCACATGGCCGAGCTGAACGAGCTGTTGTCTCTGCGGCTCGATCAGCTCTCGCTGACCGAACGCTTGTTGCAGGACTTGCTTCGCCGCGGCTGAGGCGGGTGCGCCGCCGCGCACCCGCCAGCCTCGTCGGTCACCCCACCGCCTTCGCCGCGGAGCGGCCGGCATTGCGCCCCGAGAACAGGCAGCCGCCGAGGAAAGTGCCCTCCAGTGAGCGGTAGCCGTGCACGCCGCCGCCGCCGAAGCCGGCGGCTTCGCCGACCGCATAGAGGCCGGGGATGACGCTGCCCTCTTCCCCGAACACGCGCGATTCGAGATCGGTCTCGAAGCCGCCCAGCGTCTTGCGGGTGAGGATGTTGAGCTTCACCGCGATCAGCGGCCCATGCGCGGGATCGAGGATTCTGTGCGGGGAGGCGGTGCGGATCAGCTTGTCGCCGATATAGCGGCGCGCATTGTGGATGTTCATCACCTGCGCGTCCTTGACGTAGGGGTTGGCGATCTCGCGGTCGCGCGCTTCGATTTGCATCCTGATGTGCTCGAGCCTGAGGAGATCGCTGCCGGCGAGCTCGTTCATGGCTGCAACGAGCTCATCGAGCTTGTCGCGCACGATGAAGTCGACACCGTGGCTTTTGAACGCCTCTACCGGCGCCGGCGCCCCCTTGTTGGTGGCGCGGCGCAAGGTCATGCGCCAGCTCTTGCCGGTGAGGTCGGGGTTCTGCTCCGAGCCCGACAGCGCAAACTCCTTCTTGATGATGCTCTGCGTCAGGATGAACCAGGAATAATCATAGCCCGTCGACATGATGTATTTGAGCTGGCCGAGCGTGTCGGAGCCGGGGAATAGCGGCGCCGGCAGCCGCGTGCCCGTGGCGTCGAACCACATCGAGGACGGGCCGGGCAGGATGCGGATGCCGTGGCGCGGCCAGATGGGATTCCAGTTCTGAATGCCCTCGACGTAATGCCACATGCGGTCGCGATTGATCAGTCGCGCGCCAGCCTTTTCCGTGATGCCGATCATGCGGCCATCGACATGCTCGGGCACGCCCGAGATCATGAATTTCGGCGGCTCGCCGAGCCGCTTCGGCCAGTTCTGCCGCACCAGCTCATGATTGCCGCCGATGCCGCCGGAGGCGACGATCACGGCTTGCGCTTTCAACGCAAACTCGCCGACGACGTTGCGTGACGAGCTCTTGCCCCGCTCGATAGTGTCGGGGGCGAGAACGGCGCCGCTGACGCCATCCACGGTGCCGTTAGTGATGGAGAGCGCATCGACGCGATGGCGGAACCTGAAGGTCAGTCGGCCGCTTCGGGCCGCTTCGCGCGCGCGGCGCGCGAATGGCTCGACGATGCCGGGGCCGGTGCCCCAGGTCACATGGAAGCGCGGCACCGAATTACCGTGGCCCATCGCGTCATACCCGCCGCGCTCGGCCCAGCCCACCACGGGAAAGATGCGATGGCCCATGGCGCGCAGCCAATCGCGCTTCTCGCCGGCCGCGAACGCCACATAGGCCTCGGCCCATTGCCGCGGCCAGAAATCCTCGTCGCGGTCGAAGCCGGCGGTGCCGATCCAGTCCTGGAGCGCGAGCTCGTAGGAATCCTTGATGCCGAGCCGGCGCTGCTCCGGCGAATCGACCAGGAACAATCCGCCGAACGACCAGAATGCCTGGCCGCCGAGCGACTGCTCGCCCTCCTGGTCGACCACGATCACGCGCTTGCCTGCGTCCGCGATCTCGGTTGCGGCTACGAGGCCCGATAGTCCCGCGCCGACCACGATAACGTCAGTTTCTTCCGCCATGTATTTCCCCCTCCACGGGTTCCCCCCGGTAGTTACCCGGATTGAAGCCAGCGGTTGCAACTGAGATCAAGGGTGCGGCCCGTAAGACAACATTAACTTGTTCCACTTCGGGATAGAGACCAGCCGAGTGCAGCGCGGACGCAACAGTGTATTTGAATTTGTTTTGACTGAGCCGACGCGCCTAGACAAAATTGCAGAGTCGACAGACGCTAGCCGTGCATCACCACTGACACGCAGATTCGAATCCGACTGGGGCGGGGAACAATGAAGTTTCTGACGGGGTTGCTTGCGGCGATTCTCCTGATCGCCGGCATGGGGGCTTCTCACGCAGTGGTTCGTATCGCGGATGACCGCGGCGGCAGGATCGGAACCTACGTCGACAGGTACCAGGACCTGCGTCAGTCAGGCGAAACCGTCATTATCGACGGCCTCTGCGCCTCCGCCTGCACCATCGTCCTCGGCGCCATCCCACGCGACCGCATCTGCGTGACCTCGCATGCAACGCTCGGTTTCCACGCCGCCTGGGATTTCGGCAGCAATGGCCGCGCCGTCACCAATCCCGAAGCGACCCAGATGCTCTATGCGATGTATCCCTCGCAAGTGAGGCGCTGGATCGGCCAGCGGGGCGGGCTGACCCCACGCATGCTCTTCCTGAGGGGCAAGCAGCTCGAGGCCATGTACAAGCCCTGCTACCTGGACGCGCAAGCCTCGAGCAACAGGCCGTCGCGCCGATCTCTCCCACAAGCGGAGCAACTCGAATCCGCTCGGGGCCAACTGCTTCACTGATCTTCGCAGCATGATGGGATCGTTTTGGGCCGACGCGGGCGTCTTGTCCGCGGGCGGCCCAAAGCCTATCTGAAAGCCTGGGAACCGGGGCCTTCGCCCCGATCATTGCCATGGCTCAACCACTGCATCCGGTCCATCCGTTACAGGACAATTCGCCCAATGCCGGCCGGATGCCGTCCGTGCTGCTGTGGGCGGGCGCAGGTCTCGGCGCGCTGGTCGTGGTCGCCGCCCTCGCGCTCTGGTTCCATTACGGCACCCAGGTGTTCTTCGAAATGATCAGGACCGGCTTCGCCGCCTGCTTCTGATCCCGATAGGAAGTGTTCCGCCAATGAGCTCCATCGCCCGTCCGCTGGTGATCGCAACTGCCTTCGCCGTAAGCCTCATTGTCGGGCTGCTGATCATGTTCTGGGCCATGGGTGGCGTGAGCAAGGTGGCGCAACCGGCGGCGATCGGCGGTCCCTTCCAGCTCACCGACCAGAACGGCAAGGCCGTCACCGACAAGACCCTGAAGGGCAAGCCGACCCTGATCTTCTTCGGCTACACCCATTGTCCCGACGTCTGCCCGACCTCGTTGTTCGAGATCTCGGAAGTGCTGCGTGCGATGGGCAAGGAGGCCGACAAGGTCAATGCCATCTTCATCTCGGTCGACCCCGAGCGCGACACGCCGGCGGCGATGAAGGACTATCTGACGAGCTTCGATCCGCATCTTGAGGGCCTCTCCGGCGATCCCGCCGAGGTCGCCAAGGTGATCACGTCCTACCGTGTCTACGCCAAGAAGGTCCCGACCAAGGACGGCGATTACACCATGGACCACACCGCGCTGGTCTATCTAATGGACCGCGACGGCCGCTTCGTCTCGCCGTTCAATTTGAAGCGGACGCCTGAAGAGGCCGCGACCGAGCTGAAGCGGTATCTCTGAGAAGAGCTCGACCGAGCGGCGAACTCCGCTGCACCTCTCCCGCTTGCGGGAGGTCGCGCCGAAGGCGCGGGTGAGGGTTCTCTCCTCTTGGGGGTTCTCGCCCAGAGGAGGCACCCTCTCCCCGACCCTCCCCCGCTTGCGGGGGAGGGAGCGCAACCAGCCACAATCGGCGCTCGCGTTCCGGGCCGAATGGTCTATAAGGCCCTCCGATCTCAACGCAATTCGTTCATTTCCGGCCGATGGCTCCATCGCAACAGGCGAAATCGTCGAAATCTGCCCGTGGTTTGCTGATGGGGCTGGCCATCGGTGCTTGCCTGCTCGCAGGGCTCGGCGCCACGAACGCCCAGACACCAGCCAAGCGGCCACCCACGGCGCCCCAGGCCACGTCGCAAACCGCACCCCAGGCCGCCCCACAGGCCGTGCCGGGCTTCTGGGACCCACGGCGCCGGCCGGAGCGGCCGGACCTGTCGCGCCTGACCGTGATCCGCTTCCTGACCGAGACCGACTATCCGCCGTTCAACTTCACCGGCGCCGACGGCAATCCGGCCGGCTTCAACGTCGATCTCGCACGCAGCCTATGCGACGAGATCAAGGTCACCTGCACGGTGCAGATGCGCCGCTTCGAGACGCTGGTCGACGCGCTCACCTCCAACCGCGGCGATGCCATCATCGCCTCGATGGCCGTGAGCCCACAGCTTCGCGCCCGCGTCGATTTCACCGATCCCTATTACCGGGTGCCGGCGCGTTTCGTCTCGCGCAAGGACGCAGTGATGCCGGAGATCCGTCCCGAATATCTCGAAGGCAAGAAGGTCGGCGTCATCGCCGGCTCCGCGCACGAGGCGTATCTCAAGACGATGTTCACCGACGCCGAGCTGCATGCCTATCCCAATGACGATGCGCTCCGCAGCGCTTTACGCAAGGGCGAAGTTGATTTCATCTTCGGCGACGCCATCTCGCTCGCGTTCTGGATCAACGGCACCGATTCCGGCGATTGCTGCGCCTTCTCCGGCGGCCCCTTCGTCGAGAGCCGCTTCTTCGGCGAGGGCATCGGCATCGCCGTGCGCAAGGGCAACGACGTGCTGCGCCAGGCCCTGAACTGGGCCCTGTTCCGCGTCTGGGAAAAAGGCCGCTACACCGATCTGTGGCTGCGGTATTTTTCGGTGAGCCCGTTTTAGCTCCTTGTTCGCCTCTCCCCGCGTGCGGGGAGAGGCCGGAATTTGCGAGAGCAAATTCCGGGTGAGGGGGACTCTCCGCGAGTCCAATTCTCACCGTGATCGCGGAAGCAGCCCCTCACCCCAACCCTCTCCCCGTAAGAACGGGGAGAGGGAGTAAGCGCGGCGACAGCCGCACGAACTTTTGCATTCTGCCCGGAAATCGCTATTTTCCGCGGCCCGGAGGCCCCCTGATGTCCGTTATCGATCTTGCTGCGAACCCGAGCGACCTGCGTGCGCTCGCCGAACAATCCAACGCCTGGCCGTTCGAGCAGGCGAAGGCCATTGTCGCGCGGCTGAAGAAAAGCCCGAAGGACGAGGTGCTGTTCGAGACTGGCTACGGTCCCTCCGGCCTGCCGCATATCGGCACGTTCGGCGAGGTCGCGCGCACCTCGATGGTGCGGCACGCCTTCCGCGTGCTGACCGAAGACAAGATCAAGACGCGCCTGCTCGCCTTCTCCGACGACATGGACGGCTTCCGCAAGGTGCCCGACAACGTCCCCAACAAGGACATGCTGGCCGCGCATCTCGGCAAGCCGCTGACGCGGGTGCCGGATCCGTTCTCCAACGAACACCCGTCGTTCGGGCATCACAACAATGCGCGCCTGCGTGCCTTCCTCGATCATTTCGGCTTCGACTACGAGTTCGCCAGCTCGACCGACTACTACACATCGGGCCGCTTCGATGCGACGCTGCTCAAGATGCTGGCCGCCTACGACAAGATCATGGCCATCATCCTGCCGACACTCGGCCCCGATCGCCGCGCCACCTATTCGCCGTTCCTGCCGATCAGCAGGACGACCGGCGTCGTGCTGCAAGTGCCGATGATCCGCCGCGACGTCGCAGCCGGCACGGTGACCTATGTCGACCCCGATACCAACCAGGAAGTCGAGACGTCCGTGACCGGCGGCAACGTCAAATGCCAATGGAAGGCGGATTGGGCGATGCGCTGGGTCGCGCTCGGCGTCGACTACGAGATGGCCGGAAAGGACCTGATCGATTCGGTGAAGCTGTCCGGCGCGATCGCCAGGGCGCTTGGCGCCACACCGCCGGAAGGCTTCAACTACGAGCTCTTCCTCGACGAGAAGGGCCAGAAGATCTCGAAGTCGAAGGGCAATGGCCTCACCATCGACGAATGGCTACGCTACGCCTCGCCGGAATCGCTGTCGCTGTTCATGTATCGCGAGCCGAAGGCGGCCAAGCGGCTGTATTTCGACGTCATCCCGCGCAATGTCGACGATTACCAGCAATTCATCGACGGCTTTGCCAAGCAGGACGGCAAGCAGCAGCTCGGCAATCCGGTCTGGCACATCCACAACGGCAAGCCGCCGAAGGGCGACATGCCAGTGACGTTCCAGCTCTTGCTCACGCTGGTGTCGTCGTCGAACGCGGAGAATGCCGAGACGCTGTGGGGTTTTATTGGCCGCTACCGCCCCGGCGTGAGCCCGCAGACGCATCCGAAGCTCGATGCGATGGTCGGCTACGCCATCAACTATTACCGCGACTTCGTCGCGCCAACGAAGCAGTTCCGCGTGCCCACGGACACAGAGCGCGCCGCGCTCCAGGACCTGCGCGATGCGCTGTCGCAACTGCCGCAGGATGCCTCGGCCGAGGACATCCAGAACGTCGTCTACGAGGTCGGCCGCCGCGAGCCGTTCCTCGATCAGGTCAAGAAGGGCAAGGATGGCCGTCCCGGCGTCACGCTCGACTGGTTCAACATGCTCTACCAGGTGCTGCTCGGCCAGGAGAAGGGCCCGCGCTTCGGCTCCTTCGTCGCGGTGTACGGCATCCAGAATGCGGTGAACATGATCGACGGTGCGCTGGCGCGAAGCGCGTGAGAAAACTGTAGCCCGGATGGAGCGCAGCGAAATCCGGGGTCTTCACGCGCGGCACCAGTGGTCCTGGATTACGCTTGCCGCTCCATCCGGGCTACGCGTTTGCGTTATTGGCGCAACTCACTTTCCCAGCGTCGTCCTGGCGAAAGCCAGGACCCATAACCACCATCGGGTGTGTTACGGGGACTCGGAGTTGCCAACTTGCACAGCGACTTCTTCCTGGGGTAATGGGTCCTGGCTTTCGCCAGGACGACGTCGATAAGTAGTTTCCTCCGCTCAGATCGAGCGCAGCACGTAACGCCGGTTGTCCTTCTGCACCGGGCGCGCGTTCATCGGATAGAGTTTTGCGAACGCGGCGACATCGGCGGCTGACACCTGGATCGGGTCGGTCAGCAGCAGCCATTCGACCACCTCCGAGCAGGGCGGCGTCGTCAGCGAGCCGGGATAGCGGAAATAGCTGAGCCGCTGCGGCAGCATGGCGTGAGGATCGATGGTCGCATCGGCCTTCACCGCGGGACCTTCGGCGGCCGGCATGGTCTTGACGATCTTGCTGAAGGCTGCGTTCGGCCTGCCTTCGGCCATCAGCACGCCGATCACGGCGAGCCCGCCGGCATCGTTGCGATGGACGAAATGTGCCTCCATCGGAAAATTCTTGCCGCCGATCATGTGCTCGCTGGGCCGGTGGAAGTGCACCTGAAGCAGCTTGTACTTGACGTTGCCGAGCATGAGCGTGCTGCCTTCGCCGAAGTTGAGCTGGATCGTGTGCCCGTTGTTGACGATGGTGTCGGCGCTCTTGGCCCAGTTCAGCTTCAGAACGGGCAATTGCGACTTGATCGCCCCCTCGATGTCGATCGGCGATTGCTGCAGGCCGATCGCGCAGGCCTTGTTGGCCGCGTCGAGATCGCCCCATTTGGCCGGACCGCCGGCGCCCTCATAGCTCCAATGCACGCCTTCGGCGGCGAAGGCCGGCTTGCAGAGCGGACAAAGCGCGAGACCCGCCAGGGCCTTCAATGCGTGACGGCGATTCATCATATTCCCCCGAGATGAATTTGATCGGCAATCGGTGCGCAACCTATGCGAGAGGGCCGGTGAGTCGCAAGGTCGCCCGCGGCGCATCGCCCGGTCACCACGCCGGGCGGGACGCAATCACTGGCTCGCCCAGACGATCCGCGCGATCCAGGCGACGTCGCTCATCGCGATCGTCCGCTCCGTCCGTGACGCATCGAGCGGCTGCAAGTCCAGCGCCTTCGCCGTGCGGCGCTTCAGCGTCGCGACCGTCACCTCGCCCGCTTTGGTCTTCACCACCATGCGATCGCCTTTGCGGATCGGCGTGCCGGGCGAGATCAGGATGACGTCGCCGTTGCGATAGGCAGGCTGTAGCGCATCGCCGGAAATCTCCAGCGCAAAGGCGTGGCCGTCCTCGGCGGTGGGAAGGGCGATTTCGGTCCAGCCCTTGCCGGATGGAACGCCGGATTCGTCGAAAGCGCCACTGGCACCAGCGAGTGCGAAGCTGAGCAGCGGCACCGAGCGATCGTCGCCGGCATCGTCGTCGATCAGTCTCGCAAAGCTGTCGATCGAGGAGCCGGCCGCCGCCAGCGCCTTCGCGATCGATTCGGTCGAGGGCCAGCGCTCGCGGCCGTCGGAGGTGACGCGCTTGGACTTGTTGAAGGTGGTGGGATCGAGCCCGGCGCGTTTGGCAAGGCCGGACGGCGACAGCCCGGCGCGCGCAGCCAGCCGATCCAGCGCGCCCCAGATCTGGTCGTGAGTCAGCATCCTCTGCGCTTTGGCCTGTTTGACCATGGAAGGTCCAGCCCGTCGCAACTCAGGAAAACTGTCCTCAAATCAACCGGTTTTCCGTTTCCCGTGCAAGAGGCGGCGGTGAAAAGCGCTTTCAAGCGAAGTGGGGTACCGGTTCGCGTCAAGAAAACGCGTCAAAACGAGAATCCAGAGCCCCGTTCCGATTTCATCGGACCGGAAAAGGCTCTAGGTCTTGAGTTCGGCAGAGGCCGCCTTTACGGTCGCGCCCGGGTTTTCAGGACCCGCGAGAGACGAAAAAACCCAAAAGACTCAAAGAGCAAACAGGGCTGCGTAAGCGGTGGTCAAGATCTACAAAATCTGTCCGGCCTCGGCCTGGCGCGAGGCGGAACGGCAGGGCATCTACCGCGGCAGCGCGGACGATGCGCGCGACGGTTTCATCCATTTCTCGACCGCCGCCCAGGTTCCCGAGACCTTGCGCAAGCACTATGCCGGGCAGCGCGCGCTGTTCCTGGTCGAGGTCGACGGCGATGCGCTCGGCAGCGAATTGCGCTGGGAGCGCTCGCGCAATGACGAACTGTTTCCGCATCTCTATGGCGAGCTCGATCTCGGCGCGGTGATCGCGGTGATGAACCTCAACATCCGCTCCGACGGTAGCCACGATGTTCCGGAGCTGCTGCCGTGATCCGCGCTTTCGACGCCTTTTCGCTACCGGTGCTGCGCTGGCTCGATCCGGAGGATGCGCATCGCCTCGCGATCCAGGGCCTGCGCTTTTTGCCCCCGGTCAAGCCGCGCGCTGACGATCCCAAGCTCGCGATGCGCGCCTTCGGGCTCAACTTCCCCAATCCGATCGGCATGGCCGCGGGCTTCGACAAGAGCGCCGAGGTGCCGGATGCGCTGCTGCGGCTCGGCTTCGGCTTCGTCGAGATCGGCTCGGTGACGCCGAAACCCCAGGCCGGCAATCCGCGGCCGCGGCTGTTCCGTCTGGAGCGCGACGAGGCCGTCATTAACCGCATGGGCTTCAACAATGACGGCGCGGACCTCGCCCTGCGCCGGTTAGCTGCGCGCGCGCAGCATGGCGGCATCGTCGGCGTCAATATCGGCGCCAACAAGGATTCTCCCGATCGCGTCGGCGACTATGTCAAGCTGATCGAGACCTTTGCGCCGGTCGCGAGCTATTTCACCATCAACGTCTCCTCGCCGAACACGCCGGGCCTGCGCAATTTGCAGGAAGGCGCATTGCTCGACGATCTCCTCGCACGCGTGATCGACGCGCGCGAGCGGGTGCGGCAGAAGGCCGGCGACACGCCCGTGCTGCTCAAGATCGCGCCTGACCTCAGCCTCGCTCAGCTCGACGACGTCGTGCAGGTCGCGCGCTCGCGCCGGGTCGACGGCATGATCGTGTCGAACACGACCATCGCGCGGCCGAGCACGCTGCGCGAGGAGATGCGCGCCAGGGAGCAGGGCGGCCTGTCCGGACGGCCGCTATTCCGCCTGTCGACGCGCATGGTCGCGGAGACCTATGTGCGCGTCGAGGGCGCCTTCCCGCTGATCGGTGTCGGCGGCGTCGATTCGGGCGGGGCCGCGCTGACCAAGATTCGCGCCGGTGCCAGCCTGATCCAGCTCTATTCGTCGCTGGTCTACAAGGGTCTCGGTCTCGTCGACGAGATCAAGCGCGATCTGACGTCGACGTTGCTCCGCACGGGGCGGGATTCGCTCTCCGAGATCGTCGGCGCGGATGCCGCGACGCTCACGGCGGAAGACTGGCCGGGGATGTAAGCGAGCTGCGTAGCCCGGATGGAGCGAAGCGCAATCCGGGATCGGCCCACCTACACGAAGACTCCGGATTGCGCTGCGCTCCATCCGGGCTACGATTCTTCTAGCGCTTGGCGAACGTCGCCCTGAACTGCGCCGGATAGCGCGCGGCCTGCAAGCCGCCGCGCGAGACGTAGGACGCCATCAGCGCGATCCACAGTCCGGCATTGCCGAACGATTGCAGCGCCCACCAGGTGCCGAGGAAGATTGCGAGCGAGGCCAGCATCAAATTGCGCATCTCGCGCGCCCAGGTCGCGCCGATATAGATGCCGTCGAAGCCGAAGGCGAAGACGCCGGGTATGGGTGCGAGCACGACGAACGGCAGGAATTCGCGCGCGGTACGGCGGACGTTGTCACTCGCCGTCATGAAATCGATCAAGGCCGGCCCGAACAGCGCGAACAGCACCGCGACGACGACTGCAAAGCCGAGCCCCCACAGCAGCACCAGCCGGGTCGAATCGGCAAATCCTTTTGCATCGCGTGCGCCAAGGGTGCGGCCGCAGAGCTGCTGGGCCGCGTTGGCGAGACCGTCGAGGAAGAAGGCGCTGACCAGCAGGAAGTTGTTGAGCACGGAGTTGGCGGCCAGCGTCACGTCGCCGGCCTGTGCGCCCTTGGCGGTGAAGAACAGGAACGCGGCGATCAGCGCCGCGGTGCGGATCAGGATGTCGGAATTCACCGCCAGCATCCGCACGAGCTTCTCGCGGTCGAGCAGAGTAGCGTACGGCACTGCGAAGCCGCCGTCGGCATAATGGCGGCAGACGATCACGCCGAGAGCGAATCCGACCGCTTCCGACAACAGCGCGGCGATCGCCGCGCCGGCGATGCCTGTGTCGTAGATGAGCACCAGCAGGATCGTGGCCGCCATGTTGACGAGGTTGATGACCACCTGAAGCAACAGCGCTGAATTGGCGCGGGCCTGGCCGATCAGCCAGCCGAGGACGACGTAATTGGCGAGCGCGAACGGCGACGACCAGATCCGGATCTTGAAGTAGGTCTTCGCGGCCCGTGTCACACCCTCGCTGCCGCCCATGAGGTCGAACAGCACTGCGGCCAGCGGCAGCTGCAGTGCGATCAGCGCAGCGCCGATCAGGCCAGCAACGATGAAGCCGCGCGCCAGGATCGCGGTCGGCTCGCGCGTGTCACCCGCGCCCAGCGACTGCGCGGTGAAGGCGAGCGTGCTCATGCGCAGGAAGCCGAACAGCCAGAACAGGCAGTCGAAGATCACTGACGCGATCGCGACGCCGCCGAGCAGGGCGGCATCGTCGAGCCGTCCGATCGCCGTGGTCGAGACCACGCCGATCAGCGGCGTGGTAAGGTTCGCGACCATCGCGGGCCCGGCGATGGCGAACACCTGGCGGGAGCCTATCCTGGGATGAACGGGCGCGTGCATGTCAGAACACGAGCACCATGCCGTCTTCGGCGGCGAGATGCTCGATGTCATCCAGGCGCGACAGCATGTCGTCGCTCATATGGGTGAGCACGAGCCGCTTGGCGCCGATCGCGGGCAGATGTTGTTCCAAGGTCTTCAGGCTGAGATGGTTCTTGATCACCTTCTCGTACATGTAGGCTTCCGCAATGAAAAGGTCCGCGCCATTCGCCAGCGGAATGAGCGTGTCCGTCCATTCGGTATCGGCGCTGTAGGCGAGCGTGCGACCCTCGGCCTCGACGCGATAGGCGAGGAAGGGTCCGCCGGATTCGCCGTGCACGACCGGGTAGGGCGTCACCGTCACCGCGCCAAAACTTTGGCTTTGCTGAGGCGCGAGCTCCACGACATTGAGTTCGAAGCGCTGCTTGGTTTCTGAGGAATGCTCGAACAGAGCCTCCATCACCACACGCAGCCGCGTCGCGATGCCTTGCGGGCCCGCAATCGTCAGCGGCCGCGTCCGCCGCGAGAATTGCGCGTCGAGCAGGAAGAATGGCAGCCCCGCAAAGTGGTCGCCGTGGAAATGCGTGATGAGGATGAGGTCGATGTCGTTGCGGTCGATCTCGAGCCGCTTCAGCGCCGGCAGGGCCGACGCGCCGCAATCGATCAGGAAGTTGGCTTCACGCCCCGAGACGTGGAAGCAGGTATTGAGCCTGCCGCCTGAGCCGAAGGCGTCGCCGCAGCCGACAAAGCGTAATTGCATCGGCTACGGACTCCCTAGAGCATGATCCGGACCCGAAGGGCCGCGTCAGCGCAAAGTGTGAAGCGGTTTTCCGACAAGATCATGCTCAAAAAAATAAGTTACCTGCCGCGCGGCGCGCCGAACACGCGCGAGAGCAGCCAGATCGGAATCACGATGACCGCGCCGAGCAGGAAGTAGCGCCACAGCCAGTTCACGGCATCGAAGCCGAGATCCCAGAGACGCTGGAACAACAGGCGAATGCTGTGGATGATATTCCAGGGGTCGAAGCCGATCGCGGCCAGCACGACGCCGACCAGGATCGAGAGCAGGACCAGGCGAAACGCGACCGCCAGCGGCGTGCCGCCGAGAAAGCGGTTCAGGCCATCGCTGCGGCCGGCCGGCAAATCTCTGACGTCGTGGGCCATCACAAACTCCTTGGGCGGATTCGACCCCATTATAGGGCACGGCGGGGCACATGGGGAACCCGCAACCATGCGTCAATCAGCTTACCGCATTTTAATTCGGGTGAGCACGCCAGAGCTTCGATAGTGGCGCGCGGCTGGCCTCGGGCTCGGTGCGACCTCTCCCGCTCGCGGGAGAGGTCGCGCCCCGGGCGATGCGAAGCATCGTCCCGCGCGCGGGTGAGGGCTCTGTCCTCTTGGGGAATCCCAATGCGGAGACACCCTCACCCCAACCCTCTCCCGCAAGCGGGAGAGGGGGCGCACCTCCGCCTGGGCGCTAAGCGAGCCTCAGTCCAGCACACCTCACGCCTCAATCTCCGCTGGTTCCGCCTTCAACATCCTCGCCAACGTTTCCAGCCGGTCGGCCTCGCGCGGCGGCTTGTCCCAGCGCAGGCGGCTGATGCGGGGAAAGCGCATGGCGACGCCGGATTTGTGCCGCGGCGAGCGCTGGAGCCCTTCGAAAGCGACCTCCAGCACCAACCCCTTGTCCGGCTTGTGCACGACATGGCGGACGGGGCCGAATTTTTCCGTGGTGTTGCGGCGAACGAAGCGGTCGATCTGCAACAACTCCTCGTCGGTGAAGCCGAAATAGGCTTTTCCGACGGGCACCAGCTCGTCACCGCCATCGCCCTCGGTCCAGACGCCAAACGTGTAGTCGGAATAATAGGACGAGCGCTTGCCGTGACCGCGCTGCGCATACATCAGCACGGCGTCGATGATGTGCGGATCGCGCTTCCACTTCCACCATTGGCCCTTCGGCCGCCCCGGAAGATAAGGCGCATCGCGCCGCTTCAGCATCACGCCCTCGACCGCGTCCGCATCCCTGCCGGCGCCGGCACTGGCAGGATCGGCGCGCGCAGCGGTCAGCGCCTCCCAGCTTGCGAACGGGACGGTGGGCGACAGATCGATGCGGGGATCGTCAAGCTTTGCGATGAAGGTCTCCAGCCGCTCGCGCCGTTCCGCGAACGGCAGCTCGCGCAAATCGTTCTCGTCGTCGCCGAGCAAATCGTAGGCGCGCAAGTGGATCGGAAATTCCTTGATCAGCTTCGGCGAGACGACTTTGCGGTTCAGTCGCTGTTGCAGCACGTTGAAGCTCTGCACGCGGCCCTCGCGCAGGATCAGCAGCTCGCCGTCGATCGCGCCGGGCAGGTGCAGCGAGGGGACGAGGTCGGGAAAGCTGCCTGTGATGTCCTCACCGGAGCGCGAATAGAGTCGCGTCGTGATGTGGCCGCGATCATCACGTCCTGCGACGGCTTGCACCCGGATGCCGTCCCATTTCCATTCGGCGATGTAGTCAGCGGGATCGAGTGCAGCGAAATCCATGTCCTCGATTGCGTGCGCCAGCATCACCGGGCGGAACGGCGCGGGATCGCGATTGACCGGCTTTTCGCCGCGGCCTTCCAACCACGCGAACAGGTCGAGATATGGCGGTGAGAGGCCCGGCCAGATCAGCTCGATCTCATGCGGGTCCTTGTCGCCGAGCGCGGCGGCCGCGGTCTTGGCGAGACGCGCGGAGATGCCGATGCGAAGCGCGCCGGTGACGAGCTTCAGCAGCGCCCAGCGGCCGGTCTCATCGAGCTCGTCCAGCCAGCGCTCGAGCTGCTTCGGTAGCTCGATCTTGCCGAGCGTGCGCAGCGTGGTGACGACTTCGGTGAGGGTCGGAGGCGGCGGGTTGTTGTGAGCGGTCATCGCCGCCTTCGGCCACATCAGCGCCACCGTTTCCGAGAGATCGCCGACATAATCGTACGACAATCCAAACAGCACCGGATCGGTGCGCGCCGCGATCAAGTCGCGGATCAACGCAGGCTTGGCGTGCTTGAAGCTGAGCGCGCCGGTGAGCGCGGCCAGTGCATAGCCACGATCGGGATCGCCGACCTCGCGAAAATAGCCGATGATCAGCCGCAGCTTGTTGTTGCGGCCGGGCTCGTAGGCGAGACGGTCCAGAAGCTCGGCGAAGCGGTTCATGCTTCGGCCTCGTCTTGAATTGGCGTCTCGCTCTCCTCCTCGTCGCCATAGCCGACGAGGTCGAGCGGCCGCGCTTTCAGGCCCTTGCTCTGACACCAATGCACCAGCGCATCTTCCTGGCCGTGGGTGACCCAGATCTCGCCGGCGCCGGTCGCGGCGATGGTGGCGGTGAGGCCGTCCCAATCGGCATGGTCGGAGATCACCAGCGGCAGCTCGATGCCGCGCTGCCGCGCGCGGGCGCGCACGCGCATCCACCCCGAGGCAAAGGCGGTGACGGGATCGGGAAAGCGCCGTGTCCAGAGATCGGATGTCGCCGATGGCGGTGCCAGCGTGATGGTGCCGGCGAGCGCCGCTTTCTTCACGCCTTTCGCGGGCCTCAGATCGCCAAGTTCAATGCCGCGGCTCTGATAGTAATGCGTGATCGTCTCCATCGCGCCGTGGAGGTAGATCGGCGCGTCGTAGCCGGCCTGGCGCAGCAGCGCGATCACGCGCTGCGCCTTGCCGAGCGAATAGGCGCCGACGAGATGCGCACGCTCCGGAAACAGCGCGACCGAGGCCAGCAGCTTCTTGACCTCGTCGGCGGCATCGCCATGACGAAACACCGGCAGCCCAAAGGTGGCCTCGGTGATGAAGACGTCGCAGGGCACGAGCTCGAACGGCGTGCAGGTCGGATCGGGCGCGTCCTTGTAGTCGCCGGACGCAACGATGCAGGTGTCCTTGCAGGTCACGGCGATCTGCGCCGAGCCCAGCACGTGTCCGGCCGGGCGAAACTTGATGGTGACGTCGCCGAGCCGGATCTCCTCGCCATAGCGGATCGCTTGCGTCGAGCCGGCAAAATTCTCGCCGTAGCGCAGCCGCATCATGTCCAGGGTTTCCTGCGTCGCCAGCACCGCGCCGTGGCCGGCGCGGGCATGATCGGAATGGCCGTGGGTGATCACGGCCCGCTCGACCGGGCGCACAGGGTCGATATGGAAGCCGCCGGGCTTGCAGCACAGGCCGGCAGCAACTGGCAGCAGGATGTCTTGGGGGCGCATCTTCGCCATATAGGAAGCAGACTCCCCGAATTCACCGGTCATGCGCGGGCTTGACCCGCGCATCCATCTCCCTAAACAGTTCCTTTTTTTGATGGGATTGCCGGGTCAAGCCCGGCAATGACAGTCTTTGGTTCCAAGATGCCCCTGCGCCTGTTTCTGACCTCCGGCGATCTCATGGCCGACCGTCGCTTCGAGTTCGCGCGCGACCTCCAGCTCAAGGGCGATCTGCCGGCGGCCGCGAACCTCCTGGAGCAGGCGATCGAGCTTGCGCCTGATTTCACCTCGGCCTGGTTCGCGCTTGGCGAAATCCGGCAGCAGCTCGGCGAACGCGACAAGGCCATCGCGGCGTTTCGAGAAGCGCGCCGATCAGATCCGGGCGATCAGCACGGCGCCGGCCTGCATCTGGTGCGGCTCGGCGAGGCAGAGATCGCGGAGATGCCGAAGGCCTATGTGCAGGCGCTGTTCGATCAATATGCACCACGCTTCGAGCACACGCTGATCAACGATCTCGGCTATCGCGCCCCGAGCCTGATCTTCAAGGCGGTGCTGGCCTCACGCGTCGCCGCCAAGAAGCCCGCCTTCTTCAAGCACGCCATCGATCTCGGCTGCGGCACCGGGCTCGCAGCCGCCGCCTTCGCCAAGCAGGTCGATCATTTCATCGGCATCGATCTGTCGCCCGGCATGATCAAGCAGGCGCGCGCCACCAACCTCTATGCCGAGCTCGAAGTCGCCGACATGATCGATGGCCTGCGCGGCAAGGCTGATGCGAGCGCGAACCTCGTCGTCGCCGCGGATGCCTTCGTCTATCTCTCCGATCTCGCGCCGGTGCTCACCGAAATAAAGCGCGTGCTCGTATCAGGCGGCGTGCTCGCCTTCACGCTGGAGACGCATGACGGCGGCGGCATCATGCTCGGCGAAGGCCTGCGTTATGCCCATTCCGCGGAATATGCGCGCGGCGCCATCGCGAAGGCCGGGCTCAAACTTCTCACGCTGGAGTCGGCCTGGCCGCGCAACGAAAACAACGAGCCGGTACGCGGCCTCGTCGTCGTCGCCGAGAAAACTTGAGTCTAGGCGCTAGCCAACCTGTAATTTGAGCGTCATTGCGTCGCAAAGCTGCGACTTCCCACTTGCGAGCCGTGCTGCGATGCCAGCACAATGCGCGCACCAGGGAGAAAATAATAATGACCAAGAATCCATCGCGGCGCGATTTCAGCGCCGCCGCGCTCGCCACCATCGCCGCATCCACCTTGCCCGCGCCGTATGTCTGGGCCGCGGAGAAGAAATACGATGCGGGCGCCAGCGACACCGAGATCAAGATCGGGCAGACCGTGCCGCATTCCGGCCCCGGCTCGCTCTATGGCGTGCTCGGCCGCATCGGCGAAGCCTATTTCCAGATGCTGAACGAGAAGGGCGGCATCAACGGGCGCAAGATCAAGTTTCTCACCATGGACGACGCCTACAGCGCGCCGAAATGCGTCGAGGCGACGCGGCGGCTGGTCGAGCAGGAGGAGGTGCTGGCGCTCTATGGCTCGCTCGGCACCGCACCGCAGACCGCCGTGCACAAATACCTGAACTCCAAGGGCGTGCCGCAGCTCCTGCTCAACACCGGCGCGTCGAAGTGGAATAACCCGAAAGAGTTCAAATGGACGATGGCGGGCCTGCCGCTCTATCCGACCGAGGCGCGCATTCTCGCGCGGCACGTGGTCAGCGTGAAGCCGAACGCCAAGATCGGCATCCTCTACCAGAACGACGATTTCGGCCGCGACTTCCTCGGTCCCTTCAAGAAGGTGCTGACTGACGCCGGCGGCACCGCGCAGGTGATCATGGAGCAGACCTACGATCTCACCGAGCCGACGGTCGATTCCCAGCTCATCAACCTCTCGAAATCGGGCGCGGATGTCTTCTACAACATCTCCACCGGCAAGGCGTCGTCGCAGTCGATCCGGAAAGTGGCCGAGCTCGGCTGGAAGCCGCTGCAACTGCTGTCTGCCGGTTCGACCGGCCGCTCCATCCTCAGCGCCGCGGGCCTGGAGAACGCCACCGGCATCGTCGCCATCCGCTACAACAAGGAAGTCGGCCTGCCCAAATGGGAGAAGGATCCGGACGTGATGGCGTTCGAGGAGCTGCGCAAGAAGTACACGCCGGCGATCGATCCCGATAACACCATTGCCTTCGCCGGCTACGGCCAGGCCGTCACCATGGGCGAGATCCTGCGCCGCTGCGGCGACGATCTCACCCGCGCCAACGTGCTGAAGCAGGCATCAAACCTCAGCGGTTTCCACTCGCCCTATTTCCTCGACGGCGTCACCTACAGCTACACGCCCGCGGATTACACGCCGATGAAGACGCTGTTCATCTCGACGTTCACCGGCAAGGACTGGGACATCTCCGACAAGCCGATGTCGGAGTGAGGAGCCCCGCTGCCTCTTCCCCTCTCCCCGCTTGCGGGGAGAGGGTAGGGTGAGGGGGAGCCTCCGCGAGGACGGAGGCAGTTGGACTCGCGGAGGCTCCCCCTCACCCGGAATTCGCGCTGACGCGCAAATTCCGGCCTCTCCCCGCGAGCGGGGAGAGGCGAAGAGCCCACCCCTCGACGAACCCACCGCCACGGCTTACCTCTTATGCCGTGCCGCCCCGCATCCTCAAATCCCCGGCCGAGACGCCTGCGCTGCTGCCCGACCGCTTCAATGCGTGGTTCGCGGCCCGCGGCTGGTCGCCGCGCGCGCATCAATTGGCGCTGCTGGAGAAGGCGCGCGAGGATCGCTCGGCGCTGCTGATCGCGCCCACCGGTGCTGGCAAGACGCTGGCGGGATTCTTGCCGACGCTGGTCGAGCTCTCTTCTGAAGCAGCTCAGCGGGAGACTGGCGCGAAGAAAACCCTCGTCTCCACCGGCCGTAGCTTGCAGCGCACCGGCGGCCTGCACACGCTCTACATCTCGCCGCTGAAAGCGCTCGCCGTCGACATCGCGCGCAACCTGGAGCGGCCGGTCGCCGAGATGGCGCTGCCGGTCAAGGTCGAGACCCGCACCGGCGACACGCCGGTGTCGCGCCGGCAGCGCCAGCGACGCTATCCGCCGGATATTCTGCTGACCACGCCCGAGCAGCTTGCGCTGCTGCTGTCCTCCGACGATGCCCCGTTCCTGTTTTCCTCCTTGAGGCGCATCGTGCTCGACGAGCTGCACGCGCTGGTGACCTCCAAGCGCGGCGATCTGCTCTCGCTCGGGCTGGCGCGGCTGTGGCGCCTCGCGCCGCAGATGCGCGCCATCGGCTTGTCGGCGACGGTGGCCGAGCCGGACCAGCTCGCGCGCTTTCTGGTGCCGCAGACCGAAGGCAAGCAAACCGCCGCGGACATCGTCATCGCAGGCGGCGCCGCGCCGCCTGAGGTCGAGATGCTCGACACCCGCGAAAGCCTGCCCTGGGCCGGCCACAGCGCGCGCCACGCGCTCCCTGAAATCTACGAGCTGATCAAGGCGAACAAGACCACGCTGGTTTTCGTCAACACCCGCAGCCAGGCCGAGATGCTGTTCCAGAATCTCTGGAGCATGAACGACGACGGCCTCGCCATCGCGCTGCACCACGGCTCGCTCGACGTCGCCCAGCGCCGCAAAGTCGAGGACGCGATGGCGGCGGGCAGACTGCGCGGCGTAGTCTGCACCTCCTCGCTCGACCTCGGCGTCGACTGGGGCGATGTCGATCTCGTCGTCAATATCGGCGCGCCCAAGGGATCCTCGCGCCTGATGCAGCGCATCGGCCGCGCCAATCACCGGCTCGATGAAGCCTCGCGCGCGGTGCTGGTGCCGGCCAATCGCTTCGAGGTGCTGGAGTGCCGCGTCGCCATCGATGCCATCGCCGAGAATGCGCAGGACACGCCGCCGCTGCGTACTGGCGCGCTCGACGTGCTGGCTCAGCACGTGCTCGGCTGCGCCTGCGGCGAGCCCTTTCTCTCGGACGAGCTCTACGAGGAGGTCCGCACCGCCGCGCCCTACGCAAACCTGTCGCGCCAGGACTTTGACGACGTCGTCGATTTCGTCGCCTCCGGCGGCTACGCGCTGAAGACCTATGAGCGCTTCGCCCGCATCAAGCAGGACAAGGAGGGCCGCTGGCGCGTCGCCAACCCAAAAGTGCGGCAGAGCTACCGCATGAATGTCGGCACCATCGTCGAGGATGACATGCTGAAAGTGCGGCTGGTGCGCTCGCGCGGCGGCCAAGGAAAAGCAGGCGGAGCGACAGGGGTGATCGCGCGCGGCGGCAGGTTGCTTGGCGAGATCGAGGAGGCCTTCATAGAGGGCTTGAGCCCCGGAGATACCTTCGTGTTCAGCGGCGAGGTGGTACGCTACGAGACCCTGGTCGAGGACCAGGTCTATGTCTCGCGCGCGCATGACAAAGACCCGAAGGTGCCATCCTATATGGGCGGCAAATTCCCGCTCTCGACCTATCTCGCCGAGCGCGTGCGCCGGCTGCTCGATGATTTCAGCGCATGGGGCGGATTGCCGGAGCAGGTGCGCGACTGGCTGTCGCTGCAAAAGGATGTCTCCCGCGTGCCGGCGGTGCGCGAGCTCCTGGTCGAGAGCTTTCCGCGCGCCAACAAACATTATCTCGTCTGTTATCCCTTCGAGGGCCGTCTCGCGCATCAGACGCTCGGCATGCTGCTGACGCGTCGCCTCGAGCGCGACCGCGCCCGGCCGCTCGGCTTCGTCGCCAACGAATATGCCGTGGCGATCTGGGGGCTTGGCGATCTCTCCTTCATGATCCGCGACGGCCGGATCAATCTCGATGCGCTATTCGATCCCGATATGCTCGGCGACGATCTCGAAGCCTGGCTCGCCGAATCCGCGCTCATGAAGCGCACCTTCCGCAATTGCGCGATCATCTCCGGCCTGATCGCGCGGCGGCATACCGGCGAAGAGAAGAGCCGCCGCCAGGTGCTGTTCTCGACCGATCTCGTCTACGACGTCTTGCGCAAGCACCAGGCCGATCACGTGCTGCTGCGCGCCGCGCGCGCCGATGCCGCCACCGGCCTGCTCGACCTGCGCCGCCTCAGTGACATGCTGATACGCATCCAGGGCCGCATCACCCATCGGGAACTTGACCACGTCTCCCCGCTCGCCGTCCCCGTGATGCTGGAAATCGGCCGCGAGTCAGTTTATGGCGAAGCTGCAGACGAGCTGTTGGCGGAAGCCGCCAATGAGCTGGTCAAAGAGGCGATGGGATAGAAAATTTTGCCAGTGAGGCGCGCTGATCCATCCACATCGTCATGCCCGGGCTTGACCCGGGCATCCACGTCTTTGTCTCTGCGGCAAGAACGTGGATGGCCGGGACAGGCCCGGCCATGACGGAGCACGTGGCATTTTCGGTGACGACGACGCGCAGCGTCGATGTCACCGGCGTGTCGTTTCACGCCGATCTCTCCGGCGCGCTGTTCTGGGAAGAGCAGCGCCTGCTCGTCGTCTCCGATCTGCATCTGGAAAAAGGGTCCAGCTTCGCCACCCGCGGCGTGCTGCTGCCGCCCTACGATACGCTGGCGACGCTGAGCCGTCTCACTGCTGTCATCTCCCGCCATGATCCACGCATCGTCATCGCGCTCGGCGACAGTTTTCACGACCGCACCGCGCATCAGCGTTTGTCGGTGGAAGATCGCGACGCCGTCGCCGCACTCCAGGCCGGCCGCGACTGGATCTGGATCTCAGGCAATCACGATCCGATGCTGCCGCGCGATCTCGGCGGCACCGTCGCCGATGAAGTCGCGATCGGCCCGATCAACTTCCGCCACGAGCCGACCGGCGCAAGCGGCGAGATCGCCGGCCATCTGCATCCCAAGGCCCGCGTCTCCGCGCGCGGCCGCTCGATGGAGCGCCGCTGCTTCGCCAGTGATGGGATGCGCGCCGTGATGCCGGCCTTCGGCGCCTATGCCGGCGGCCTCAGCATCCGCGATGAAGCCTTCGCAAAAATCTTTCCGACCAACGGCTTTGTCGCCCATCTGCTCGGCGACCGCCGCGTCCACGCGATCGCCGCGTCGCGGTGCTATTGAGGAAGTGACCATGCTGCCCTCGCTTCATGATGACTTCGTCGTTTCGTATGAGGTGAACTGCGAGAGCCGCCAGATCAAACTTCACACAAGGCGAGATCCCAGAGATGCTGCAAAGCGCGAACGGCGACCTCGCACCATCGTTCTCAATGGAGTCGAGGGATACCAATTCGAGGGCGACGCATTCGGAAACATCATCTCCTCACTGGCGGCCGTTTCCATTGAGCAGGTGTTCGCAGACCATGGTTCCAGGATCGCGGAGTCTTATCGTATGGCAGGTGCCCCAGGGCCGTGGGCGGCCGATTTGGCTGCTGCGGCGCAGGTGCTCGCGGCAAGGGGCATCAAAGGCTTCGTTCTAAGTTCTTCGTATGGCCTCTCGGGTTGGGTGCTGGCCAAAGAGGCTTTGGTCGAACCTACATAACAGTAGGCTCGCTACGCCGCCTTCGCCTGCACATCATCGCAAAACTCGGCGAGCCGATCGGCCAGCCGCAGCGTCGCGGGGCTGGCGCCCGGTGCGGCCATTAGCGCCACTTCGGTGCGGTTGATCGGCGCAAAGCCGTCCTTGGCGGTCAGCACGCGGTGGTCGGACTGGATGGCCATCTCCGACAGGATGCTCAGCCCCATGCCGGCGGCGACCGCGGCCTGGATGCCGGCGAGACTGGATGAGGTGTAGGCGGTGTGCCAGGCGCGGCCCGCGCTTTCCAGCGCGTGGATGGCGCCGGCGCGATAGATGCAGCCGAGCGGAAAACCGATCAGCGGCACCGATGATACGGTGACGTCGACCGGATGGCTCTTGCTGGTGACCCAGTGTACCCGCTCGGGCCACACCGCGATGGCGTCCTTCGCGCCGGCCTCGCGCTTGTAGAGCGCAAGATCGAGTTCGCCGCGTTCGAGATCACGGGCCAGATGCTTACTCTGGTCGGCGCGCACGTCGAGCCGCAGGCGCGGATGCGAGCGCGAGAACGCACCCAGCAGTTTCGCCAGCCGGTATGCGGCAAAATCCTCGGGAATACCGAGCCGGATTGCGCCTTCGCCGTCGGGCTGGCGCAGCACGTCGCGCGCCTCCTCGGCGAGCGAGAGTAGCCGCCGCGCATAGAACAGCAGCCGCTCGCCGGCTTCGGTCGGGCGCACGTCCTTGCCGTCGCGGTGCAGCAGCACCTGGCCGACATCCTCCTCCAGCCGCTTGATCTGCTGGCTCACGGTCGATTGCGTGCGGTGGACGCGCTCGCCGGCGCGGGTGAAGCCGCCAGCCTCGACCACCGAGACGAAGCTGCGCAGCAGCTCGAGATCGAGCATGGCCGCCTCCATTCGAAAATCCACTGAAGAGAAGTTAATCATTTAATTTCCAAATGACAAGCCGTTCTTCCTAGATCGAGGGCTCCAGGAGAATGCCCTCATGTCGCTCGCCCCATCGATCGCCGTCCCCCGTAGCCGTTTCAATGCGCTGCCGCTCACTATCGGCCTGTTCTGTCTGCTCTGGAGCTACGCCTTCGTCGCCGGCAAGATCGGCGTCACCTATTGCCCGCCGTTGATCCTGCTCGCCGCGCGCTTCTCGCTCGCCGGCATTCTGATCCTGGGCGCGACCTGGATTCGCGGCGATGGCTGGTCGCTGTCCTGGCGCGACGCCGCGATCTTCGCCGTGCTCGGCATCGCCAACAACGCGCTCTATCTCGGGCTCGGCTATACCGGCCTGCAATCGGTCTCCGCCGGCCTCGGCGGGCTGATCGTGTCGGCCAATCCGGTGTTCACGGCTGCGCTCGCCGCGCTGCTGCTCGGCGAAGGCATGACCTGGCGCAAGGCGGCGGGCCTGCTGCTCGGCGTCATCGGAGTCACCTTCATCGTCTGGCACCGTCTGTCGGTGGGTACCGACAGCCTGCACGGCATCCTGTTCACGCTGGCTTCGCTGGCCTCGATCGTTGCCGGCACCATCCTGTTCAAGCTGCTCGCGCCGAAGGGTTCGTTGTGGATCGGCAACGGCATCCAGAATCTCGCCGCCGGTATCGTGCTGGCGCCGATCGCGCTCACCTTCGCCGACGTTCACGCGATCGTGCTCACCCCGAGCCTGGTCGGCGCCTTTGCCTTCCTCGTGCTCGGCGGTTCGATCCTCGCCTACCTGCTCTGGTTTCATCTCCTGAAAGTGTGCGGGGCGACGGCGGCAAGCAGCTATCATTTCCTGATGCCGCCGCTCGGCATGCTGTTCGCCTTCGTCGTGCTCGGCGAACACGTCGAGGCCCGCGATTTGCTCGGGATCATTCCAGTCGCGCTCGGCATTTATCTGGTGACACGGCCGGCAAAGCCCGTGTCGTAACAGGAGTTCATCATGCCCGTTTCCATCACCCTGATCGGCGGCCCCACGGCGCTGATCGAGATCGACGGCTTTCGCCTGCTCACCGACCCGACCTTCGATGCGCCCGGTGCCTATCAACTGCCGCATGTGAAGCTGGAGAAGACGATCGGACCTGCGGTGAGGCCTGACGCGATCGGCCCGGTCGATGCGGTGCTGCTCAGCCACGACCAGCACTCCGACAATCTCGACAATTCCGGCCGCGAATACCTCTTCAAGGTCAAGCGCGTGCTGACGACCGAGGCGGGCGCAAAGCGCCTCGGCGGCCATGTCGAGGGCCTTGCGCCCTGGAGCGCCGCGCATCTGAGGGACGGCGACGGCAACGCGCTGACCATCACCGCAACGCCCGCGCGCCACGGCCCGGCCGGCATCGAGCCGCTGTCGGGTGATGTCATCGGTTTCGTGGTGCCGTCGAGCCGGAAGGACACGCGTCCAGTCTATATCAGCGGCGACACCACCTGGTTCGACGGCGTCGCCGAAGTCGCGCGCCGCTTCAAATGCGGGGTGGTGCTGCCCTTCGCGGGCGCGGCGCAAACGCGCGGGCCGTTTCATCTCACCATGGACACCAACGATACCATCGAGACTGCGCGTGCCTTTCCCGATGCGATGATCGTGCCGGTGCACACCGAAGGCTGGGCGCATTTCCGCCAGAACAGCGAGGATCTGCGCAAGACCTTCGACATGCTCGGCTTCGGGACGCGGCTACGCCTGCTGGAGCCAGGCGTGCCGACGGTGATCGAGGCGCCGTAGCCTCCCACCGTCGTCCTGGCGAAAGCCAGGACCCATTACCCCAGGGAGCAGTTTGGCGCGTCGCGGTAACCCCGAGTCCCCGCAATCACGACTGCCGGTGGTAATGGGTCCTGGCTTTCGCCAGGACGACTCGGAGAGATCGTCGGGCGCCTTGGCAATGACGGAGTGTGTGGCTCAATCCTTCCGGAACACGATCGATGCCATCCATCCCGTCATCAGCGCCATCGCCGCGGTGGCGAGGCCGTAGATCAGCCCGTTCTGCCGCGCGGTGGTGGCGACGAACTGCTCGAAGCCGACCTTGACGATCTCGAAGGCGGTCTCGGTCTTGCCGATGAACGCGCCGTTCGCAAACAGCTTGATCTCCACCTCATAGGTGCCGATCGGCACCTCCGCCGGCAGTGGAATGCCGGTGCGGAACAGCGTCGGCGTCAGGAACGTCACCGCGCTCGCATCCTCGCGATAAAGGCCGCGCTGGGTGCGCAGGCGGACGAAGGCGGAGCGGAACGCATCGTTCGGCACCACATCGGCATAATCGCCGCTGACCCGTTGGGTCAGCCGCACGTTGTTGAGCCCGATCTGCTGCCGCCGCGCGATCTCGGGCGAGGTGATGGCGTCGAAGGGACGGTTGGCGAACAGCGCCAGATAGCTCGGCACCTGCAGGAATTGCCGGTAATCGGTGTTGATCCAGATGCCGAAGGTGCGTTCTTTCCGCCGTGTCACCATGTCGGCGCGCGGGCCCATCACGGTGACCACGAGATCGTAAGCCGTGCGGTCGGCCGGCGTCGTCGCATCCTTTTCGACCGAGCCGAACAGCACCAGCTCCTCGCCGGAATAGTTCGGCGTCACGGTGACGCGGTGGTTGGAGACCGACACGATCAGTCGCTCGGCGCGCGCGGCCGAGCCGAGCAGCAGGACGAGAAGGAGGGCGAGAAGCGCGCGCATCAGGTGCTCACTCCCAGCTCACGGATGGTGAAGAGGTCCTCGGGCCGGATCACCAGCTCGATCGCGAAGCGGACCCCGACCGAGAGGATCAACAGGCCCAGCAGCAGCCGCAGCTGCTCGCCGCGGATCTTCTGGCCGGCGCGGGCGCCGAACTGCGCGCCGGTGACGCCGCCGACCATCAGGATCAGCGCCAGCACGGCGTCGACGAGGTGATTGGTCACTGCGTGCAGCATGGTCGCAAACAGCATCGTGACCAGGGTGAGGACCATGGAGGTCCCGATCACCGTCGAGGTCGGCACCCGCAACAGATAGATCATGATCGGCACCAGGATGAAGCCGCCGCCGATGCCCATGATGGCGCCGATGAAGCCGATCACGATGCCGACGACCACCACGGGAATCACCGACAGGTAGATCTTGGAGCGCTTGAACCGCATCTTCAGCGGCAGGCCGTGGATCCAGTTATGCGTGCGGCGCGGCGGCACCGCGCCGCGCCGCGTCCGCATCAGGGCGCGCAGGCCTTCGGAGAACATTAGGCTGCCGACGGTGGAGAGCAGCACGACGTAAGAGAGCGCGATCATCAGGTCGAGCTGGCCGAGCGCGCGGAGCTGGGTGAAGGTCCACACGCCCAGCGCCGTGCCGGTCACGCCGCCGCAGAGCAGGACGCTCGCCAGCGCCGGATCGATCGCGCGCCGCCGCCAATAGGACAGTGCGCCGGAAAAGGACGAGGCCGCGATGTGGCTCGTGACGGAGGCAACTGCGACCGCCGGCGTGATGCCGATGAAGATCAACAGCGGCGTCATCAGGAAGCCGCCGCCGATCCCGAACATGCCGGACACGAAGCCGACCGCGGCGCCCATGGCGAGCACCAGGAAGACGTTGACCGGAAGATCGGCGATCGGAAGGTAGAGCTGCATTGAACCACGCGCCGGGCGGGACGGATCGACTAACGCGGAATGCTCGCGGGAAGGTCGGAACGATTGCCGCGCCCCTCAATAGCGGAATTCGCTGGCGAGCGGGACCGGGAATTTTGGGCGTGGTGAAGGGGTGCGGGTGCGGCGTGGGTGATCGCGGCGCCTAGCTCTCAAACGTCGTCCTGGCGAAAGCCAGGACCCATTACCCCGACGGGTTGTTATCGTGGCAAGCTGTGGCCACAGCCTGCTTCAACAACGACTGCTTGTGGTAATGGGTCCTGGCTTTCGCCAGGACGACCTGGAGAGATTTGTCGTCAGAAACGGCTGAGCGACCGCTCTCAATGCGCCGCTGAGGCCGAGCGCTTGGTTGCGACCGGCTTCGGCGCGGGTTTGGCGCTCGCCTGCGGCGCACTGTCCCAGCCGCCGGCGGGCGTCGCAACGTTGACGGCATCGTCGGGCTGCGGCTCGGCGCTGAAGGTCTGGATCGCGAGCTTGGCGGCGGCGAGCGATTGCGGGTCGAGCCGCTTGGCAACGTCGTCGCGCTTGCCGGCCGCATCCGCATCGCCCTGGGCTGCGGCCAAGCTGAACCATTTGTAGGATTCGGCGAGGTTCTGCTCGACGCCGATGCCGCGGGCATAGAGGATGCCGAGGTTGAACTGGCTGTCGGCGACGCCGCGGTCGGCGGCTTTGCGGAACCACTGCGCTGCGCTCTTGTAATTGGCGCCGCGTCCGCCGCCATCGGCGTCGAGCACCGCGAGATTGTGCATCGCCTTGGCGTTGCCGCGCTCGGCAGCCTGCGTGTAGTAGCGGCGGGCGATGTCGGCGTCCTTCTTCACGCCGAGGCCCTTCTCATAGAGCGTGCCGAGGCGGAAGGTCGCGGGCACGACGCCGGCCTGCGCCGCACGGTCGTACCATTTGGCCGCTTCATCGTAATTGGTAGCGACGCCCTTGCCCTCGGCAAAGCGCACGCCGATCTCGTAGGCCGCGGTCGCATCACCCTTCATCGCGGCGGTGCGCAGGCCCGGGCCGCCGATGCCGTCAGGCAGCTTCTCGCTCGGCGGCACCTGGATGAGGCCGAGCTTGACGCGGCTCGTGCCCGACAGCGCGCCGGTGACGTCGCTGGAGGCAGGCGGCGGCGGGGCCACGGTAGGCGCGGGCGGGATTTCGACCGAGGCCGAGCTGCCCGGATTGGCGGTCGGCGCTGGCGCGGCATTGTTCTGGGATTGCCGTCCGATCGGCGTCGGCGAGGTCATCGACGGCGTGACCTGCTCGGGCGTTGCGGGCTTGGTCTCGACCGGGGGCGGCGGAGCCAGCGGGGTGGGCTGGCTCGACGTATTCTCCATGGCCTGCGGCGCTGGCGGCACGCTGCCGCCTTCGAGCAGGTTCATCGCCATCTTGAAGGTGCCGAGCACGATCACGACCACGCTCGCGCCGACCAGCAGCGAGCGGATCTTCGCGGTGATGGTCGAACCGCCGTCCTTGCCCTTGTCCTTGGAGCGATCAGCCCCGGCCTTGGCGGCGCGGCCGGTCTTTTCCGGCTGCGCGGCGGCGGCCTGGGCGGCGCGGCGCGCGGCGGCGATGAAGCTCGACGACGACACCGGCTCCTTCGGAGCAGCGGGAATTCCACTGATCGCGCTCTCGGAGGCGGCGATGCGCTCCGATGGCGTGGCGACGCGTCCACCCGGCCGTGTACCCGGCTCGAGCGGATGATCCGGCGGCAATTCCGGCGCCAGCGCAGCCCGCGCAGGCGCGGTGTGCGGCTCCAGGATTTCGCTGATCGCGCGCGGCGGCAAGGATGATGTGACTTGCGGTGTCGCCGGCACCGGCGGTGGCCCGGCAGGGGCAGCGGCATGGAATTCGCGCGGCGCGGCGACGAAGGCGGCTTGCGCGGCGGCCGGATTCGGAAGCTCCGGCTTCGGATCGTATTTCGGCTGCTGTTGCTGCGGCGGCCGCGGCTCGCGCGCCATCGGCGCGGGCTCCATCGGAGCGGGCTCCATCGGGGCAGCCATGGGCATCCGCGGCGCAGGGGCGGGCGGGGCGGTGCGCACCGCGCGCAGATCGCCCTCGATCATGGAGAGGCGGTCGACGACATGGCCGAGCGTGTTGTGAACGGCTTCGAGCGAATCCTGCGTATGCCGGTTGGTCTCGGCCTGGCTGAAGCGGATGTCGGAGAGCTCGCGCTTGACGAGATCGACCATGCCGGAATCGGCAGGCGGCGCCGAATTGCGGCTCTCGGCCAGCGCCGAATAGGTCGCCTGCTGCCGTTCCAGGTGCCTGAGGATGTCGTGCAGCCCGTCCTCGACGCGGCTTAGATTGCCGCTGCGCGGATCGGAGGCGGTCTCGATCCGCTCCAGCAGATACGAGACGCGCTGCTCGAGATGGGCGAAGGTCGAGGCCGAGTCGTTGCCGACCTGCATGCGGTCGAAGCGGTCCGACAGCGCGCGGATCGCAGCTTCCAGATGCTCGGTGCTCTCGGCCGGCTGCGGCCGCTCGCGCGTCTCGAGCGCGGCGGTGAGCGCCGCGATGCGCTGCTCCAGCACCGCAAAGCTGTCACTGGGGCCGGAGGCGCGGGTGATCTGGTCGACCTTGGACGACAGCAGCTGCACGTCTTCGGACAGACGCGCCAGCGCTTCGTTGGAGGCGACGTTGGAGACGATGCTGCGCAGCGCCGAGATCGCGTCTTCGAGCTGGCGCACCGTCGAGGGATCGTCATTGGCGCGCAGGATCAGATCGAGCTTGGCGCCGAGATTGCGGATCGCCTCGTCATAGCCGGTGAGCTGCTCGGCCGGGGTCAGCGTGCGCAGCACCTGCTTGATGTCGGACAGCGCGCGCTCGATGCCGGAGAGAACCTGGCCGTCGGTGCCGTTGGAGCGGGTCTCGTCGATGCGACGGTGCAGCGAGCGGATCTCGTTCTCGATCGATTCGATCGCGCGCCGCGGCATCGCCTCGGTGATGGCGTGGCGGATCTCGGCAAGCTCGCTGCGGAAGGCGGTGATCGCCTGCTCGGTATTGTCAGGCCGCTGGAGCGACTCGATCTGGCTCGTGATCTTGAGCAGATGGCGCTCGAGCGACGAGAAATCCGGCCCCGGCTGCGAGGGCGGCGGCGCGTAGGCGGGGGCTGGTGGCGCCGCCATCGGCGCAATCGACGGCGCGGCGCGAGGCGGCATCTGCCTGGGCGTAAAGCCGTCGAGCTCGCTCTGTCGCGCCGTGATCTCGGCGACCGCGACGTCGAAGGACGCGGGGCTTAAGGGCGGCGAATTGCGATAGACCTGGGCTGCCGCGCGCTCGACTGCATCGGCCTGGCGCTGGCGCGTCTCGACCGGTGACGGTGCCGGCTGGGCCTGAGGCTGCTGCGGCTTCGAGATCTGCGACAGCCGCGCATCGAGCCGCGAGATCGCATCGTTGAGCTGGCGCGCGACGCCCTGCTCGCGCGACATGTCCTGCCGCGAAGTATCCTGGCGCTGGGCGGGCTTTGAAATCCGTTCGATCTGCTGGGTGATCGCGTCGAGCCGCTGGTGGATGTCGGCGACTTCGCGGCTTTCCTGGCTCGGTCCTTGCGGGATGTGGTGCGGACGCTGGTCGTATGGCGTGCGAAAGTTCGGTGGCGCTGTCTCGCCGAGCGTGGAGTTCAGCCAATCGTTGAGTGACATGCCGGCTCTGCGCGCAGCAGCCTCGGCCCGCTCCCGGACGGAGGGATCGATGCCGTCAACACTCCACGATACGCGCGAATTCATGACTCTGTCCGGTTCCGACTCCGGCGCCCCACCCGGCGCCTCCAGCCTCCCCACGCGTGCCCGGTTGTAAACACAACCGAATTTGGCGCAGGTCGTCTGCCTCGAAAACCGACTTTTTCCTGTTACGGTAAATAACGAGTTAAGGAACGCCGGCGCGGGTGTCTTAAAGTTGGGCGGGGGTGTTGGTTGTGGCGCCCGTCCGGTCGCCAAACAACCGGTGTCATGCTCCGCGAACGCGGGGCATCCAGTACACCGCGGCTTCTCGATTCCAGCCGCGCCGCCTCTGGAATACTGGATCGCCCGCTTTCGCGGGCGATGACAGCGGAGACGGTGGTGAGAGTTCGAGGCTCGCCAGCCCTCAGCCCTTCTCGCGTTTGCCGTCCTCCAGCGGCACCACCGTGGCCTTGCCGCTCATCGCCGACAGCGCCTCCAGCGCCTCCTCGCAGAAATCGGCCACCATCTGCTCGTGCCGGGCCCCTAAGCGGAGCAGGAGCAGGTTGCCGAGATCGAGCCGGCCCTCCGCCGTTCCGTCCGGAAAGCGCTTCTTCAGGATGCGCTCGTAATTGGCGTGGCGGTCGCGGTGGTGCTCCAGGCGGGCCATCAGATCGGTGCGCAGCGGCTCGATGTCGATGCTGTCGAGCGCATGGAGGCGGACCAACAGATCGTCCTTGGTCGAAGCCGGCGTGCTGGGTCGCGCGGCCCAGTGCCGCAGCGCTGTTCTGCCCTCGGGGGTGAGCGTATAAACCAGCTTGTTCGGCTTGCCTGTCTGCACGACCTCGCGGCCCTGGATGTGGCCGCGGTCACGCAGCTTGGAGAGCTCGCGGTAGATCTGCTGGTGGTCGGCCTTCCAGAAGAAGCCGATCGAAGAATCGAACGTCTTGGCGAGCTCGTAGCCCGTCATCGGACGTTCCGTCAGGCATGCGAGGATTGCGTCGCCGAGCGCCATGAGCGGCCTCCCTTCTTAGGTCTGACAACCTGCTTGACTTTATGCGCATTGGCGCATATGCGTCAATGTGCATATGAGGCAGCTTGCAGACGGGGCCCAAGACCCCGACTGAAAATCCAGCGGAATCAACCTTCTCGCTACTGTGCATGGGGTTGTTTTCGCATTTATGCCCTTGCCCTAGGGAGGCACCTGAGAATGACCGGCCTCGATTCCTGGTACGCCTACATGAAGTCTCACGACCGCGCCGCGCTCTGGGACCTTCTGCACCCGGATGCCGTGTTCGAAAGCCCTGTCGTGCATTGGCCGCAGCGCGGGCGCGACATCACCTTCAAATACCTCTCCAGCGCCGAGAAGGTGCTTGGCGGTCCCGGCTTCACCTATGTCGGCGAATGGCGCAGCGACAATGGCGCCGTGCTCGAATTCAAGACCATCATCGACGGCATCGAGATCAACGGTGTCGACATCATCAGCTTCGACAGCGAAGGACGCATCACCCATTTCAAGGTGATGGTGCGTCCGCTCAAGGCCATCAACATGCTGCATCGCCTGATGGCGGAGCAGCTTGCCGCCCAATCATGACACTGCCCTGAGGTTGCGGAACCCGCTAAGCTCGCGGGCAAGGCTGCGCCGCAGGAATCACGTCAACATCGCCACTTCAAGCCCCATGCCGGGAGAACGCCATGCCGATCTATAAAGCCCCCGTCGAAGACGTGAATTTCCTGCTCAACGACGTCTTCCAGATCGATCGCTACGACAATCTGCCGGGCTTCTCGGACGCGTCGAGCGACGTGCGCGAGGCGATCCTCGGCGAGGCCGCCAAGCTCGCCGAAGAGGTTCTGCAGCCGCTCAATCGCGTCGGCGATCTCGAAGGCTGCAAGCGCACTGAGGACGGCAGCGTCACCACGCCGAAGGGTTTTAAGGACGCCTTCAAGCAGGTCGTCGAGGGCGGCTGGCTCGGTCTGTCGGCGCCGACGGAATATGGCGGCCAGGGCTTGCCGGTGACGCTGAGCCAGGCAGTCAACGAATTCCAGATCTCCGCCAACATGGCGTTCTCGATGTATGGCGGCCTCACCATGGGCGCGACCGCGGCATTGCTGGTGCACGGCACGCCCGAACAGAAGCAGACCTACGTGCCGAAGATGGTCGCCGGCGAATGGACCGGCACCATGAACCTGACCGAGCCGCATTGCGGTACCGATCTCGGCATGCTGCGCACCAAGGCAGTGCGCCAGGCCGACGGCAGCTTCAAGATCACGGGCACCAAGATCTTCATCTCCGCCGGCGAGCATGACCTCGCCTCCAACATCATCCACCTTGTGCTTGCCCGCATCGAGGGCGCGCCCGCCGGCATCAAGGGCGTCTCGCTGTTCGTGGTGCCGAAATTCCTGGTGAATGCCGATGGTTCGGTCGGGCAGCGCAATGGCGTGGTCTGCGGCTCGATCGAGCACAAGATGGGCATCCACGGCAATTCCACCTGCGTGATGAACTACGACAACGCCACCGGCTGGCTGATCGGCGAAGAGAACAAGGGCATGCAGGGAATGTTCGTGATGATGAACGAGGCTCGGCTCGGCGTCGCCGTGCAGGGCCTCGCGCAGTCCGAGGTCGCCTATCAGAACGCGGTCGCCTATGCCCGCGAGCGCATCCAGGGTCGCGCACTCACCGGCGCCAAGGCGCCGGACAAGCAAGCCGACCCGATCATCGTGCATCCCGACGTGCGCCGCACGCTGCTCTCGATCCGCGCCTTCAACGAGGCCGCGCGCGCCTTCGTGATCTGGACCGCGCTGAAGAGCGATGTCGCTCACCGCTCGGAAGACCCGAAGGACCGCCAGGCCGCCGACGATCACATGGGTCTGATGACCCCGGTGCTGAAGGGCTTCCTCACCGATTACGGCTTTGCCAATGCGGTGCAGGCGCAGCAGATGTATGGCGGCCACGGCTACATCGCCGAGCAGGGCATGGAGCAGTTCGTGCGCGATGCGCGTATTGCGATGATCTATGAAGGCGCCAACGGCATCCAGGCGCTCGACCTGGTCGGCCGCAAGCTGCCGCGCGACGGCGGCCGCGCCATCATGGCCTTCTTCGGCGAGGTCATGGCCTTCGCAAAGGAGAACGGCGGCGACGAGGCGCTCAAACCCTTCATCACCCCGCTCTCGACCTCGCTCGGCCATCTCCAGCAGGCCACCACCTGGCTGATGCAGAACGCGATGGCGAAGCCGGACAATGCGGGCGCTGCCGCAACCGATTACCTGCATCTCTTCGGCTTCGTCGCGCTCGGCTACATGTGGGCGAAGATGGCCAAGGTGACGCAGGCGAAGATTGCCGAGAGCGGGGCGACGCCCTATCTCTCGACCAAGCTCGTCACCGGCCGCTTCTTCATGGAGCGGATGCTGCCGGAGACCGCCGCCAATCTCGCGCGCATCCAGGCCGGCTGCGCCACCATCATGGAATTGCCGGCGGAAGCGTTCTGAACCTGCTACCGCTGCCCGCTCCCAATCGTTCTCGAAACATCACATCAGGAGGGCGTCATGCCTGAGGCATTCATCTACGACCACGTTCGCACCCCGCGCGGCCGCGGCAAGGCGGACGGCGCGCTGCACGAAGTCACGGCGCTTGCGCTCGCCACCGTGCCGCTGAAGGCGCTGAAGGATCGCAACAACCTGCCTGAGGATTCCGTCGATGACGTCGTGCTCGGCGTGGTCGATCCTGTCGGCGAAGCGGGCTCCGACATCGCGCGCTTCGCAGCGCTCAAGGCCGGTCTCGGCGACGCCGTGCCCGGCGTGCAGATCAGCCGCTTCTGTGCCTCAGGTCTCGACGCCGTGAACTTCGCCGCCGCGCAGGTGATGAGCGGCCAGCATGAGCTGGTGATCGGCGGCGGCGCCGAATCGATGAGCCGCGTCGGTATCGGCGCCTCCGGCGGCGCCTGGCCGATGGATCCCTCGATGGCGGTGCCGGCCTACTTCATGCCGCAGGGCGTTTCGGCCGATCTGATCGCCACCAAATACGGTTTCTCGCGTGACGACGTCGATGCCTACGCGGTGCAGAGCCAGCAGCGCGCGGCCAAGGCCTGGGAGGAGGGCCGCTTCAACAAGTCTGTTGTGCCGGTGAAGGACATCAATGGCCTCACCATCCTCGCCAAGGACGAGCACATGCGTCCCTCGACGACGATGCAGTCGCTGGCGCAGCTGCAGCCGTCGTTCACGATGATGGCGCAGATGGGCGGCTTCGACGGCGTCGCGCTGCAGTCGCACCCCGAGATCGAGCGCGTCAACTACGTGCACCACGCCGGCAACTCCTCGGGCATCGTCGACGGCGCCGGCGCCGTTCTGCTCGGCAGCAAGGAGGCAGGCGCGAAATACGGCATGAAGCCGCGTGCAAAAATCCGCGCCTTCGCCAATATCGGCTCGGAGCCGGCGATGATGCTGACCGGTCCGGTCGACGTCACCGAGAAGCTGTTTGCGCGCTCGGGCATGAAGAAGTCGGACATTGACCTGTTCGAGCTCAACGAGGCCTTCGCCTCCGTCGTGCTGCGCTACATCCAGGCCTTCGACATCGACAACGCCAAGATCAACGTCAACGGCGGCGCGATCGCGCTCGGCCATCCGCTCGGGGCGACCGGCGCGATGATCCTCGGCACCGTGCTCGACGAGCTCGAGCGCACCAACAAGTCCACCGCGCTGGTGACGCTGTGCATCGGCGGCGGCATGGGCACCGCGACCATCATCGAGCGGGTGTAACTGCGTAGGGTGGGTTAGCCGAGCAGATGCGCGAAGCGCATCTGCTCGGTGTAACCCACCTCTTCTGTTTCCGCGGAGGAAGACAGTGGTGGGTTACGCCTCTGGCTAACCCACCCTACGAGATCCCCACCAACCGCCGCGCCTGGCATCGGCTGCGGCACCGAGGAGCAACCAACATGTCGTACAAGAACTTTAGGGTTGAGACCGATTCCGACGGCATCGCGCTCGTCACCTGGGACATCCCGGGCCGTTCGATGAACGTGCTCGACGAGACTTCGACCAACGAGCTCGACGCCATCGTCAAGGCGACCACGGCAGACGCTGCGGTGAAGGGCGTCGTCATCACCTCGGCGAAAGAAGCATTTTGCGCCGGCGCCGACCTCTCGATGCTCGAAGGCATGAACCAGGCCTACGCAAAGCTCTTCAAGGAGCAGGGCGAGACCGCGGCGAACCAGATGCTGTTCGACCAGAGCCGCCGCTTCTCGCAGGTGCTGCGCTCGATCGAAACCTCCGGCAAGCCATGGGCGGCCGCGATCAACGGCCTCGCGCTCGGCGGCGGTTTCGAGATCACGCTGTGCTGCCACTATCGCGTGGCCGCGGAGAATCCCAAGACCCGCCTGGGCCTGCCCGAGGTCAAGGTTGGCCTATTCCCCGGCGCCGGCGGTACGCAACGAGTGCCGCGTCTGGTGCCGCCGCAGGACGCGATGACGATCCTGCTCAAGGGCGATCCTGTCACGGTGGAGAAAGCGAAGGCGCTGAACCTGATCCACGCCATCGTTCCCGCCGCCGATCTCATCAAGGCGGCCAAGGACTGGATCAAGGGCGGTGGCAAAGCGGTCGCGCCCTGGGACGAGAAGGGTTTCATGCTCCCCGGCGGCCCGGTGTTCTCCAAGGCCGGCATGATGATGTTCCCCGCCGGCAACGCCATCTATCGCCGCGAGACCTACGACAATTATCCGGCCGCGCGCGCGATCATGAGCTGCGTCTATGAAGGCCTGCAGCTGCCGATCGACGCCGCGCTTCGCGTCGAGTCGCGCTATTTCACCTCGGTGCTGCGTTCGAAGGAAGCGGCTGCAATGATCCGCAGCCTGTTCCTGTCGATGCAGGAATTGAACAAGGGCGCCCGCCGTCCGAAGAACGTGCCGCCCACCAAGGTGAAGAAGATCGCCGTGATCGGCGCCGGCTTCATGGGCGCGAGCGTCGGCTACGTCTCGGCCCGTGCCGGCCTCGACGTCGTTCTGATCGACCGCGACCAGGAGAGCGCCGACAAGGGCAAGGCGCACGCCCAGAAGGTGATCGAGGAGCAGATCAAGAAAGGCCGCGCCAAGCCTGGCGATGCCGAAGCGCTGCTCGCGCGCATCACGGCGACCGCGGACTACGCCGCGCTGAGGGACGTCGACCTCGTCATCGAGGCCGTGTTCGAGGACCGCAAGGTCAAGGCGGAGACCTTCGCCAAGGCGCAGGAATACCTGAAGCCCGACGTGATCTTCGCGTCCAACACCTCCACGCTGCCGATCACCTCGCTGGCCGAGAGCTTCAAGGACCAGGGCAAGTTCGTCGGCATCCACTTCTTCTCGCCCGTCGAGAAGATGATGCTGGTCGAGATCATCCTCGGCAAGAACACCGGCGATGTCGCGCTCGCGACCGCGCTCGATTACGTCCGGCAGATCGGCAAGACGCCGATCGTCGTCAACGACAGCCGCGGCTTCTTCGCCAACCGCTGCGTCGGCCGCTACGTCGCCGAAGGCAACGAGATGTTCCTCGAAGGCGTGCCGCCGGCGATGATCGAGAACTGTGCCAAGATGGCCGGCATGCCGGTCGGCCCGCTCTCGCTGTCGGACGAAGTCGCGCTCGACCTCGGCCTCAAGATCATGAAGGCGACGGAAGCCGATCTCGGCCCCAACGCCATCAACCCCGACCAGAAGAAGCTGATGGTCGAGATGGTCGAGAAGCAGGGCCGGCTCGGCCGCAAGAACAGCAAGGGCTTCTACGACTATCCCGAGAAGGGCAAGGGCCAGAAGAGCCTGTGGCCGGGCCTCTCGGCCTTGCAGCCGAAGCAGCTCGACCCTGATACGCTCGACGTCGAGGAGCTGAAGCAGCGCTTCCTGGTGGTGCAGGCGGTGGAAGCCGCGCGCACGGTCGAGGACCACGTCATCACCGATCCGCGCGAGGCCGACGTCGGCTCGATCCTCGGCTTCGGCTTCGCGCCATTCACCGGCGGTACGCTGTCCTACATCGACTTCATGGGCACCAAGAAGTTCGTCGAGCTCTGCCACAAGTTAGAGGCCAAATACGGCTCGCGCTTCACCCCGCCGAAGTTGCTGGAAGAGATGGCGGCGAAGGGCGAGACTTTCTACGGCCGCTTCGCGCCGAAGAAGGCGGCGGCCTAAGACAGCCAGTAGCCCGGATGGAGCGAAAGCGAAATCCGGGACAGCATCTCCTCGGATGCTGGAGTTACCCGGATTGCGCTTCGCTCCTTCCGGGCTACGCAGACTGCGCAGAAACAAAAGGCCGGATCATCGATCCGGCCTTTTTTATTTTCCGTCGCCGACGGCGAGAATGCGCGGCCCGATATCGGGTCACCGGCGCCGCTTCAAATCCCAGCCACGCTCGCTCCGCCCTGGCACCGCTCTTGCTAATGAATCACCGGATGACCATTAGCATTGAAGGTGTCCCGCAATGATCCCGACGGTGTCCCAAGACAGCGCAGCCGGCGTTGCGATAAGACACGCGCCCCTGGTGGGTCGGCTGTGGCCGCGCCGCGGGCTCCTGCGGCGGCGCAGAAAAATTCCCTCGTGGTCCGGCCTGGCCCTACTCGTTCTCTTCTTCGATATGGCGATGGCGATGCTCGCCTGGTTCGCCGTCGATCTCGTCCTGCACTGAGAGCTTCCCTCTGTGCAGGTGGAACGTTGCCGCCAGATAGGCAAGCTGGCCGGTAACAAGACAGCCGACGACGATTGGAATGCCGGTCCAAAATCCGAAGCCCGAGGTCTGAAGGACGGTTGCGGCAAGGATCGCGGTCGCCGGCGAGACCAGCGACAAAGCCCAGACTCGGAAGAATAGCCCCGTCGCTAATCCAGTGATTGCACTCGCGAGCAAGAGGAGGAGTACGGTTGTCACGAGAGCTTCCCAGTTCGGGGGCCCGCATCGCGGGCCCTAGCTGAAGTAGAGCCAACCGGATTGCTCTCACAAGGATGGTGACCTCCGCCGAGCACGCAAGGCGGAGTTATTGTTAACTCCGACAATGCTCGTAAAATTGATATCGAGATATCTCGAACCTCCGGGTTTCCCCGAGCGGTTCAAGTAAAAGAGCCGGATCATCGATCCGGCTCTTTATCATCTCGCCTGCTGTGGTCTGGACTTACGCTGCCTGGACCAATCCTTCCTTCTTCAGCGCTTCCTGCACCTGCGGCCGCGCCGCGACGCGGGCCTTGTAGGCGGTCAGGTTGGGCATCGCCGAGAGGTCGAACTTCATCCGGTCGCCCCAGGTCAGCATCGTGAAGAGATAGCCGTCGGCAACCGTGAACTGCTTGCCCATGAGGTAGTCGCGGCCGGCGAGCTGGCTGTCGATATATTTCAGCTTGCCCATGACGCGATCCCTGAAGAAGGCCTTGGCCTCGTCGTTCAGCGCCGGGGCGAACAGCGGGCCAAAGCTCTTGTGCACCTCCGAGGTGAGGAAGTTGAGCCATTCGAGCAGCTTGTAGCGCTCGGAACTGTCGCGGGCGGGGGCCAGCGCTTTGCTTGATGCCTGATCGGCGATCATCTGGACAATCACGGGGCCTTCGGTCACGATCTCACCGCTATCGAGGCCCAGCGCAGGAACCTGGCCCTTGGGGTTCAGCTTCAGATAATCCTCGCCATTTTCGAGCTTCTTGGCTCGGATATCGACCTTGACCAGCTCATAGGGCAGGCCGGCTTCCAGGAGCGCGATATGGGGGGACAGGGAGCAGGCGCCGGGCGAATAGTACAGTTTCATGGAATTTCCTTCTCGTGACGCTTGGTGGGGGCGAAAGAACGACTACATGCGCTTGCATGAAATAGTCAAGATTGATGCAGGTGCATCGAGTGAGGTAAAGAGCGGGCGACGAGCTTGAGCGCGACCATGAAACGCAAACCATCGACCGAGGCAACTTCGGCCTGGATCCGCCTGATGCGGGTGCAGAGCCGCGTGCTCGACTGCGTCGAGCAAGACCTGAAGAAAGCGGGGTTCCCGCCGCTCGCCTGGTATGATGCCCTGCTCGAACTGTCCCGCGCCCCCTCTGGCGAGCTGCGGCCGGTGGAGCTCGAACGCCAGATGCTGATCCCGCAATACTCGACCTCGCGGCTGATCGATCGCCTGGTTGACGAAGGCCTCGCCTCGCGGCGCGAATGCAAGATCGACAAGCGCGGCCAGTTCGTCGAGATCACGGAAGCCGGCCGCGAGTTGCAGAAGCGGATGTGGGGCGCTTATTCGGCCGCAATCGAGAAATATGTCGGTTCGAAACTATCGGATGCCGACGCCGTCAAGCTCAGTGGTCTGCTTGATCGCCTAGGCTGTTCGTGCGGCGAGATGAAATTGCCGCCCGTCGCCAACGTCAACGAAAGCACACCGTCGCGATGATCGCGCGGCAAACCAGCACGTCCGCGCGCCCGGCGGGTTCGCGGACCCTCCCCGTCACCCGCGCGTTCGGTCGAAGCGCTTTTTGATTAGAGTTTGATATGGCGCGAGACCAGATCGATATGACGCCACTGCAATCGCGCGACGAGCTCGTCACGTGGTTCGAGGCCGGCTGCAAGGATCCGTCCGAATTCCGCCTGGGGACCGAGCACGAGAAGACGCCGTTCACGCTCGAAGGCCATCGACCCGTGCCTTACGAAGGCGCGCGCGGCATTGGCGCGCTGCTCGAGGGCATGAAGCTCCTGCTCGGCTGGGAGCCGATCATGGAGAGAGGCAACATCATCGGCCTCTACGACGTCACCGGCGGCGGTGCCATCTCGCTCGAGCCCGGCGGACAGTTCGAGCTCTCCGGCGCGCCGGTCGAGAACGTGCACCAGACCCAGAGCGAGCTGATGGCGCATCTGGCGCAAGTGCGCGAGATCGCAACGCCGCTCGGCATCGGCTTCCTCGGGCTCGGCATGACGCCGTCCTGGTCGCGCGCGGACATCCCGGTGATGCCCAAGGGCCGCTACAAGATCATGACCAATTATATGCCGAAGGTCGGTCAATACGGCCTCGACATGATGTACCGGACCTGCACGGTGCAGACCAATCTCGACTTCTCCTCGGAAGCCGACATGGTCAAGAAGCTGCGGGTCTCGCTCGCGCTTCAGCCGGTCGCGACGGCGCTGTTCGCCAACTCGCCTTTCACCGAAGGCAAGCCGAACGGCTTCCTCTCCTTCCGCTCCGAGATCTGGCGCGACACCGACAATGCGCGTTCGGGCATGATGCCGTGGGCGTTCGAGGACGGCATGGGTTTCGAGCGCTATGTCGACTACGCGCTCGACGTGCCCATGTATTTCGTCAAGCGCGGCGAGGACTACATCGACGTGTCGGGCTCATCGTTCCGCGCCTTCTTCGACGGTCGCAACAACAATCTGCCCGGCGAGCGGCCGACGTTGTCGGACTGGGCCAACCATCTCTCGACGATCTTTCCCGAGGTGCGGCTCAAGCGCTATCTCGAGATGCGCGGCTCCGACGGCGGCCCGTGGGGCCGGTTGCCGGCGCTACCGGCGTTCTGGGTCGGGCTGCTCTACGACGACGTCTCGCTCGACGCCGCCTGGGAAATCGTGAAGCACTGGAGCGCGCCTGAACGTCAGGCCTTGCGCGACGATGTGCCGCGCTTCGGCTTCAAGTCGCGGATCAGGGACCGCTATCTCTTCGAGATCGCCAAGGAGTGCCTCGTCCTGGCACATGCCGGCCTGCGCCGGCGCGGCCGGATCGACCAGCTCGGCCGCGACGAGACCCGGCATCTGGAGCCGCTCGATCGCATCATCGATTCCGGCCGCACGCCGGCCGAGGAGATGCTGGACAAGTTTAATGGTCCCTGGAAGGGTTCGGTGGAACCGGCCTACGCGGAATACGCTTTCTAGACCAATAGGCTAACGATCGGGAACTGAGCGTTCATCGCACGTACAGGTTTGCGGCCATCAAATGATCGGCTGAAAAAACCTGAGCGTCGTCAATAACTCGAAAGCTGTTCCGATGGGGAAGGGTCGCCTGTCCGGGGGCGTCATCGCAAGCGTCGTGGCATGCGCCACGCTGCTTTCGCTCGTGTTTGCGAGCGTGCCGGCGCCCGCGCAGACGGCGTTCGACCGCCCGGGCGGCGACTATTTCAACACGCCGGTCACCTCGGGTGATCCCGAGGATTGTGCGCTGCTCTGCGAGCGTGACCGCCGTTGCCGCTCCTGGAGCTTCAACTATCCCGACGTCGAAGGCGGCTCGGCGGTGTGCTGGCTCAAGAACACGGTGCCGGCGCGCGTGCCGGGCAATTGCTGCATCTCCGGCGTCCGCGGCGCCGGCGTGATCGAGCCGCGCATCGAGGGCGTGGAAACTTCGATCGATCGTCCGGGCGGGGACCTGCGCAATTTCGAGCTCAAGGTCGGCGAAGGCGAGGAGGCCTGCAAGGCGGCCTGTACCGCCGACAACAAATGCCGCGCCTTCACCTATGCCCGTCCCGGCTACACTGGGCGCGAGGCACGCTGCTTCCTGAAAAAGGAAATCAAGCCGCCGCGGCGGAAGGCGGGATTTACGTCGGGCGTGGTGCGATAAGGACTTGGTCCTTTCCGTCGTCATTGCGAGCGCAGCGAAGCAATCCAGAATCCCACCGCGGAGCAAGTCTGGATTGCTTTGCTGCGCTCGCAATGACGAGGAGGGTGCATCGGGGCATCTTACTCCGCAGCGATCACCGTGATCTCCGGCCACAGCGCCTTCCATCGCGCAGCCTTCACCGCATAGTTCGTCGCAGAGAAATTCGCGCCCGGATTGGGACGCGTAATCAACGCCGCCACATCATCGAAGCCGTGCGGTGCGTAGACCTCATGGCCATCACCTGTGCGTCTCACGCCGACTTGCGTGTTCTGCGTGAGAAAGCGGTCGATGCCATCGGACGCGCGCATCAGGGGCGGATAGGGCAGGCCGTGCTTGCCGGGATACCAAAGATGCACGCGCGCCTGGTTGCGGGTCTCGACCTTGACGCCGAGATGACCGAGCCGCGCAGATACATCCCGGATCACCGCGTCTTCCGCTTCCCATGAGGTGTCGGGGTCGAAATAGAACACGTCGTAATCGGCGATCCCGTGATCGACCGCGCGGCCGGTGAGGACGTTCCACGCTGTCTGCACCAGGCATCCAGAGACCAGCCATGCATCCGGCAGCGCGAGGCGACGCAGTTCATCGATGATCGCGACGTTGACGGGATTTCTCAGCGCGAGTGCGAGGAATTCGTCACGGTTCATCGTGAGATGAGGAGTCTCAATGCACGGCGGTGAAGAACCGCGCGAGCCTGAAGCCGGAGAGCCAGGTCCACACCGGCTGGCCGCGGATGCCGAGATCCCAGGAGCCGAGCACGGCGTCCGCGCGGCCGACCAGATTGTCGATCGGCAACAGGCCGACGCCGCCGGAGCGCAGCGGCACGCGGCTGTCGGCGGAGTTGTCGCGGTTGTCGCCGAGCACGAACAGATGGCCTGCTGGCACCGTCACTTCCGGCGTGTTGTCGAGCGGGCCGTTGTCGCGCATCTTGAAGATCAGGTGCGACACGCCGTTCGGCAGCGTCTCGATGTAGCGGTAGGCGGGCTCGCGACCGCCATTGTCATCCTCGGCAGCTCCGACGCCATCGGGCTTCAACTCGGCGGGGCGGTCGTTGATGAAGAGCTGGCCCTGCCGCATCTGGATGCGGTCGCCAGGCAAGCCGACGACGCGTTTGACCCAGGCCTGCGAGCGATCACCGGGCCAGCGGAACACGACGACGTCGCCGCGCTTCGGCGTCTCCGCGAAGACGCGGCCGGTCTCCGGCAGGTTGATCTGGATCGGCAACGACGAGGTGCCGTAGCCATAGGGGAATTTCGAGGCAAGCAGCGCATCGCCGATCAAGAGCGTCGGCTCCATCGAGCCCGACGGCACGTAGAACGGTTCGGCCAGCGCGCCCTTGGCAATGAACACGGCGGCGACGATGCCGGCCAGCTGCATCAGCTGCCCGCCCCAGCCGCTGCTCTTCCGCTTGGTGGTGACAGTCACCTTTTCTTCCACGCTCATGCGCCCGTTCCACCTACTGTAATGCGCTCCATCAACAGCGATGGCTGGCCGACGCCGACAGGCACGCCCTGGCCGTTCTTGCCGCAGGTGCCGATGCCGGTGTCGAGCGCGAGGTCGTTGCCGACCATGCGGATGCGGTGCAGGTCGGTCGGCCCGTTGCCGATCAGCATGGCGCCCTTCAGGGGGGCGCCCAGCTTGCCGTTTTCTATTTTGTAGGCCTCGGTGCACTGGAACACGTACTTGCCCGAAGTGATGTCGACCTGGCCGCCGCCGAAATTCGCGGCGAACACGCCGTTCTTCACGGAGGCGAGGATCTCGGCGGGATCGCGCTCGCCGGCGAGCATGTAGGTGTTGGTCATGCGCGGCATCGGCACATGGGCGTAGCCCTGGCGGCGGCCGTTGCCGGTCGGCTTCATGTTCATCAGGCGCGCGTTCTGGCGGTCCTGCATGTAGCCGACCAGGATGCCGTCCTCGATCAGCACGGTGCGATTGGTCGGCGTGCCCTCGTCGTCGATCGAGAGCGAGCCGCGGCGCGAGGCGATGGTGCCGTCGTCGACCACGGTGACGCCCTTGGCAGCGACCTGCTGGCCCATCAGGCCGGCAAAGGCCGAGGTCTTCTTGCGGTTGAAATCGCCCTCGAGGCCATGGCCGACCGCTTCATGCAGCATCACGCCGGGCCAGCCGGCGCCGAGCACGACGTCCATTTCGCCGGCCGGAGCCGGAATCGATTCCAGATTGACCAGCGCCTCACGCAGCGCGCCGTCGGCAGCTTCGCGCCAGGACCTGCTCTCGATGAACTCGCCGTAGCCGGCGCGACCGCCATAGCCCTTGCTGCCGCTCTCCTGGCGGTCGCCCTGGCCGGCGACGACGGAGATGTTGACGCGCACGAGCGGGCGGATGTCGCGATAGCTCTCGCCGTCGGGCCGCAGGATTTCGACGACCTGCCAGGTCGCCCCTAAGCTGACGCTGACCTGCCGCACCCGCGGATCCTGGTCGCGCAGATAGGCGTCGATCTCGGCGAGCAGTTTTACTTTGGTCTCGAAGCCGGGGGCATCGAGCGGATTGTCGTCACTGTAAAGCCGCACGTTGGTATGCGCTGGCGGGGCGGCAAAGCTGCCGGAGTAGCCGCCGCGCACGGCCGCGACTGCATCAGCGGCGCGAATCAGCGCCGGCAGCGACACGTCGGAGGAATGCGCATAGCCGACCGCATCGTCCTTGACGGCGCGCAGGCCAAAGCCCTGCGAGGTGTCGTAGGTCGCCTGCTTCAGCCGCCCATTGTCGAACATCAGCGCTTCGGTCTGGCTGTATTCCAGGAACAGTTCGCCATCGTCGGCGCCGGCCAGCCCGCGCGCGACCTCGTTGCGAACCTGGTCGCGGTCGAGATTGGCGCGGTCGAGCAGGGAGGTAGTGGCAGGGTTGGTCATGCGTCCGTCCATTATCGGGGGATGTGGGGCAAGATAATGGTTTCGGACCGGTTCCGCGAGGGGCGGGGCGTCACATTACGGAAACGATAGGTGCGCCTCGGGCTTAAGCCGGCTTTCAGGATTTTCGGCCTATCACTGGCGAACCTGAAGTCGGAGCCGCCGACAGAGCATGTGGAATTCCCTGACTGTGTTCTGGGATCAGTATCACGGCCTGATCATCGGCTTTGCCGCGCTGGCTTTGGTTCTGATCTTCAATCAGTTCGTCTATCGACGCCGCTGGACATCCTATCCCACGCGCGAGGCCTATGTCGCAGCTCACCCGGGCTGCGACACGGTTGACGGTATCCTCTGCGCGACATGTCAGCAAAAGGCGCTGGTGGGGCCAGTGGCCGGCAGAGGACGCATCTATCGCTGCGGCTGGTGCGACACGGAGCTTTATCGCGTCGTCAAGGCGTGAGCGCCGCTAAAGCATGATCCGCAAAAGTGCGAAGCTGTTTTCCAATAAGATCATGCTTAAACAACGACCTAAGGCGCGAAGACGATTCGTCCCAATCTCATCGCGCTTTACGGCAGCTTGTCGTAGCCCTCACCCAGCCCGTTCAGGCTGAGCGGGAAGCCGATGCCTTCTTCAGGGGTCTCGAAGATGATGAAGGTCGCGGTCTTGGCGCTGCGGAGCTGGCCCAGCAGCTTGTCGTCCATCACCACTTCCGCGACGCAGCCGTTAGGCAGGCATCTGACGAAACCGGCGCGGCCGACGTCCTGGTTGTCGAGCTTGAGGCCGAGGCCGGAGGGCAAGAGCACGCCGAGCGGGGCGACCACCCGCATCAGGCGGCTCTTCTGGTCGGCGGTCTTGAGCACGATCACGGTCAGGCCGGCATTGGAGCGGTCTTCCGCCACCACGCTCTGGATCAGGGCGCATTGCTCGGTCTGGGCGCCGGGCGGGGTGTCGCAGCGGATCTGCCAGTCACCATGGACGGAGCGCACCGCGCCCTGCGCATGGGCAAGGCCGGGCAGCGCCAGGAAGGCAACCGCCGCCAGCAGGGCGGCCAGCATCGTGAGGCCGCCAGCCTGCCTTGCCATGCATCTCGAAAGCCCCATCGGGTCGGTCCCTCTGCTCGCCTGGGTCGCTCGCACCTGACGGACTGATACGGGAATGACGGCGTCTTGAAGGCAATTCCCAAGCAAATTCCGCGCCGCCGCGCACCACCATCGCCCGCACGAATCAGGTTCCTGCGCGGCTGTTTGCCAGTGCCTACCGCGGGCAATTCCGCTGTCAAGTCGCAGCGTACCGGGAAACGGTATTTTTGTCTGATGTTACTAGGAAATATCTTGCGGGTGATGCCTGGCAGATGAGGCCCAAGACTGCATTGCGATAGATCAAGAATTATGGTTTGAGAGGCTTGATTACGGCGTTCTAGCGATCTGGCCCCAATTCCTCTTAGAGGTATTCTTGCGCGGCGGTTTGTCAGACGGGCGGATCGAATAAGCGTTTCCCGGAAACAGGGGAATGCACGTGGGGTGATTTCGTAAGGGGAGCGCGAACGGCATGAGGATGTCGATGGGCCGGATGGGCCGGCAGTTGCTGGGATTGGCCGTGGCGGGTCTGACGCTGGCGACGGGCGGTGTGGCTTTCGCCGAGCTCGGGCAACCGGCGCCGTGGGAGTGGGCGCTCCAGCAATCCGGCTCGCCGGTGATGGACAACATCGTCTGGTTCCACAACTTCCTGTTGGTGCTGATCACCCTGATCACGCTGTTCGTCCTGGCGCTGCTCGTGGTCGTGGTCATCAAGTTCAATGCGAGGGCCAATCCGGTGCCGTCGCGGACCACCCACAACACGCTGATCGAGGTGGTGTGGACCCTGGTTCCGGTGCTGATCCTGGTCGGCATCGCGGTGCCGTCGTTCCGCCTCCTGTTCCTCGAGCTCGACGTGCCGAAGGCGGATCTGACCGTCAAGGCGACGGGCAAGCAGTGGTACTGGTCCTATGCCTATCCTGATAACGGCAAGTTCGAGTTCGACTCGCTGATGGCCCAGGACAAGCAGCCCCGCTTGCTCGGCGTCGACAACGAGATGGTGGTGCCGGTCAACAAGGTGATTCGGGTCCAGACCACGGGCGCGGACGTCATCCACGCCTTCGCGCTGCCGGCTTTCGGCGTCAAGATCGACGCCATTCCGGGGCGGCTGAACGAGACTTGGTTCAAGGCCACCAAGACCGGCATGTATTACGGCCAGTGCTCGGAACTGTGCGGCAAGGATCATGCCTTCATGCCGATCGCGATCCGCGTGGTCGACGACCAGGAGTTCGCCTCCTGGGTCGAGACCGCGAAGAAGAAATTTGCGAGCGGCGGCACCAGCACCTACGCCTCCGCGGCCGGCCCGACGCAGTAAGCGCCGGGCGCAGGCTCGAGGGACTGAAAGCGACATGAAGGGCGGGACCGCATAAGGTCCGAATGGGACGCAAGGCAGGATTTGAAAATGGCAACGAGCGCAGCGGCACACGGCGATCACGCGCATCATGACGAGCACGCCCATCCGACCGGATGGCGGCGCTACGTTTATTCGACCAACCACAAGGACATCGGCACGATGTACCTGATCTTCGCGGTCATCGCCGGCGTCATCGGCGCCACGATGTCGATCGCGATCCGGGCCGAGCTGATGTATCCGGGCGTGCAGATCTTCCACGAGACGCACACCTACAACGTCTTCGTGACCTCGCACGGCCTGATCATGATCTTCTTCATGGTCATGCCCGCAATGATCGGCGGGTTCGGCAACTGGTTCGTGCCGCTGATGATCGGCGCGCCCGACATGGCGTTCCCGCGCATGAACAACATCTCGTTCTGGCTGCTGCCGGCCTCCTTTGCGCTGCTCTTGATGTCGACCTTCGTCGAGGGCGAGCCGGGCGCCAACGGCGTCGGCGCCGGCTGGACCATGTATGTGCCGCTGTCGAGCTCCGGTCATCCGGGCCCGGCCGTCGACTTCGCGATCCTGTCGCTGCATCTGGCGGGCGCCTCGTCGATCCTCGGCGCCATCAACTTCATCACCACGATCTTCAACATGCGCGCGCCGGGCATGACCCTGCACAAGATGCCGCTGTTCGTGTGGTCGATTCTGGTGACGGTGTTCCTGCTGCTGTTGTCGCTGCCGGTGCTCGCCGGTGCGATCACCATGCTGCTGACCGACCGCAATTTCCACACGACGTTCTTCGCGCCCGACGGCGGCGGCGATCCCGTGCTGTTCCAGCACCTGTTCTGGTTCTTCGGCCACCCCGAGGTGTACATCCTGATCCTGCCCGGCTTCGGCATGGTCAGCCAGATCGTCTCGACCTTTTCGCGCAAGCCCGTATTCGGCTATCTCGGCATGGCCTACGCCATGGTCGCGATCGGCGGCATCGGCTTCGTAGTGTGGGCACACCACATGTACACGGTCGGCATGTCCTCGGCGACGCAGGCCTATTTCGTCGCCGCCACGATGGTCATCGCGGTTCCGACCGGCGTGAAGATCTTCTCCTGGATCGCCACGATGTGGGGCGGTTCGATCGAATTCCGCGCGCCGATGATCTGGGCCGTGGGCTTCATCTTCCTGTTCACGGTCGGCGGCGTCACCGGCGTCGTGCTGGCGAACGCGGGCGTCGACCGCGTGCTGCAGGACACCTACTACGTCGTCGCGCACTTCCACTACGTGCTGTCGCTCGGCGCCGTGTTCGCGATCTTCGCGGGCTGGTACTACTGGTTCCCGAAGATGTCGGGCTACATGTACAACGAGACGCTGGCGAAAGCCCACTTCTGGGTCACCTTCATCGGCGTCAACATGGTGTTCTTCCCGCAGCACTTCCTGGGTCTGTCGGGCATGCCGCGCCGCTACGTCGACTATCCCGATGCGTTCGCAGGCTGGAACCTGGTCTCCTCGGTCGGCTCCTACATCTCCGGCTTCGGCGTCTTGATCTTCCTCTACTGCGTGCTCGACGCCTTCATGCGCAGGGTGCCGGCGGGCAACAATCCCTGGGGTGCGGGGGCGACCACGCTGGAGTGGACGCTGTCCTCGCCGCCGCCCTTCCACCAGTTCGAAGTGCTGCCGCGCGTGCAGTAAGCCATCGTCCGCGGCGCCCGAGACGGGCGCCGCGGCTGTTCACGAAGCGAGTTGAATTAAGTGTCCGTCCTCGACCACAACGCCATCGACATCAATCCCCGCATCTCCGAAGCGGAGGTCGGCGACTACATCGCGCTGCTCAAGCCGCGGGTGATGTCGCTGGTGATCTTCACCGCGCTGGTCGGGATGGCGATGGCGCCCGGGCATTTCCACTGGGTGCTGGCGATCACCTCGCTGCTCTGCATCGCCGTCGGTGCCGGTGCCTCCGGCGCGCTCAACATGGCGCTCGAAGGCGACATCGACGCCAAGATGTCGCGCACGGCGAACCGGCCGATCCCGCGCGGCCGCATCACCCGTCCCGAGGCGATGGCGTTCGGCATGACGCTCGCTTTCTTCTCGGTGATGACGCTCGGCATCCTCGTCAACTGGATCGCGGGCGCGCTGCTCGCCTTCACCATCTTCTTCTACGTCGTGATCTACACGATGTGTCTGAAGCGCTGGACCGCGCAGAACATCGTGATCGGCGGCGCCGCCGGCGCGCTGCCGCCGGTGGTGGCCTGGGCCGCCGTGACGGGCACGGTCGACGTCGAGCCGCTGCTGCTGTTTGCCATCATCTTCTTCTGGACGCCGCCGCATTTCTGGGCGCTGGCGCTGTTCCGCTCGGACGATTACGCCCGCGCCGGCATTCCGATGCTGCCCAACGTCGCCGGTCCCGACGCAACGCGCCTCCAGATCCTGCTCTACACCATCGTGCTGATCGCGGTCGCCGCCGCACCCTGGGCGCTCGGCTATTTCGACGCCGTCTACGGCATCGTTTCGCTGATCCTCGGCGCCGGCATGCTGGTGCTCGCCATCAACGTCTACATGCGCCGCGAGCGCAGCCAGTCGCTGCGCGCGACCCGCAAGCTGTTTGCCTTCTCCATCCTTTATCTGTTCGCGCTATTCGCGACCTTGCTGGCCGAGGTCGTGTTCCGGGCGTTTGCTCCGATGGCATGGGGCGCATGAGGCAGGGATGGCCGACAAACCCGAGCCAGATGGAATCGTCCTCACCGAGGCGCAGAAGAAGAGCCGTCGTCAGCGCTCGATCGCCATCGCGCTGGCGCTCGGCGTGCTCGTGGTGCTGTTCTTCGCCGTCACCATGGTCAAGGGACCGGCAGTTCTAGTGCGGCCGATGTAGGAAAGATGGATCTCGAGCCGACCATATCGCAGGACGTCAGCGCCAAGCCGGCCAAGCGCCGCGGGCTGGGTCGCGATGTGGTGGTCGCCTCGATCTGCGGCGGCGTGGTGGCGCTGATGGTGGGGGCATCCTACGCGGCAGTGCCGTTCTACAACTGGTTCTGCCGCGCCACCGGCTTCAACGGCACCACCCAGGTCGCGACCTCCGCGCCAGCGACCGGCCCGATCGCGCGAAAAATCTCGGTGCGTTTCGATTCCAACGTCGCGCCGGGCCTGCCCTGGAAGTTCGAGCCCGAGCAGAGCGAGATCGAGGTCAATATCGGTCAGGTCACGACCATCTACTACACCGTGACCAACCAGGCCGCGCGCACCACCGCGGGCCAGGCCGCCTATAACGTCGCGCCGCTGACGGTTGGGTCATATTTCCAGAAGATCAACTGCTTCTGCTTCACCGAGCAGACCATGGCGCCCGGCGAGAAACGGGAGATGCCGGTCGTGTTCTACGTCGATCCGTCGATCGCCGACGACCACGAGAATGACGGGCTGAACACGATCACGCTGTCCTACACGTTCTATCCGGTGAAGGATCCCGTGGTGAAGCCGCTGGCATCCGGCGAACGCGACAAACGCAAGGGAAATCTCTGATCGCTGGGCTCATGGCTCGGGGGTTGGACACAAGGGGATAAGTGCCTGATAGGCACGGGATTGAGGAGAGAGACCGCAAATGGCAACGGCGCACACCAAGCATCACGACTATCACCTGGTCGATCCCTCTCCCTGGCCGGCCGTCGGCTCGCTGTCGGCCTTCATCATGGCGGTCGGCGCGATCGCCTGGATGCACCACATGTTCTCGGCTGCCCCGATCGTGTTCGGCGTCGGCACCGTCGGCGTGCTCTACACCATGGCGAGCTGGTGGGGCGACGTGATCAAGGAAGCCCAGTACAAGGGCGACCACACCCGCGTCGTGCAGCTCCATCATCGCTACGGCATGATCCTGTTCATCGCCTCCGAGGTGATGTTCTTCGTGGCTTGGTTCTGGGCCTATTTCAACGCGGCGCTGTTCCCCGCGGACGCCGTCCATGCCACGCGCGATGCCGTGTTCGGCTGCGGCCTCGGCACCCAGGCCGGCGCCTGCTCCGTTCCCGGCACCTGGCCGCCAAAGGGCATCGAGACCTTCGATCCCTGGCATCTGCCGCTCCTGAACACGCTGATCCTGCTCACCTCCGGCACCACCGTGACCTGGGCGCACCACGCGCTGCTCGAGAACGATCGTCAGGGCCTGAAATACGGCCTGATCCTCACCGTTGTGCTGGGTGCGCTCTTCACCTGCGTGCAGGCCTATGAGTACAGCCACGCGGCGTTCTCGTTCGGCGGCAACGTCTACGGTGCGACCTTCTTCATGGCGACCGGCTTCCATGGCTTCCACGTGCTGGTCGGCACCATCTTCCTGCTGGTCTGCCTGTTCCGCGCCTATGCCGGCCACTTCACGCCGAAGCAGCATCTCGGCTTCGAGTTCGCCGCCTGGTACTGGCACTTCGTCGACGTGGTCTGGCTGTTCCTGTTCCTCTGCATCTATGTCTGGGGACACGGCGCCGAGACCATGGCCCACGGTGCGCACTGAGCCTGCGGGGCAGATGATCAGAAGGGGCGGCCGCTGGGCCGCCCTTTCGCTTTCCGGCCGCCGGAAGCTTCGGCGGAAACTGTGATAGAGTTTGCCATCATGAACGACACCACCGGCCCATCCGAGTCCGAAACCACCGTCCTGCAAAGCGCGCTGCGCGGGCTCGCCTGCAAATGTCCGCGCTGCGGCGAAGGCAAGCTCTATGCGGGCTTCCTGACGCTCGCGCCTCGCTGCGACCGCTGCGGGCTCGACTACGCTTTCATCGATAGCGGTGATGGTCCGGCGATCTTCATCATCATGCTGGCCGGAGCGATCGTGGTCGGCTGCGCGCTCGTCGTCGAGGTCAAGTATCAGCCGCCGTTCTGGCTGCATGCGGTGCTCTGGCTGCCGCTGATCCTCGCCACCACGCTATTGCCGCTGCGCGCGATGAAGTCGCTGCTGATCGCGCTGCAATTCCACCACAAGGCAGCGCCGGGCCGGCTCATCGACCGCGCGAAATGAACGGGAGTGTGCGCAAGCCTCGCGTGGCCGGCTTTGCGCTGTTCACGCTGCTCCTGACGGCCGTCTTCGTCGCACTCGGCATCTGGCAATTGCAGCGCCGGACAGCCAAGCACGAGCTGATCGCCGCTCTCACCGAACGGCTTGCGGCCGCGCCGGTCGCGCTGCCTGCGCCCGCGCAATGGGCTGCGCTCAATCCCGCGCGCGACGAATTTCGCCGCGTCAGCTTCACCGCAATCTACGCCCCGCTGCCCGATGCGATGATCTATTCCTCCGGCTCGGCCGTGCGCAAGGACGCCGCCGGCCCCGGCACCTGGGCGTTCCTGCCGGCGCGGCTTCCGAGCGGCGAGATGGTCGTGATCGATGCCGGCTTCGTCGAGAACACGATGCAGGATCGCAGCGTCGAGGATCGCGCGGTGAGGAAGCTCGTCACGGGTCAGCCGGCCGTGCTCACCGGCTATCTCCGGTTCCCGGAACCAGCAGGCTGGCTGACACCGGCGGAGAACCGCGACAAGCGACTCTGGTTCGTGCGCGATCATCTGGGAATCGCGAGCGCGCTCGGCTGGGGGACGGTCGCGCCGTTTTATATCGACCTGGAGCAGCCGATGCCCGAGAACGGCATTCCACGTCCCGGTCCGCTCGACGTGCATTTGAAAGACGATCACCTGCAATACGCCATCACTTGGTTCACGCTCGCAGGCGCCCTGTTGATCGCTTTTGCGGTGTGGGTGAGGGGGCGGCGGCCGAGCTGATTTTGTCCGTAGATCCACGAGGGAACCCGGTATCGCCCGGGCTTTACCATTCAGCGCATATTCACGAGTGTAGTCCTAAGCCGCCAGTGCTTGTCCCCGGCAGAGGATTGCAGCGTGAGTGATTTTGATCAGATGGGAATTGTCGTCGATTGGGTGGACGCCTGTCGGAAGGGCGACCTCACGATGCTGCTCGATCTCTATGCCGACGACGCCCAGCTCGAATGCATGTGCAACGGCATGCACCGATATTGCGGCCGGAGCGAGCTCGAAGCCTATTGGCAGCCGCGGCTCAGCGCCTTCGCGTCGGTGGGTTTCGGACTGGAGGAGATCCATCCCGCGCCTCATGGCGTCGAACTCGAATATTCCGTCGCCGGCGCGCTGCACATTCATGCTTCGTTTCGCTTCAGCCCCGAAGGCAAGATCCGCAGCACGCTGTGCGAGCCGGCGCGGCAGAGCGTGCATGCCGGTTGCGCGTGCTAAAGCATGATCCGGAAAAGTGCGCAGCGGTTTTCCGAAAAGATCAGGCTCAAGCAATAACCTAAAGCGCGATGACGATTCACCCCAATCTCATCGCGCTTTAGCCTGATGATGGCGCATCCCGCGTCGTCTTGACCGGAAGACGGCAGCGCACATAGGTTCGGTCATCCGCGCGCAGCAGTGACAGCGATCCGCTGAGCGCGCGCACGCGCTCATGCATGCCGGTCAGACCCCGGCCGAAGACGTTGCCGGCGGGAAAGCCGCCGCCGTCGTCGGAGATCTCGATGACGAGCGTCTCGCCGGCGGCAGTCGCCTGCACATGGGCATTGCTGGCTTTGGCATGGCGCAGCACGTTGGTCAGCGCCTCCTGGATCACGCGATAGACGGTCTGGGCGAGCGGTCCGTCGATCCCGTTGAGATGGGGATCGATCGTGGCCGTCAGGTCGATATGCGGTGACTGCTTGCGAAAGTTTTGCAGCAGTGTCTGCACGCTGGTCGCGAGGCCCAGCTCCTCGATATAGAGCGGTCGCAGCCGGTCGAGAATACGGCGGTTGGTCTGCTGGAGCGCCTCGACCGATTGCAGCACCTCCTGCGCCGAATTGCCGAGATTTCCTGCAGGTCGCGATGCCTCGATCAAGGCGATCGTCCCGGCGCGGATACTGAACAACAGCGGTCCGAGTTCGTCATGCATCTCGCGGGCGAGGTCGCGCCGCTCGTCATCCTGGAGCGACACCAGGCGGTGCAGGAGGTCGCGATTGTCCGCGCTCAATTGCGCCAGCGTTGCGGCCAGCGCGTTGGCCTCCTCGCAACTCTGCCGGATCTCCGGCGGGCCGGCGACGGGAATCGGCGTTGCGTAGTCGCCGCGCCGTAGCCGCGTGAGCCCCGCGCCGAGATTTCGCAGGGGCCGCAGCGCCGATCCCGCGAAGACATAGGCGATGGTGCCCGTGAGCACCATGAGCGCGAGGACGAGGCAGATCAGCGCGAGAAAGCCGATCCATTTCTCGAACAAGTCGGCCGACAGGTCCGGAAGGAAGACGAGATCTCCTACACGCCTGCCGTCGATGATGACCGGGGACGCCGCGTCCATCTCCGGGATGACAAGCAGCTCGATGAACCATTGCGGCACGCCATGCAGGCTGCGCAGGCCGCCTTTCGGGGAGGGCGCGGGACCCTCCTCGGCGGCGCGGAATTGGATATCGGAGGAGGTACCCAATGAATGGACAAAGGCATCGAGTGTCTGCCGTGGCTTGTCCGACGCGCGCAGGGTGTTGTTGAGCGCGGTGGCGATTGCCCGGGCCGAACGCTGGCGCGGCTCATTTTCCTCAGCGAGCTGGCCCCCTGCGAAGGTCTGAAGCAGCATGCCGCCCAGGATCAGTGCCGCGAGAAGGCTCGCGCCAAGCGGAAGAAACAATTGCGTCCGGAATGAGAGCCGTTGCCACATTAGGTCAATTCTAACGTGTTTTGGTGGGATTCTCTCTTTCCATTTGTTCCCGCCGGTCTATGAGTCGAAAAACAAGAGAGCGCGCGATGCAAGATACCGCCAGACCGGCGACCAGGGTCCTGATCGTCGACGACCATCCCGTGGTGCTGTCCGGTTGTCGCACCCTGTTCGCCTCCGACCACTCGATCCGTATCGACGAGGCGACCGACGCCAAATCCGGGCATCGCGCCTATGTCAGCAAGCGGCCCGACGTCACCGTGATCGACATCAGCCTGCCTGATGTCTCCGGATTCGAGCTGATGCGACGCATCCGCAAGGACGATCCGGGCGCCAAAATCATCATGTTCAGCATGAACGACGATCCGGCCTTCGTGGTGCGGGCGGTCGAGCTTGGGGCGCAGGGTTATGTCTCCAAGGGCGACGATCCCAGGATCTTGCTGAAGGCGGTGCGCAAGGTGGTCGCAGGCGACAATTTCATCTCGCCGCAGCTCGCGGAAGCCGTGACGTTTTCCGGTGCGGCGATCAAGGCCAATCCAGCCTCGCAGATGACACCGCGCGAGCTCGAGATTCTCCGCCTGCTCGGACGCGGCGACAAAATCGTCGAAGTGGCCGAGGCGCTCGGCATCTCCTACAAGACCGTCGCGAACACCACGTCCCTCCTCAAGCAGAAGCTCGGGGCCAAGAACCATTCCGATCTGATCCGGATCGCCGTGGAAATCGGGATGAATTGATCTCCCGCCAACGACCGAACCGGCTGCTCCAGGATGCAGCGGTTCGGTCGACGGATCGGCGTCGCCATCGGCCGGGCAATGCATGGGCGATGGCTGGCACCCTCCGCCGACCCAATGGGTCGCCACGGCATTCGTTCCTCAGGTCGGCCATGGTTTCGGGAGAAAACGGCAATACAAAGCGAGTCATTGCACGTAACTGCGACAGAATGCCCTGAGCGCGCCGGGAAAAATAGGAACGTCGTTCGTCGCCTGCCGTTTTGGCTCTTGACGATTTGATTGCAGCTGACGAAAGCTTGGGCGAACAGTTTTAGCGGGTCGGGGGACCCGACGAGGCAAACCGGTCTGCACACAACGACAGACCTTCCAAGAGAAGGGCTGCGGCAATGCCGCAGCCCTTTTTCATTCAGCAACGAGGGCGACCGGAAGCGGTTTCCCGATGCCGCAAAACACTTTATGGTGGCCGAAAGCCGCAGGCTGTTAACAAGTATTTTCGTAAAATCAAAGGCTTAACGAGCGGGCTCAGGCTCGGTCGGCCTTTGGAGGGCAGTTTGACTCGTTATATCTCGACCCGGGGCGAGGCCCCCGAACTCGGCTTCTGTGACGTTATGCTGACCGGGCTCGCCCGCGATGGCGGCCTGTATGTGCCGGCCATTTGGCCGCAGCTTTCGGCGCAGGCCATCGCGGGCTTCTTCGGCCGTCCCTATTGGGAAGTCGCGGTCGACGTGATTCGCCCCTTCGCCGGCGGCGAGATCACGGACGCTGAGCTTGGCCGCATGGCCAACGAGGCCTATGCCACCTTCCGACATCCTGCGGTGGTGCCGCTGCGCCAGATGTCGCCGCATCAGTTCGTGCTGGAGCTGTTCCACGGCCCGACGCTCGCCTTCAAGGACGTGGCGATGCAGCTGATCTCGCGGCTGATGGACCATGTGCTCGCCAAGCGCGGCCAGCGTACCACCATCGTGGTCGCGACCTCCGGCGATACCGGCGGCGCGGCGGTCGAAGCCTTCGCGGGTCTGGAGAATGTCGACCTCATCGTGCTGTTCCCGCATGGCCGCATCTCAGAGGTCCAGCAGCGGATGATGACGACGACGGGTGCGGCCAATGTGCACGCGCTCGCCGTCGAAGGCACCTTCGACGACTGCCAGGCGCTCGTGAAGGGGATGTTCAACAACCATCGCTTCCGCGATGCGACCTCGCTGTCCGGCGTCAACTCGATCAACTGGGCGCGTATCGTTGCCCAGGTGGTCTACTATTTCACCTCGGCCGTCGCCGTCGGTGCACCGGCGCGCGCGGTGGATTTCGTCGTGCCGACCGGCAATTTCGGCGACATCTTTGCCGGCTACGTCGCCAAGCGCATGGGCCTGCCGGTGCGCACGCTGCGCATCGCCGCCAACGTCAACGACATCCTGGCCCGCACGCTCAAGACCGGGATCTACGAGGTGCGCGAGGTGCACGCCACGGCGTCGCCGTCGATGGACATCCAGATCTCCTCAAATTTCGAGCGGCTGCTGTTCGAAGCCGGCCAGCGCGATGCGGCTGGTGTGCGTCGCCTGATGGATTCTCTGAAACAGTCCGGACGCTTCGTGCTGCCCGATGCGACGCTGGCCGCGATCCGCGGGGAGTTCGACGCAGGCCGCGCTGACGAGACCGAAACCGCGGCTGCGATCCGCGCCGCCTGGCGCGAGGCGGGCGAGCTGGTCGATCCGCATACCGCAGTGGCGCTCGCGGTCGCCGACCGCGACACCACCGACACGACGGTCCCGAGCATCGTGCTCTCCACGGCCCATCCGGCCAAATTCCCCGACGCGGTCGAGGCAGCCTGCGGCCAGCGGCCGCAACTGCCCGCCTGGCTCGACGGATTGATGACCAAATCCGAGCACATGAAGGTGATGAAGAACGATCAGGCCGAGGTCGAGCGGTTCGTGCTGTCGGTCAGCCGCGCCGCAAAGCAGGGAGTTGCCGGATGAGCGTCGAGATTTCCAAGCTTGCCTCCGGCCTGACCATCGTCACCGACAAGATGCCCCATCTCGAGACTGCCGCGCTCGGCGTCTGGGCTGGCGTCGGCGGGCGCGACGAGAAGCCGAACGAGCACGGCATCTCGCATCTTCTGGAGCACATGGCGTTCAAGGGCACGACCACGCGCTCCTCGCGCGAGATCGTCGAGGAGATCGAAGCGGTCGGCGGCGACCTCAATGCCGGCACCTCGACCGAAACCACGTCCTATTACGCGCGGGTGCTGAAAGCCGACGTGCCGCTCGCGCTCGACGTGCTCGCCGACATCCTCGCCAATCCCGTTTTCGAGTCGGACGAGCTGGAGCGCGAGAAGAACGTCATCGTGCAGGAGATCGGGGCTGCGCAGGACACCCCCGACGACGTCGTGTTCGAGCATCTGAACGAGCTCTGCTATCCCGACCAGCCGATGGGCCGTTCGCTGCTCGGCACCGCCAAGACGCTGCGCGGCTTCAACCGCGACATGCTCCGCGGCTATCTGTCGACGCATTATCGCGGGCCCGACATGGTGGTGGCCGCCGCCGGCGCGGTCGATCACAAGCAGGTTGTCGCCGAGGTCGAGAAGCGTTTCGCGAGCTTTGAAGCGACGCCGGGACCGAAGCCGCAATCCGCCCAGTTCGGCCAGGGCGGCGCCAAAGTGGTCCACCGCGAGCTCGAGCAGGCGCATCTGACGCTGGCGCTCGAGGGGGTGCCGCAGACCGACCCGTCGCTGTTTTCGCTCCAGGTCTTCACCAACATTCTCGGCGGCGGGATGTCGTCGCGGCTGTTCCAGGAGGTTCGCGAGAAGCGCGGCCTCTGCTACTCCATCTACACCTTCCACGCGCCCTACACCGACACCGGCTTCTTCGGCCTCTACACCGGCACCGATCCCGCCGACGCGCCGGAGATGATGGAGGTCGTGGTCGACATCATGAATGATTCGGTGGAAACCCTGACCGAGGCCGAGATCGCGCGGGCCAAGGCGCAGATGAAGGCGGGCCTGTTGATGGCGCTGGAGAGCTGCTCGTCCCGTGCCGAGCAGCTCGCCCGGCATGTGCTGGCCTATGGCCGGCCGCAGACCGTGCAGGAGCTGGTGGCCCGGATCGACGCCGTCAGCGTCGAATCGACCCGGGATGCCGCGCGTGCGCTGCTTTCGCGCAGCCGCCCTGCGGTCGTCGCATTGGGCAGCGGCAGGGGGCTGGACACGGCGGTGTCTTTTGCGGAAGGATTGACCCGGGCGCGCGCCAAGGCGCGGCTGCATTAGGAGCCGCGCAGGGGCGCCGCCCCCGGAAGCATCACCATGGCCCTCTTTCGCCTGCCATCCAGTGGACCCGCCGCACTCGTGCCGCGCGGCAACGGGTTGCTGCTGCGCGCTCCGCAGATGTCGGATTTCCTGCAATGGGCTCACTTGCGCGAAAGCAGCCGCGACTACCTCACGCCCTGGGAGCCGATCTGGCCCTCGGACGATCTCACCCGGTCCGGCTTCCGCCGCCGTCTGCGCCGCTATTCCGAGGACATCGCCGCGGATCGTTCCTATCCCTTTCTGATCTTTCGCGAGCTCGACGGCGCCATGGTCGGCGGCATCACGCTGGCCAATGTCCGGCGCGGCATCGTGCAGGCCGGCACTATCGGCTACTGGATTGGGCAGCCCTACGCCCATCGCGGCTACATGACCGCGGCACTGCGGGTGCTGCTGCCGACGCTGTTCGGCGAGCTCAACCTGCACCGGGTCGAGGCCGCCTGCATCCCCACCAATGCGCCGTCGATCCGGGTGCTGGAGAAGTGCGGCTTCTCCCGCGAGGGGCTGGCGCGCCGCTATCTCTGCATCAACGGGATCTGGCAGGATCACCTGCTGTTCGGCCTGCTGCATGAGGATTTTCGCGGCTGAGCCGCCACCTCCTGCGGCCAAAGTCTTGATCGTCCCGCCTTGCTTGCTGCCGTAATTTACCTGCCTTGGGTTCGCCGATTTTGGCGATATAACGGCGCGGGCCGGCCTGCGATCGGCCGGAATGCTGTCATGGAGTATGGGTGTCGATGGTGAAGGAGCTTCGGTCATCGCGGAATGCGTTGCGGCGGGGGACGGTGGTCGCGCTGGCGTTGTCGATTGCGCTCGCGTCCGTCTCGCCGGTGGCGGCCCAGTCCTTGAGCGACCGCTTCAAGAGCCTGTTCGGCGGCAAGTCCGACGAGCCGGCGCAGCCCAAGCCGGCGCCCGCGCCCGGCCAGCCAGCCGATGACGACGTCGATTGCCCGCAGGTCACCGTGCGCGCCGGCGCCTCCACCTATGCGGTTGGTGCCAGCGGCAAGCCGGCCGTCGGCAATGAGATCCGCTTCCAGGCCACGATTACCAAGATGGCGCGCGAATGCGCCCGGAGCGGCGGCGATATCACCGCCCGGATCGGAATCCAGGGCCGTGTTATCGCCGGCCCGGCCGGCGCGCCTGCGACGGTCGAGGTCCCCTTGCGTATCGCCGTGGTGCAGGGCGGCGTCGGCGAGAAGGTGATTGCGTCGAAGGCCTACCGGACCACGGTCGAGATGTCGGAGGGCGGCAGCGTGCCCTTCACCTTCGTCGCCGAAGATCTGGCCTACCCGATGCCCTCAGCCGCGGTCGCCGATTCCTACATCTTCTATGTCGGCTTCGACCCGCAGGCACTCTCGCCCGAGCCGAAGGGGCGGAAGAGGAAGTAATTGGCTACGACCTCAGCTGTCATTGCCCGCCACCGGATCTCGCCTTCTGCGAGCGCTCGGAACCGAGGGGCCGCGGCGTACTGGATCACCCGCCTGCGCGGGTGATGACACCGTACTTGTTGTCGTGGCGTCGAAAACAAAAAAGCCGGCGCTCATCGCGCCGGCTTTTTGGTTGGTGAAGGCAAAATCTCAGTTCAGCTTCTGCCGAACCTCGTTGATGCCCTTGGCGAGCAGGTCGTCGGCGACCTGGCCCTTGACCGACTGCGACAGGATCGTCGAGGCGGCCTGCACGGCGGCTTCGGCGGCTGCGGCGCGGACATCGGCCAGCGCCTGGGCCTCGGCGAGCGCGATCTTGCTCTCCGCAGTCTTGGTTCTGCGGGCGACGAAGTCTTCCATCTTCACCTTGGCGTCGGCCGCGATGCGCTCGGCTTCGGACTTGGCATTGGCGATGATGTCGGCAGCCTCGCGCTCGGCCGCGGCACTGCGCGCCTTGTAGTCGGCGAGCACCTTGGCTGCCTCCTGCTTGAGACGTGCGGCGTCGTCGAGCTCGGCCTTGATGCGGTCGGCACGATGATCGAGCGCGGTCATCGCCGTCTTGAAGATCCCGAGATAGCCGAACACGACCATCAGGATCACGAAGGCGACGGCGACCCAAAATTCAGGTTCGAAGAACATCTCGACTAACCCTTCAAGGACGCATCTACCGCGGCATTGACCGACGCTGCGTCGGGAACGACGCCGGTGAGCTGCTGCACGATCTGGCCTGCCGCATCGGCCGCGATGCCGCGGACGTTGCTCATGGCGGCGGCGCGGGTCGAGGCGATGGTCTTCTCCGCCCCGGCGAGCTTGGCCGCCAATTGCTCTTCCAGAACCTTGCGCGCGGCGTCCGCCTGCGCATTCGCCTTGTCGCGGGATTCGTTGCCGATCGCCTGTGCCCGCGTGCGCGCCGAAGCGAGCTCGCTTTCATAGGCCTTCAGCGCCGCGTCGGACTGGTCCTTCAGCTTCTGCGCTTCGGCGAGGTCGCCCTCGATTTTGTTCTGCCGCGCCTCGATCGCACCGCCGATGCGCGGCAGAGCGAGCTTGGACACGATCACGTAAAGCAGGACGAAGAAGATCGCGAGCGACACCAGCTGTGAAGCAAAGCTGCTGCTCTCGAACGGCGGAAAACCGCCACCGTGGTGACCACCGTCAGCCTCGGTGTGAGCGCCCGCCGCCGGACCTTTTGCGTCGCCATGACTCTCAGCCATGGAGTTCTCCTGTTGCTGTCACGCGCGCCGTCCCATGGACTGGAACGGCGCGAAAAACCTCGTCCTCAGAGCGGAACGAACAGCAGCAGCAGCGCGATCAGCAGCGAGAAGATGCCGAGCGCTTCGGTCACGGCGAAGCCGAAGATCAGGTTGCCGAACTGGCCCTGAGCGGCCGACGGATTGCGAACGGCTGCGGCGAGGTAGTTGCCGAAGATCACGCCCACGCCGACGCCCGCACCGCCCATGCCGATGCACGCGATGCCCGCGCCGATAAGTTTTGCTGCTGCCGGATCCATTTTAGACTCCTTGGAAGAAAGATTGCGTTGTGGGTGGAAATTCCCCGGACCGCTCAGTGTCCCGGATGAATGGCGTCGTTGAGGTAGATGCAGGTCAGGATCGCGAACACGTAAGCCTGGAGGAACGCGACCAGGATCTCGAGCGAAGTCAGCGCGACCGTGAGCGCCAGCGGCAGCACGCCGCCGACCCAGCCGATGGCGCCGAGCGAGAAGCCGAGCATGGCGACGAAGCCTGCGAACACCTTCAGCGCGATGTGGCCGGCCAGCATGTTGGCGAAGAGACGGACGCTGTGGGAGACCGGCCGCAGGAAGAACGACAGGACCTCGATGAACATGACCAGCGGCAGGATGTAGATGGGGACGCCGTGGGGAACGAAAATCTTGAAGAATTTCAGGCCGTTCTTGTAGACGCCGTAGATCAGGACGGTGAAGAACACCAGGAGCGCAAGCGCCGCGGTGACGATCAAGTGGCTCGACACCGTGAAGGTGTAGGGGATGATACCCACCAGATTCGAGACGCAGATGAACATGAACAGCGAGAAGATCAGCGGGAAGAACTTCATGCCTTCCGCGCCGGCCGTCGAACGGATGGTCGAGGCGACGAATTCGTAGGAGATTTCTGCGACGGACTGCAGACGCCCGGGAATCAGCTGCGTGCCGCTGGCGAGCATCAGGATCGAGATGATCGCCACGGCCACCAACATGTAGAGCGACGAATTGGTGAAGGCGATCGTATGATTGCCGATATGGCCCAGAGTGAAGAGAGGCTCGATGTTGAACTGGTGGATCGGGTCGATTTTCATCAGCGCGGCATCTCTTGGTCTGCCGGGCGATGCCGGCGGGTCTCGGTCTGCCGGCCAGGCCGGCCCGTACCGGCGAGCCGGCACGATCATTCCTCTCTTGGGGATCGCTTAAGAACCACCGCGCCTGTTTTGACCCGCGCCCGCCGTTCTCACCACATTCACCACGCCGGCGACGAAGCCCAGCAGCAGGAACACGATAAATCCGAAAGGCGACGTCGACAGCAAGCGGTCGAACCCCCAGCCAATCCCCGCTCCGACAACGACGCCGGCGACCAACTCCGAGGATAACCGGAAACCAAGCGCCATCGCCGAGGCTCTGGCCGCTCCGTCTTCACCGTTACCTGCGGGTTGCTCGGTCTTGCTCCGCCGGTCCCGAAGTTCGGACAACCGCTGATCAAGACTTCCGAGCCGTTCGGAAAGCGCAGCTTCCTCGGACGATCTATCGCGATCTCCATTCTCACCGTGTCCCGTGCCCTGTGTCATGCAACGAAGACCCGAAACGCCGCGGCTGAATGGAAATTACGCCCGCCACCCTCAAAAGCCGCGCGGACCATACTGATGGCCTATAATCAAGTCAAGCCAAGTCACGATTGCGTCGCTTTCCGTTATGTATCTGATTTGATTAATGATATTGGCGCACACAGCAGCGCTGCACACAGCGTGACGCCGCACCGCAGCAGCTCTCCGCATGATCGGCGGATGCAGCCGCCATTTCGCCGCGCTGCCGGGATCAAAGGGACCGTCGCGGTTGTTGATATCGGTGATGCGTTTTGGGCGGCGGATGGCCTCGGCGGGTGTAGAATTACGAAAGTGCCACCTGCACGTCGTGGCGGAGCGCAAGATGAGACCTGTGACGTCATCCACAACATCATGGTTTGCGGGAGCGACATTCGCCGTGGTGATGGTCGTCAGCGGCGGCTTCGTCGCCGCGCAATCCGCTCCCGACAGTGAAAACGGCCGCTACAGCATGACGCCGATCCCCGAGGGCGTGTTGCGGCTCGACACCCGCACCGGCGCCATGTCGACCTGCACCAAGAACGGCGCCGGCTGGGCTTGCTACGCGGTGCCCGACGAGCGGTCCGCACTCGATGCCGAGATCGGCCGGCTTCAGGCCGAAGTCGAGAAGCTGAAGGGCCAGCTCGCGGCCGGGCCGACGGTATCGGGCAAGATCGACGAGCCGCTGCCGAAATCCGATCCGCTCAAAAAGGCGGAGCCGAAAGCCGCCGAGGGCGAGCGTAAGATCGAGATCCCCCTGCCGAGCGACCAGGATGTCGACCGCGTGATGTCGTTCCTGGAAAGAGCCTGGCGCCGGCTTATCGACATGGCCAACCGCGTGCAGAAGGACGTGTCGGGGAAGATTTGAGGACCCCTTCGCGCGGCCAAAGCATTGAGCTCTTGTAGGGTGGGCAAAGGCGCCTTGCGCCGTGCCCACCACGTTTCCACGATGACGAGACAAGACGTGGGCACGGTGCTTTGCGCCTTTTGCCCACCCTACGGCGCTTCCGGAGGGATTTTTGATGACATCAGGCAAATCGGTAACGCGTTCGGCGCCCTCGTCGGTGCAGGCCACCGCCGTCACATCGTCGCTGCTCACCGTGCGGACGCCGGGTCACGGCTTCACCGATCTGACCAGCGAGGTAGCCAAGTTCATCGCCGAAGCCCACGCGCGCGACGGCGCGTTGACATTGTTCATCCGCCACACCTCGGCCTCGCTGACGATTCAGGAGAACGCCGATCCTTCCGTGCTCGCTGACCTCGCCACGGCGCTGTCCCGGCTCGCGCCGGAGAACGTCGGATGGACGCATGACACCGAGGGGCCCGACGACATGCCCGCGCATATCAAGACGATGCTGACGGGGGCCTCGCTTCAGGTCCCGGTCCTGAACGGCAAGCTCGCGCTCGGCACCTGGCAGGCGATCTATCTGATCGAACATCGCAGCCGGCCGCATCGGCGCGAGGTCGTGCTGCAGTTCGTCGGCGCGACGTCATAAGCAAAACGGCCGCGGAATCCGCGGCCGTTCGTGTCTGATCGCCGGAGCCTTGGTTCCGGCTGATCTCAACTAGATCTGCTTGATGTCGACATCCTTGGTTTCCGGCAGGAACAGGAAACCGATCACCAGGCTCATCGCGGCAATGGCGACTGGGTACCACAGGCCGGAATAGATGTTCCCGGTAGCAGCCACGATCGCAAACACCGTCGCCGGCAGGAAGCCGCCGAACCAGCCGTTGCCGATGTGGTAGGGCAGCGACATGCCGCTGTAGCGGATTCGGCTCGGGAACAGCTCAACCAGCCAGGCGGCGATCGGCGCGTAGACCAGCGTCACGTAAATCACGAGAATCCAGAGCAGGACCGTCGTCATGACGTAGTTCATGTCGTTCGGATCGGCGGAAGCCGGATAGCCATGAGCCTTGATCGCTGCGGGCAAAGCCTTGGCGAAATCGGGCGAGGTGGCCGTAAGCGTCTGCTCGCCGATCTTGACCGTCGCCGCCGTGCCCTTCGGCGCATCCTGGTTCTGGTAGTTCACAGACAAGTTCACCAGTGCGGCCTTGGCGATGTCGCAGCCGGTGGTGAACTTCTCAGTGCCGGTTGCCTTGAACTGGAATGAGCACTCGCTGGGGTCGGCGATCACCGTCACTGGCGAGGCTGCCAGCGCGGCTTCGAGCTTCGGATTGGCGAAGTGGGTGATGCCCTTGAAGATCGGGAAGTAGGTCACCATCGCAAGCAGGAAGCCGGCGAGGATGATCGGCTTGCGGCCGATCTTGTCGGACAAAATTCCGAAGATGATGAAGAAGGGCGTACCCAGGGCGAGCGCAACCACGATCATGATCTGCGCCGGCACGGCCGGTACCTTCAGGGTCTGGGTGAGGAAGAACAGGGCATAGAACTGTCCGCCATACCACACCACCGCTTCACCGGCCGTGGCGCCAAACAGCGCCAAGATAGCGATCTTGGCATTGCTCCATTCGCCGAAGGCTTCGGTGAGCGGGCGCTTCGAGGTCTTGCCCTCTTCCTTCATGCGCTGGAACACCGGCGACTCGTTCAGGCTCAAGCGGATCCAGATCGAAACCGCCAGCAGGACGCCGGAGAGCAGGAACGGAATGCGCCAACCCCAATCGCCGAATGCCTCTTCGCCCATCGCGGTGCGGATGCCGAGGATCAGCAGCAGCGCCAGAAACAGACCGAGCGTCGCGGTGGTCTGAATCCACGACGTGTAATAGCCGCGCCGGTTCTGCGGGGCATGTTCGGCAACGTAAGTCGCCGCACCGCCATATTCACCGCCGAGCGCCAGGCCCTGGATCAGGCGCAGACCAATCAGCACGATCGGCGCGGCGAGGCCCCAGCTCGCATAGCCCGGTAGCAGACCGATGAAGAAGGTGCCGACGCCCATCAGCGTCATGGTGACGAGGAACGTGTATTTGCGGCCGATCATGTCGCCGAGCCGGCCGAAGATCAGTGCGCCGAAGGGGCGGACTGCAAAGCCGGCTGCGAAGGCGAGCAGTGCGAAGATGAAGCCGACATTCGGTGGCACGTTTGAGAAGAAGTATTTTGCCAGGAAGGCGCCGAGCGTGCCGTAGATGTAGAAATCGTACCACTCGAAGACGGTGCCAAGTGAAGAGGCGAAAATGACCTTTCGCTCTTCGCCAGTCATCCCTCGGGTGCGGACGGTCCCGTCCGCGGTCGCAGCCATGGTCATCAGTTTTCGCTCCCCAAACGGTTGTTTCGCAACCCGGCTGCTGTCGGAAAGCCGGGCGACCTGATCGTTAAGGTAACATCGCCGTGAAACCCTCCCCAATACGACTTTTGGCCTTGCGCACTGACGCGCAGCTGACGGTGCTGGTATCGGGTGCGGCGCGGCCGGACGAGATTGTGGATTAACCCCTTTGCAGCAAAGGGATAATGTGCACTTGCATGCCACGGCCGGGCAGGGAAGAATTGACCCGCCGCCGCATCGACTCGCCGGCCGGTCGCGAACGACAGCAAGAGAACGATGAACGCTCCCACGACCCATCTCGTCATTGCCGATGATCATCCCCTGTTCCGCGATGCGTTGCGACAGGCGGTGGCGGGCGTCCTGACCTCGGCCAGGATCGACGAGGCCGGATCGTTCGAGGATCTGACCAAGCTGCTGGAACAGACCTCCGACGTGGATCTGGTCCTGCTCGACCTCTCAATGCCCGGGATCTCCGGCTTTTCCGGCCTGATCTATCTGCGGGCGCAATATCCGGCGATCCCGGTCGTGATCGTCTCGGCCTCCGACGACAGCGCCACGATCCGCCGCTCGCTCGATTTCGGCGCCTCCGGTTTCATCCCGAAGCGGTTCGGCGTCGAGACGCTGCGCGACGCCATCCTCAAGGTGATGGAAGGCGACGTCTGGGTTCCCGCCGACACCGATCTGTCGGCCGCGTCCGACCCCGACATGACCCGCCTGCGCGACCGCCTGGTGACGCTGACGCCGCAACAGGTCCGTGTCCTGATGATGCTCTCGGAGGGCCTCCTCAACAAGCAGATCGCCTACGAGCTCGGCGTCTCCGAGGCCACCATCAAGGCGCACGTCTCGGCCATCCTGCAAAAGCTCGGCGTCGAGAGCCGCACCCAGGCCGTCATTGCCGCCGCGAAGATCGCCGGCGGCCAATGGAAGCAGGGCACTCCGACGGGGTGAGCCGCGGCGGCATGCGCTGAGCGGCCATCGAGGCCGTCTCGACATCAAGCATTTGTATTCGCCGCCCAGCTGCACATCAGATCATCTTGGCGCGGTTTGCGTGATCGTATCCTTTTGCTACAACCTTGGCGTTGTTGGCTGCAAAGATACTCTCGGGGCATGGATGTGAGGCTGGAACGGATTGCGCAAGACCTTGTCCAGTGTGTTCCACCTCCCGACTGGATCGATCACCAGCCTTACCGAAGCGAGATTCCGGATACGGACGTTTCCTGCGTCGTCGGCGGGCTCTGCCGGTTGCTCTATGATTCGCAGGTTGATCTGCGCCATTCCGAGCAGGCTTGGCATCACCGTACCGTCCAGCGGGTTCTGACGCGGGAGGGGGCAGAACGCGCCGCCCATGTGGTCGTCGAGTTCGATCCCGGCTACCAGCACATCGACGTCCACTTCGCGCGGGTCTTGCGTGGTGCCGAGGTTATCGATCATGCCAAGGCCGATGCTTTCCAATTGCTTCGGCGCGAAACCAATTTGGAACGGCTCATCTTCGACGGGCGCTTGACTGCATCGTTGCTGATTCCGGATGTGCGGATCGGCGACATCGTCGACCTCGCGGTCACCGTCTATGGCAACGTTCCGGTCCTGGGGCGACGCCACGCCGCGTGGGTTGTCTTCGATTCTTTCAATCCCTGGTTCGAGCACCGGCACAGGCTTCTGCGGCCGCTGGAGCGGAATGTCACCGCTAAGACCTTCAACGATCCACCCGCACCGGCTGTTGCCGTGGATGGACAGACGGAGGATGTCCGCTGGCAGATGATGATCGGGCAGGAGCGTCGCGCCATTGAGGGGCTGACGCCGTCTTGGGAGCTGCTGCGGCCGACGCTTCAGTTCAGCGAGTTCGAGAGCTGGAACGACGTCGCAAGCCTTCTTGCACCATTCTATGAGGGGGCCGAACTTCCGCCTGCGCTTGCCGAGGAGGTCGATCGCCTCGCGGCGGCGCATCCGGAGCCCGATCGACGTGCTGTCGAGTGGTTGCGCTTCGTGCAGCGGGAACTGCGCTATTTTGCATTTTCGTTGGGTGAGGGCGGGCTGACGCCGCGCGCCCTCGACACGATCTGGAGCACGCGCTTCGGTGACTGCAAGGATGCGGCAACCCTTTATGTCGCCGGCGCCCGGCGGATGGGGCTGGACGCCTGCGCGGCCCTGGTTTCGACGACACATGGTAACTCCCTGAACCGGTTTCTCCCGAGTTCGGCCGTGTTCGATCACTGCATCGTTCGCCTGCGGTTGGATGCGAGGACCTACTGGCTCGACCCGACAGCCAATGTTCAGTCGGGTACTCTCAAGAACGTCTTCCAGCCGCATATCGGATGGGGACTCGCGCTGTCGCAAGAGACAGTGGGGCTGGAAGAACTCGGGGCCGGTGCGGCTCTTCACATCCTGCATTGGGAAGACGACATCACGGTTGGATCCAAGGTGACCTCTCCGGCCATCGTCAGGCGCAAGATCGACTATTCCTTCTGGGCCGCGGACGCGATACGGAATCGCTTCGCCAATGATGGCCCAAGCGCATTTGCCCAGGCCATGCTGCGAGATTTGCAGGAAGTCTTGCCCGGCGCCACCGAGCTCGCTCCGATGGAGATTCAGGACGACAAGGATCGCAATACAATCACGTTGAGTTTGAACTACGAGGTTCGTGATTGCTGGAAGCCCGCCGATGACGGGTCACAGCTGAAGCTTGTGGTTTCCCGCGCATTGGGCGGCGAGCTGCAACCTCTTCCGGGCGAGCGCCGCGAGGCCGACATTGCGCTCGGTCGTCCTCGCAAGATGACGGGATTCATCCAGCTGAACATGCCGAGACGTTGGCGTGGCGACGGTTGGTTGTATCGGCTCGAAGCACCCGCTGTGAGTTTCATCGACCGATCATTGGTCAATGGGCGAACGGTAACGGCATCGCAAGAACTGGTGATTGATGCTTGGTCGCTCGCCGGCGCCGAAGTCCAAGCCTACAACGAAATCGCGAAGAAGCTTCGGGAAAACCTGTTCATCCTCACAGGCCGCGAGCAGTTCGGCAGGATTCGACAATGGTTGAGTCTAAAGGCGCGTTTCCTGTTCGCCCTTCGCCTGATTTGGTATGTCGTATGGGGTGGTTGGGTGCTGATCTTCCTGATCAGTATCCTGTTTTCCCGGCGGTGATCATTGGATGCAATCCACGGTCCGGTTGCCATCTTCGCCGTCCATCCTTCGAGGCTCCCCATGGGAGGCATTGCGTCCCATGCCTCGTACCTCAGGATGACGGAGCTTGACACCGTACGCCTCTATGAAGTCTGCAGTAGGCTGTTGGCCGCCGTGATATCCGCGGTCTCCGAGCCCTCGGCGAAGCCTTCGAGCGCCAATTGAAGCAATGGCCTTGCTTCCTCGCGCCGGTCGCGTTCGACAAGGAATTCAGCAAGATCGATTGCCGCGCGCAGTTCCCAGGCTTTCGCGCCCTTGCTGCGGCTGAGCTCCAGCGATTGCATGAGGCAGGCCTCTGCGTCCCCGATCTGCGGCTCTGGCAGGTGCAAGCGGACCCTGCCCTTCATCCGCAGCAGCTCCGGCATGTAGAGATGATCGCCGCTTTGCTCGACGAGGCGGATCGCATCATCGACCAGGCGCGCACTCTGCTCGATCTGTCCGAGTGCCAACAAGCCCTGAACCATCGCGATGTTGAAGGTCGTGGTGAGCAGCTCGTAGCCGGCATCGTGGAGCTCGCGCAGACAAGCCCTGATCGTCTCGACGCCGGCGGCGGCGTTTCCCCGCCGGATTGCCAGCTCGCCTTTGACACCTCGGCCGACCGCGAGGTACGGGCCCATCGAGCGCGATTCGGCGTGTGCGATGAAGCGGTCGATGTTCGCTTCCGCGCCGTCGAGATCTCCGTTCCAGAGGTCGATCGAGACCGCCCAGATCAGCGCGATGCAGAGCGTGATGGGATGATCCATCTGCGCGGCTTCGGTGACCGTCTGCCGCGCCAGCTGCTGCGCCTGCGCGGGCCGGCCCTGCAACCAAAGCTCTCGTGCGAGCGAAATGCCGGCCCGGTTGCGATGATCGAAGCCGTAGACCGTGCTGATCCGTTCCGTGCCAGGCCCCTGCCAGGCGGCCTCCAGCATCGTCAGCGCATCGCGATGCTCGCCGGCCAGATGCAGCGAGACGCCCAGAAGCGAATGGGCGAGTGCGATCGAGGCCGCATCGCCGAGCGCCTCGGCGACGGCAAGGCTCTGCCGGGCGTAACCGAGCGCGGCGTCGAACTCTCCCATCCGCTCGTGGAAGATATGCATGCGGCCGAGCAGCTGAAGCCGGTTGATCTCGTCGCCGCGCGCCTTCGCGATCGCAAGGCTCCGACTCAGGGCGGCGCGCGCCGCTTCGCTGCCGCCCCGCGTGAACATCAAAGTGAGGCCGAGGGCAGCCTGGATGTGCATTTCGTCGGCGTTGCCGCGCGAGGAGGGATCGATCGCAAGCAGCGCCCGTTCCGACCAACGCCGGCATTCGATCAGGAGCGACATTGCGAGGAAGATCGGTGCCGCCGCCGCGACGAGCGCAATGCCGATACTGGCGTTGCCGTCCGTGCCGAAGCACCAGTCCAGCGCTGCGCGCACGTTATGAAGTGCGGAGAAGTGGATCGCCCGTTCGTCGGCGCTCGGCGCCATGGCCCATGTCGAGCCCGCCTGCTCCAGCCATTGCCGATAGTAGATGGCATGACGTGCGGCGAGTTCCGCGTCGTTCGGTTCGATCTCGAGCAAATAGGCGCGCGTGGTGTCGAGCAGGCGGTAGCGCATCATTGCGCCGATCGGTCGCGGCGCGACCATGGACTTGGCGACGAGGCTGTCGATGGCGTCGAACAAGTGGGAGCGATCGACGCATTCGTCCGGGACGACCTCGAGCGCGGCGTCGATGGTGAAGTGCCCGGCGAACACCGCAAGCCGGCGCAGCACCAGGCGCTCGGTGTCGGACAGGAGCCCGTAGCTCCAGTCCAAGGTCGCCCGCAACGTCTTCTGTCGCGGCGGCGCGGTGCGCTGGCCCTGCCAGAGCAGATTGAGGCGCTCGTCGAGCAGCATTGCCGTCTGCTCCAGGCCATAGGCTTCGACCCGGCCGGCGGCGAGCTCGATCGCCAGGGCCATGCCGTCGAGCTTGCGGCAGATCCTTGCGATGATCGCGGCATTGGCATCGTCGAGCGCGATCTGCGCGCCGCTGGCGGTGGCGCGTTCGAGGAAGAGTTGAAGTGCGGAATAGGTCCGCGCTGCAGCGACCGTGAGTTCGGAGCCGTCCGGCGGAACGGCGAGCGGCGCCAATCGATAGACCTGCTCGCCCTCGACGCGCAGGGCTTCGCGGCTTGTGGCCAGAATATGGACATGCGGCGCAGCGTGGAAGATCTCCGCAGCCAGCGGCGCCACAGCGGCGATGACGTGCTCGCAATTATCGAGGATCAGCAGCATCCTCTTGTCGTGGAGATGCGCGAGCAGCGCGGGCAAGGGATCGTCGGTCTGCGCCGGCAAGCCCAGCATCAGCAGGATCGAGGTGATCACGAGATCGGGATCGCTGAGCGCGGCAAGATCGACGAAGTGAGCGGCATCGGCGAAGGTCTCGAGCAGGTCGTGCGCGATCGCGATCGCCACGGCAGTCTTGCCGACGCCGCCGGGGCCGGCGATCGTGACGAAGCGCGAGGCGATGAGCTTGTCCGAGACGGCGGCGATCGCATCGTCGCGTCCGACCATCCGTTGCAGCCGGTTGGGCAGCTTCACCGGCGACAGGCCGCCCTGCGGTGCCGGGCGACGCTCTGGCGGGATGATTGTCTGCGAGATCGGCGCCACGAAGCAATAACCGCGGCCGGATAGCGTGGTGATGTAGCGTGCGCCGTCCTTGCCGTCGCCGAGCGCCTTGCGAAGGGCTGCGATGTGAAAGCGCAAACTGGCTTCTTCAACGGTCAGGCCGGGCCACACCAGCGCCATCAGATCCCACTTGCTGACGACATCATTCGGTCGCGACATCAGCGCGATCAGCATGTCGAAGGCTTTCGCGCCGAGCGGCAGCGCGACGCCGTCGCGCGTCACCAGCCGTTCATGCGGCGTCACGGTGAATGGCCCGAACGATAGGGCTCCCACCGCAGACCCGGCCGGTTCAGTCATGGCGAAATCCTGATCCTTTCCAGGGGGCCCGATAGCAGATGGTTGCGATCGGGCAAGGCGTCTCCCTGCATCGGCATCAGACCTTGGATGCAGGCCTTTGTGAGGCGCGCGAACTGAGGCCTCACAACTTCTCACAACTCCAAACGGGTGTGCTGCCGCAGCCGCTGCTAGTCAGTTGCGCGACGGCAAGGAGAGCGTCATGACGCAAGCGGCAAAATTGGTTTACACGGCCAAGACACACACCAGCGGCGGTCGACACGACGGCATGTCGCGCAGTTCCGACGGTCGCCTCGACGTCAAGCTGTCGCCGCCGGGCAGTACAGGCATCGGCACCAATCCCGAACAATTGTTCGCGGCCGGCTGGTCGGCCTGTTTCGAAGGCGCGATGGAGATCGCCGCGCGCAAGCGCAAGATGGATCTTCCCAGGAAGTGCGCGATCGATGCGGAGATCGATCTCGTACTCGACGAGGGCGCCTACTCGCTGAGGGCGCGCCTCAATGTCAGTCTGCCGGGTCTCGATCGCGAGATTGCGCGCGGCATCATCGATGAAGCGCATCAAACCTGCCCCTATTCCAAGGCCGTCCGCGGCAACATCGACGTCACGGTCGCGCTGATCTGACGCAGCATCATCTACCCCAAAGGGAGCACCACCATGAAGCAGATCATCGACCGGCATCGCCGCCAGTTCTTTGGCGTTGCCGCGGGAACCGTTGCCATTGGTCTTGGCGTGATCGACCTCGCCCGCGCCGAGACGGAAGCGCCACGATCTTCCGCAACGAATGCGTCCTTCGGCACGATCAAGCAGATCGATGCCGGCGTTCTCAGCGTCGGCTATGCGGAGGCGGGTCCCTCGAACGGTCCCGTGGCGATCCTGCTGCACGGCTGGCCCTACGACATTCACGCCTTCGTCGATGTCGCGCCGATCCTGGCAAAGGCCGGCTATCGCGTGATCATTCCTTATCTGCGCGGCTATGGCACGACGCATTTCCTCTCCAGCGAGACGCCGCGCAACGGCGAGCCGGCTGCGATGGCCGCGGACATCATCGCGCTGATGGACAAGCTCGATATCAAGAAGGCCGTTGTCGCTGGCTTCGACTGGGGCGCGCGCACCGCGGACATCGTCGCCGCGCTGTGGCCGGACCGCTGCCGCGCGCTGGTGTCGGTCAGCGGCTACCTGATCTCCAGCCAGGCCGCAGGCAATGCACCATTGCCGCCGCAGGCTGAACTGCAATGGTGGTATCAGTTCTATTTCGCGACCGAGCGCGGCCGCGCCGGATACGAGAAGTACACGCACGATTTCGCCAGGCTGATCTGGAAGCTCGCCTCGCCGCAGTGGAAGTTCGACGACGCCACCTTCGATCGAAGCGCGGCGGCGCTCGACAACAAGGATCATGTCGCGATCACGATCCATAATTACCGCTGGCGGCTCGGGCTCGCCCAGGGCGAGGCGAAGTACGAGCATCTCGAAAAGAAGCTCGCGGCAGCTCCCATCATCGACGTGCCGACGATCACGATGGAAGGCGACGCCAACGGCGCGCCGCATCCCGACCCGAGCGCCTATGCCAAGAAGTTCTCAGGCCGATACGAGTTTCGCCTGATCACCGGCGGCATCGGCCACAATTTGCCGCAGGAAGCACCACAAGCCTTTGCCAAGGCGGTGATCGACGCCGACGGCGCTTGAGTATCTACCAGGACCTCGGTCCAGCCAGGCTGGACCGAGGATCGCCCCGTTGCACCCAGCTCGATGAAACGTCATGACGCCATCCGAACCTGAAAAGAAGAAATCTCCCTACGCCACGATGATCGCGCTCGCCGTGGTCGTCCTCGTTATTCTCCTGACCTGCGCGCCGTATCTCGTCACGATCGCCTCCGCGGACGGGCCGGCGGAACGCAGCGCGGCGGACGCCTCGCCGATCTTCGGCGTCACGATTCCACCGGGCTACAAGCAGTGGGAGCTGATCGCGCCGGCCGAAGAGGCGGCGCCGCTCGACGAGCTTCGCGCCGTGGTCGGCAACCAGACCGCAATCGACGCCTATCAGGCCGGAAAGCTTCCGTTCCCGGACGGCTCCATTCTGGTCAAGCGCGCCTGGAAGCGCAAACAGTCCCCCGAGTTTGCGTCCGCGACGATTCCCGGCGCTGCCACCACGGTCCAGGTGATGGTCAAGGACTCCAAAAAATACGCCGCCACCGGCGGCTGGGGGTTTGGCCGTTTCATCGACGGCAAGCCGGTCGACGCCGCCCAGCATCGCACCTGCTTCGCCTGCCATGAAGCGCGCGCCAAAGGACGCGATTACGTCTTCACGCGGCTGGCACCCTAACCGGAAGACCTGCTGGCCATCGCAAGCAAGGCTGCTTCACTCCGCCGCCACCATCTGCTGCGTGCGCCACTGGCCGAGCAGGGCGCGGAGCGAGGCTGGCTTCACCGGCTTGTTGAGCACGGCGATCTTCTCGTCGCGCGCAGCTATTTGCACGGCGGGGCTGCGATCGGCGGTGATCAGGATGGCGGGGATGCCGTCGCCGAAGCGGCGGCGGATGTCGCGGATGGCGGCGATGCCATTGCCGCGGTCGAGATGATAGTCGACGAGCAGGCCGGTGACGCGCCGTCCGGCGGCCTCGATCGCGGCGATCGCGCCCTCGGGGTCGGCGACCGCGATCACCTCGGCGTCCCAGGCCTTCAACAGCGTGCGCATGCCGTCGAGTATCGCTGCATCGTTCTCGATGCACACGATCAGCGCGCCCGAGATCGGCGTGTGTGCCAGCGGCGTCGCGCTGGTCACGGCCGCGGTGTGGGTGATCGCCTTCGCCGTCGGCACCGTCACCGAAAATACCGAGCCGCCGCTTGCATTGCCGTCGATCGCAATGCCGTGCTTGAGCACGCGCGCCAGCCGCTCGACGATCGAGAGCCCCAGCCCGAGGCCACGCGCGATTCGAGCGCCCTGCTCCAGGCGGTGGAATTCCTTGAAGATCTCGGCGCGCTTGACCGACGGGATGCCGACGCCGGTGTCGTAGACGCAGATCTTGAGCGAGGCGCCGCGGCGGCGGCAGCCGACCAGCACGCGCCCCCGCGGGGTATACTTGATCGCGTTGGAGATCAGGTTCTGGAGCAGGCGCCGCAGCAGGAGCCGGTCCGACTCGACAGGCAGCGAGCAGGGCACGAAGGCGAGCTCAAGGCCCTTGGCGCGCGCGATCGGCGCGAACTCGATCTCCAGCGAGCGCATCAAATCGGCCATCTTGAAGCTCGAGATCGAGGTCGTCATCGCACCGGCATCGAGCCTGGAGATGTCGAGCAGCGCACCGAGGATTTCCTCGATGGCCTGCAGTGACTCGTCGATGTTCTCGACCAGCCGGGTCTCCTCGCCATTGTGCTGGCGCTCGACAAGGCTGGTGATGTAGAGCCGCGCCGCGTTCAACGGCTGCAGAATGTCGTGGCTGGCGGCGGCGAGGAAGCGCGTCTTGGAGATGCTGGCATCCTCCGCCGCGCTCTTGGCCAGCGCCAGCTCCGAGTTCAGCCGCGTCAATTCCTCGGTGCGGTCGCGGACGCGCTTTTCCAGCGTCGCATTGGCACGCTCCAGCGCTTCCGCCGCCTCGAAGGTGGGCGTGACGTCGGTGAAGGTGATGACGAAACCGCCGCCGGGCATGCGATTGGTGAGCACCTCGATCACCATGTGGCGCTCCGGCAGGCGTTCGAGATACGGCTCGCTGTCGGTGGTATAGGCGACCAGCCGCTGTTCGATCATCGCCTCGCGGTCGCCCGGCTCGGGCGGATCGCTCACGCCCATGAATTCCAGGATCTCACGCAAGGGCGTACCGAACTGGATGAAATGCGGGGGGACGTTGAGCAGATCGCCGAACTGCCGGTTGGAGCAGATTAGTTGCAGATCGGCATCGAACACCGCGATGCCTTGACGCACATGGTTGAGCGCGGTCTGGAGGATCTCGCGGTTGAAATGCAGCGCCGCATGGGAATCGTCGAGCAGTTTCAGCGCGGCCTTCGCCGATACGGTTCGTTTGCGCAGGAGCAGCGACATCACGAGCCGCGAGGAAGCTGCGCCGATCGAGGACGCGATCAGGTGCTCGGCGTGCTGCAACAGCTCGAAATCGGCGGGCGCCCCGGACTCCAGCCGGACATTGCGCCGCGCCGAGAAGGCCTCGAACGAATGGCGGGCGCGGTCGGGCCCGAGATATTGCGCCACCGTGGTCTGGATATCCTGCACGGTGACGGTGGTGCGCCAGCGGCGGAAGCTCGGGGAGATTGGCGCGAGCGTGTTGGGGACAAACAGATCGGCCTGCACCAGCTCGATCGAAGACGGTCGGCGCGCCAGCGAGAGGAGCACATAGGTGAGGATGTTGAGCGACAGCGACCAGATGACGCCGTGCATCAGCGGCGGCAGATCGGCGCCGAACAGCGCCTGTGGCCGCAGCGCCTCGATTCCGAACGGTCCGTGCTGGAGCAGCAGGATGCCAGTCGTCGAGGTATCCATGAAGCTCGGGATGAACAGCGTGTAGAGCCACACCACGAAGCCGACCAGCATCCCGCCGATCGCACCTCGCGCCGTCGCCCGCCGCCACAGCAGCCCGCCGAAGAAGCTTGGTGCAAGCTGGGCGATGGCGGCAAAGGACAGCAGACCGATCGCTGCGAGCTGGGTGTTGCCGAGCGCGCGATAGTAGAAATAGGCCATCACCATGATGGCAAAGATCGCAAGTCGCCGCGAGCGCAGCAGGAAATCGCTGAAATCGGCGCCGCCGGTTCGTCCCTCCGGCCGTCGTTGCAGCACCAAGGGCACCACGAGGTCGTTCGAGACCATGATGGAGAGCGCGACGCATTCGACGATCACCATGGCGGTCGCCGCCGACAGTCCGCCGACGAACACGGCGACGCTGAGCAGATTCGCGCCGCCCTCGATCGGCAAGGCCAGCACGTACATATCGGGGTCGGCCGTGCCGAACGGGAAGCTGACGAGGCCGGCCAGCGCGATCGGGATCACGAACAGATTGATGGCGACGAGATAGAGCGGGAACAGCCAGCGCGCGCGGCCGACCTCGGCGTCGGATGAATTTTCCACGACGCTGACGTGGAACTGGCGCGGCAGCATCATGATCGCGCACAGCGACAGCAGCGTCATGGTCAGGAAATTGCCGATCGACGGCGAGTAGTTGATGGCGCGCACCGCCTCCGGCGTCTTCATGGCGCGCTCGATCAGTTCCTGCGGCGAGAACATCCAGAAAGTGACGAAGATGCCGGCGGCGAGGAAGGCGACCAGCTTGACGATGGACTCGGTCGCAACCGCCAGCATCAGGCCGTGCTGGTGCTCGGTGGCGTCGGTGTGGCGGGTACCGAACAACACCGCGAAGGCCGCCATCGCCAGCGTCACCATCAGTGCCATGTCGCCGAGGATCGGGATGTGGGAGAAGGCCTGATCTTCGCTCAGGATCGTGCCGAGCGAGGAGGCCACCGCCTTGAGCTGGAGCGCGATATAGGGCACCGAGCCGATGATGGCGATCAGCGCCACGGTGGCCGCCACCGCCTGGCTCTTGCCGTAGCGCGCGCCGATGAAATCGGCGATCGAGGTGATGTTGTGGGCTTTGGCGAGCTGGATCACGCGCCGGAGCACACCGGCGCCGAGCCCGATCATCAGGATCGGACCGAGATAGATCGCCAGAAAGTCGGTCGAGGTGCGGGTGGCGAAGCCGACCGAGCCGAAGAAGGTCCAGGAGGTGCAGTAGATCGCCAGCGACAGCGGGTAGATCAGCCCGGAGGCGCGGCCAGGCCCGGCCGGCGAACGGCGGTCGCCGTGGCTCGCCACCAGGAACAGAAAGCCGATGTAGCCGAAGGCGGCGGCGATCACGCCCCAGTCGTGCAGCATGGCGAGCGCGCTTCTCCCTGGGCGCTGGCAGCGCCCGCTCTCATTTTCCCAGCAAATCTAGCGCGTTGAGAGGTCGCAAGCGACAGCGAAATGCCCGGTGGGGCCGGGAACTGGGGTTGTCGTTAAGCCTTAGCGCCAGCGTCCGGCCCTCACCCTCCCCTGGAGGGGGAGGGTCGATCGCGCGCAGCGCGAGCGGGGTGGGGTGATCTTTCCACACGGGCAGCGTTCGAGGTGGAGAGACCGTCACCCCACCCCGTCTCACATTTCGCTGCGCTCAATGTGCGCCGACCCACGGGCGAGCTACGCTCGTCCCGGACCCCTCCAGGGGAGGGTGAAAGGAGCGCCTACTCCGCCGCCAGCGACTTCTGGCGCAGCGGCAGGCCGAGACGATCCCACACTTGCAGCAGAGCCTCGGCCAGCTGATCGATCAGCCCGTCATCGTGATAGGGCGAGGGCGTGATGCGCAGCCGCTCGGAGCCCTTGGCGACGGTCGGATAGTTGATCGGCTGGATGTAGATACCGTGCTGCTCGAGCAGCAGGTCCGAGGCCTGCTTGCACTTCTCGGGATCGCCGACGAACAGCGGCACGATGTGGGTGTCGCTCGACATCACCGGCAGGCCGGCGGCATTGAGGATCGCCTTGACGCGGGCGGCGCGGTCCTGGTGGCGCTCGCGCTCCCAGTTCGAAGTCTTCAGATGCTTGATCGCGGCGGTTGCGGCCGAGCAGATCGCCGGCGGCAGCGCGGTGGTGAAAATGAAGCCCGGCGCATAGGAGCGCACGGCATCGATGATCTGGCCGTTGGCGGCGATATAGCCGCCGAGGCAACCGAACGCCTTGGCCAGCGTACCCTCGAGGATGTCGATGCGATGCATGACGCCGTCACGCTCGGCAATGCCGCCGCCGCGCGGGCCATACATGCCGACCGCGTGGACCTCGTCGACATAGGTCATCGCGCCATATTTCTCGGCGAGGTCGCAGATCTTGGCGAGCGGAGCGACGTCGCCGTCCATGGAATAGAGGCTCTCGCAGACAATCAGCTTCGGCCGATTCGGGTCGGCCGCCTTCAACAGCTCTTCGAGATGAGCGAGATCGTTGTGGCGGAACACGACCCGCTCGCAGCCGGAATGGCGGATGCCCTCGATCATCGAATTGTGGTTGAGCTCGTCGGACAGAATGAGGCAGTTCGGAATGAGCTTTGCGATGGTCGGGATGCCGGTCTGGTTCGAGACATAGCCCGAGGTGAACAGCAGCGCGGCTTCCTTGCCGTGGAGATCGGCGAGCTCGGCCTCGAGCTGCACCAGCGGATGATGCGTGCCGGCGATGTTGCGGGTGCCGCCGGCACCGGTGCCGACGCGGGTTGCGGTCTCGACCATGGCGCCGACCACCTTCGGGTGCTGGCCCATGCCGAGATAATCGTTGGAGCACCAGATCACGACGTCGCGCTTGCCCTTGGGCGAGTGCCAGACCGCGTGCGGGAACCGGCCGGCCGTGCGCTCGAGGTCGGCGAACACGCGGTAGCGCCGCTCGGTGTGGAGACGGTCGAGGGCGGAACTGAAGAACTCGTTGTAATCCATCGGCAAAACCTGCAGCGGAACTCGGCCCAAGGCGGCCGTCCAATTTTTAGAGCTTTTCCAGCTCCGATGTCCATGCGCCTGCGCACATTTGCGGCAAGGCGCGCGTGCCAATTGATAACGCCGGTCCGGCGGCGATTGTTGATTTGGATCAACCGTCTAGCACAGGCCTGCCGGCCGGGACTGGCACCCGGGGGAGGGCAAGGGCTGCCTTGGACATTTTGTCCATGATGCGGCTCCGTCCATGATTGCGGAGCCGGTCGCGCCGACGTCATAGCCTCGCCCCGGTGCGGGGCGCGGGTCGGTCGTGCCGACAGCTCATGCGAAAGGACGCCCCGATGAAACGTGTGATGATCCTCAACGGTCCCAACCTGAACCTGCTCGGCGTGCGCGAGCCGCACATCTACGGCACGACGACGCTGGCGCAGATCAACGCGAGCTGCGAGGCGGCCGCCGCAGAGCTAGGGCTCAAGTTGGCCTTCCACCAGTCCAACCATGAGGGCGTGCTCGTCGATTGGATTCAATCGGCGCGGCAGGATGCCGAGGCCATCATCATCAATCCCGCCGGCTTTTCCTTCACCTCGGTGGCGATCATGGACGCGATCAAGATATTCGAAGGCCCGGTGCTGGAAGTCCACATCTCCAACATCCACGCCCGCGACGAATATCACCGGCACTCGAAGATCTCCTTCGTGGCGACCGGCGTGATCTGCGGGTTGGGCCCATACGGTTATATCGCGGCGCTGCACGCGATCGCGAATATGAAGTGAGTTTGTTGCTGCGGCGACGGTCTGCTCCCTCGCCCCGTTCTTATGGGGAGAGGGTTGGGGTGAGGGGCCGCTCCGCAATCACGGTGAGAGTCGGACTCGCGGAGACTCCCCCTCACCCGCCACGCTTCGCGTGTCGGCCTCTCCCCGCAGGCGGGGAGAGGCGAAAAACTCACGTCGTCCTGAACCGCAAAACGCCGTCTTGCGTCTCCGCCGTCAGCCGGCCCTCGACGATCATGTAGTTGACATGGGCGACCAGTTCGCCGGCGGCAAAGCCCATCTGGTGCTCGTCCAGCACATGCTTGTTGAACACGACCGGCACCAAGGCGCGCGAGGTCTGCGGCACCTCGCGGCAGGCCTCCGCGATCAGGCGGCAGCGCTCCTCGTGGTGATCGGCAAGCTGCTTGATGCGGGTCTTGAGCCCGTAGAACGGCACGCCGTGGCCGGGCAGCACCAGCACGTCATAGGGGAGCGTCGTGGTGAGGCTGGCCAGCGAGGCCAGATATTCGCCGAGCGAGTTCTGGTCGGGCTCGACCGCCCAGACGCTGACATTCGGCGAGATCTTGCTCAGCACCTGATCGGCGGAGAGGAACAGCTTGTCATCGGCGCAATAGAGCATCACCTGGTCGAGTGCGTGCCCGCCGCCGGTGATCACCTTGAAGCGGCGCGAACCGATCACGACGTCGTCGCCGTGGGAGATGCGGCGGTAGGACGGCGGCAGCACCGAGACGCGCTTGAGATAATCCTGGCCGCGTCCGAGCAGTTTTTCGGTGAGCGACTCGTCCATGCCATGACGGCGGAAGAACAGCCGCTGCGCCTCGCGCCGCTCTTCGGTGCCGCGGTTCTGATGATAGACCGATTGCAGATATTCGACCTGCGACATCACCAGCGGGCAGTTGAACCGTTCGACGATCCACCCGGCGAGACCGACATGATCGGGGTGCGAGTGGGTGACGATCAGGCGCGTGATGTTGATGCCCTTCAGCGGCCCGTCGAACAGTTTTGTCCAGGCCTCGACCGTCTCCTCGTTGCCGAAGCCGGCATCGATCATCGCATAGCCGTCGCCATCGGCGAGCAGGTAGATGTTCACATGGTTGAGGCGGAACGGCAGCTTCAGCCGCGCCCACAGCACGCCGGGCCGCACCTCGACCACTTCTTCGGGGCCGGGATGCTGTTCCCAGGGGTAACGCAGAGCCTCGGCCGAGGACTGCGCGGTGTCGGTTTTCGAGTTCATGCTACCGGCTTAACCCCGCCGCGCGCGGGGCGCCAGCCGAAAAAGGACGCGAGGCGGCCGCCGCATAGCGGTCATTCCGATGGTTTTCCGCGATGTGGGACAGTCGCGCCCGGAGCTCGGTTACCTCTCCCGCTTGCGGGGGAGGTCGGCGCGAAGCGCCGGGTGGGGGCTCTCTCCTCGCGGGACATTCCCAGTGAGCTGCGAACTGTCCCATTGCGAAGGCACCCTCACCCCAGCCCTCTCCCGCAAGCGGGAGAGGGAGTGCAGCCCCGATGTGGCCGGCGTCCTTACGCCGCCCGCATGTTGTTGAGGAACGCGTCGATCTCCCCGCGCAGCATGTCGGCCTCGCGGAGCAGTGCGTCGGAAGCGCCCAGCACTTCGCTCGCCGCAGCGCCCGCTTCGGCGGATGCCGTGGAGACGCCGACGATGTTGCTGGAGACCTCGCTGGTGCCGCCGGCAGCGTGCTGGATGTTGCGGGCGATCTCGCGGGTGGCGGCGCCCTGTTGCTCGACGGCCGCCGCAATCGTCGTGGTGACGTCGTTGATCTCGCCGATGATCCGGCCGATGCCCTGGATGGCGCCGACCGCCGAGGTCGTGATCTCCTGCATGCTGGCGATCTGGGTGCGGATCTCCTCCGTCGCCCTGGCGGTCTGGCTCGCGAGGCTCTTCACCTCGGAGGCGACCACTGCGAAACCGCGGCCGGCCTCGCCCGCGCGTGCCGCCTCGATGGTGGCGTTGAGGGCGAGCAGATTGGTCTGCGAGGCGATGGTCTGGATCAAATCGACCACGACGCTGATGCGGCTCGCGCTGTCGGCGAGGCTCTGCACCGTGGTGTCGGTGGCGCCGGCCTCGTCGACCGCCTTCTTGGCGATCTCCGCCGAGGTCACCACCTGGCGGCTGATCTCGGCGATCGAGGACGACAGCTGCTCGGTGCCGGCCGAGACGGTCTGCACGTTGACCGAGGTTTCCTCCGCGGCGGATGCGACCGCGTTCACCAGCGCGTTGGACTGGTCCGCGGTGTTCGACATGCTCTGTGCGGTCGATTGCATCGAATTGGCCGACTGCGCGAGATTGTCGAGCGCGGAGCGCACCGTGCTTTCGAACTCGGCGATCTTCGCTTCCATGCGCGCCGCACGCTCGGCTTTCGCGACACGATCCTTGTCCTGCTCGCTGGCGAGCGCCCGGGCTTCGATCATGCTGTCGCGGAACACGTGAAGCGTGTCGGTCATCGCACCGATCTCGTCATTGTGCTTCGCGCGTGCGATCTCGGTGTCGAGATCGCCGGCCGACAGCAGCTGCATGGCGCGCTGCAGGCCGCTGATGCGGCGCAGGATGTTGCGGCCGACATAGAGCCAGACGAACAGCGCCGAACCGACAAGCATCATAGCGCCAAGGGCGATCATCGCCGTTGTCGCAAGCGAAATCTCCTGGCGGGCCTGGAAGGTCGATGCGTTGGTCTCCTTCTGCACGCCGTCGACGAGCTGCTGCACGCTGATGCCGAGGCCGACATTGAGCTTGCGCGTCTCGTCCAGGATGGTCTGGCCGTAATCGACGGAGTCGAGCTCCTTCTCACGCAAATTGAATACGCCGGTCTTGCCGGTGCCGAGCGCGAGTAGCTTTTCCGCCGTCTCGCGCAGCATCTTGGTGCCCTGATTGTTCGGCAACAAATCGAGGTTGGACCGCAGGCGTCCCTGCGCCGTCTTGAATTCCTTCTGGATGTCGTCGAGCTTGTCGGCCGTGTTCGCCGACAGTGCCGCGCTCATGTCGGCGGCTGCGAGATTGCCGCTGGCAACGACGTTGCCGAGCTGCCCGACGGTCTGCGCGGCTTCGGTGGCATCTTCGGCGGAGAGGTTGGCCGACCCGAGAATGGCGTTGACCTGGGTCTGGGCGTTCAGCATGGCCGGACTGGCTGCGCCGACGAACGCGCTCTGCGCGCTGCGCAGGGCGTCATATTGCTTGTCATGCAGGGCGGCGATATCCAGCCGCTCGCGGGCGGCCTTGGCCAGACTCTGGGCCGCCTCGTTGATGCTCTTGATGGTCTCGCTTAACCCAGAGACGACTGTCTTGTCAGCGCCGAGCTCGATGATCTCGTTGAGTTTCTGCTGTGTCTGCTCCTGCAATTCCTTCAGCTTCTTGGTGCGCTCGTTTAGGGCGTCTTCGGTTTGGGCCGCAAGCAGGGCAGGTCCCTGTGCCGCAAGGCTCGCGCTCAATGCCGACAATTGCAGGCTCGCGGCAAGGCGCGGAATGTCCCGCCCGCTCAGTTCGGTCATGCGCCCACCGAGATTCTGCAGCACCAGGCCGGCGCCGGCCGAGATCACGAGGCCCATGCCGGCGATCACGGCGAAGGCCGCGAACAGGCTGCCGCGCACGCCCCATTTCGGCAGTTTGAAACGCGGCTTGAATCGGCCGAGACTGAGACGGATCGCCATCGAAATTCCCCCACGCCCTTGCTTCTGTTTTGTGGCCGGGAGTATCGGGCACGCCGGTTAAAAAATCGCAATTTGTGCAATCGGTTGCGTGCGTTCCGCAGAGCGAAAAAAGAAGGGCCGGCAACATCGCCGGCCCTTCGTGATGATAAGGTTTTGCTAACCGCTCAGTAGCGCGCGACGGCCGGGCTGGCCCAGTTGAAGCGGTAGTTGACGCCCGCCTTGAAGGTGTGGTCGTCGGTGGTGAAGTTGCCGGTGCCGACCAGCGGGCCCGCGGTGAAGTGCGCGTCGCCGAAGTTGTAGTACTGGTACTCGGCCTTGGCCGACCAGTTCGGTGCGAACATGTATTCGAGGCCGGCGCCGACGGTGTAACCGTTGCGGTGATCGCCATCGATGATGAAGCCGGTCGGCACGCCGCCGACTGTCACCTTCTCGTTGTTGTCCGAATAGGCATAGCCGCCCTTCACGTAGAGGAGGCCCGGACCCCAGGTATAGCCGACACGGCCGGTGATCGAGCCGAGCCCGCGCTGGTCGTTGGTGTAGGCGATGCCGCCCGGGAATACCGCGCCGACGCTGCCGGAGAGCCAGGAATACTGGCCCTCGACGCCGACCACGAAGTTCGGGTTGAGCTGCCAGTCCGCACCGACCTGCACGCCGCCGAGGAAACGGCCGTTGCCATTGTTGCCGGTGGAGAGGCCGTTGAAATTGTTGTCGCTGGAGAACGCGCCGCCGACATGGCCACCGATGTAGAAGCCGGTCCAGTTGTAGATCGGCGCGACATAGGCAGGCGCGGGCGCCTTGTAATAGTTGCGATTGCCGAGATCGGCACCGACGGCCGGCGCGGCCATGCCCATCACGAGCAGCGCAACGGTCGCAAACAAAATCTTCTTCATCGTCTTGAACTCCAACAGTAAGGTCCCCGGCAGGCGCGCATTCCGCGCCGTCGTTGGTTTTGCAGATAGCTCGCTTTTGACGAAAATGCTGTCACATGCATGGCACAGCGGCGCCCCACGTAACTTATTGGGCTGCAAATGATTTTCGTGCTTAATGCTGGCTTAAGAAATGCTGAAGGAAGGCTTAACGTGGCGCCTCGCAGGTAACTTGCGCGCGCCTCTTGTTAACCAAGACGCCGCCGCGCCTCGTCGCGCATCTGCGCGCGAAAGGCTGCGCGCTTTGCCGGCCGGTCTTCCTCGCGTACGTCGTGACGATCGAAGATGTCGAACTTCTCCAGGATCGGATAGCGCTCGCTCGCCATCGCCAGCACGCGCAGCACCTTGGTCGCCGATGGTGTCGGGCCGCTGACCTCCCAGCGCCGGATGGTGTCGGCGCCGCCCTTCTCCGGCAATCCGCACAGCCTGGCCATGTCGGCCGCGGTGAGCTTGCGCTCGAGCGCGTCGGAGAGGTCGTTGCGGAGTTGCTTCAGTTCGGCGCCGGTCATGCTGCTTGCGTCCAGGGAAGTCAATGAAAGCAATGAACTAACGCTGATTCGGGTCCATCCGAAGGCGGCGGGCGCACGTGCTGCGGCACCTTCGCGTGCGCACGGAGTTATGAACGGAGAACCTATGGAAATTTTCTGAGGAATGAACAGTTGGCATACCGGGGCGCGCACGGGGCGAAAGGAACCGTCATGAAAACCATCAAACTCGCCATTGCCGCGCTCATCACGACCGGACTGCTTGCCGCGCCTTTCGCGGCTGAAGCGAAGAAGGTCCGATCGAGCCGTCATTACAGCACCGGTGTGGTGGCGCCGACCTATGGCGGTGCCGGAGCGCCGGCAGCGCAGCCGAGGGCGTCCTACGGGTCATCCGGACAGACGGTCGGCACCGTCACCGCGCCGTCGATCGGATCGTACAATTGGCCGTCGGTCGGCGTGACCAATTCGGTGCCAACGTGGAGCAACACCACCAGATAGACCGATGCCGATCAGCCTGCGCCGCTCGCCAATCCGGAGAGCAGATAGAGCGCGACCAGCAACGTTGCGACCGACAGCAACGTTGCGACCGACAGCATCGTCGTGATCGACACCGTGGCCGCAACCAGCTTCTCCTCGACCTTGTGCTCGTGCGCGAGGACGTACACGGTTTTCGCCGTCGGCACGGCCGCGCAGACGACGGCAACGATCGTGTAGAGAGGATCGAGGCCGAAGAGCATACAGAGCCCGTAGACGATCAGAGGCATCACCACCAGCTTGACCGCCGCGAGCGCAAACGATGCCTTCAGGTTGGATCGCAGCCCCTCGACGGACAAACCAAGTCCGATGGCAAACAGCGCGCAGGGCGTGAGCGCGGCAGCGATCATGTTCAGATAGGTCGCGACCGGCACTGGAATCGGCAAGCCCGTGATCGCCCACACCAGCCCGATGAGCGTCGACAGCACCATCGGATTGAGCAGGATCTGCTTTGCCAGTCCCGTGGGATGCGCGGACCCGTGCGGGTCGCGTCCTTCCAGCAGGATGACCGTGATCGGAAACATCACGGCGGCCACGAACACTGTCGCCACCGCGGCGGGCAGGACGGCGGGCTGGCCGTAAATTGCGTGCAGGATCGGCAGCGCGACGAACCCGGTGTTGGTCATCGCCGCCGCCATCCCATGGATGGTACTGCTGGCCAGATCGTGTTTGCCACCCGCGCGAACCGCCAGGAACACCAGCGCGAAGCAGATCAGCGAGCCGCCGCCGAATGCGAGCAGGAACCGCCATTCCAGCAGATTGCGCGCGGGCTCCTGCGCGATCGTGACGATCAGCAGCGCCGGCATCGCCACGTTGTAGGCAAAGTGCACCAGGGCATCGGCAAGCGAGCGGGAGAGGTAGCCGAGCTCGCCGGCGAGCCAGCCGGTGACGATGATCGCGAATACGGGAAGAACGAGGCTGGCGACCTCCATCCGACTTCCCCCTCATGGCCAAACGGCGACGAGGTTAGCCCGGCGATGGATTGTCGTCACTGTGTGATTTGATGGAGCCGTCCCGAGCGATCGTTTCAAGTCGCAAAGGACGATAATCTTCCTCGCTAGATTCCCCTGCCGCCCTGCTTCCCGATCACGCAACGCCATGCCGCCAGGCGCTCAGCCGGATGCTGATTCATCCAGTCGGCGAGCTGCGGCGCGCCCATCAGGCAGGACTGCACCGAGACCTCAGCAAAATCGGAAGTGGTCACGATCTGCTCGTGACAATTGCTCGGAGTGGCGAGGCTGCAAAGCACGGCGATGATCTTGATCACGAGAGCTTACTCCTATCGCCGCCGATCGTGCGGCCGTTGTCTCCATCCTGCCCGTCGCTGGCCGGATCGGATGGCGGGAAGATGCTGTCGTAGATTGCACGTGCCTCCTGAATGAGGCGCACGCGCTCGCGCTCAGATCTCGAGACAAATCGAATAACTTCGCCCATGTTGGCTCCGAATATCAGTGAGCAAGTAGGACATGAGATGATGAAGATCATCCAATCAGCATCTATGGCGTCGCCCTCGACTTTGAAATGGCGTGCCCGTTCACGACGGAATAAAAAGCTCGTGACCGCGCCGGCGTCCCAACGTCGGGTGTTCTTTGCCAGGTTCTTGGGCTGTTCACCGCTTCCTATCGCGCGGCTGCAACTAGCGCGCGAGCGAATGTCGGTGACAGCTTACTCTTGCCGTCACCGGCAAGGCAGTCTCGCAAAGCAAATGCTGATCGAGCGAATATGTTTCGCCCGTGTCGCGTGCAAGTTTTTGGAACAATCTTGTAGTTCGAAGAACTGGGCGACCGTCGCTCACGCTGCCGGCGCGCGCTCCTTCCGCCCCGGCACCGCCGCCAGCAGTTCACGCGTATAGGCGTGCTCGGGCGCGGCGAACAATTGCGCGGTTGGCTTGAGCTCGACGATGACGCCGCGCTGCATCACGGCGATGCGGTCGCAGATCTGGGCGGCGACGCGCAGATCGTGAGTGATGAACAGCATCGAGAGGCCCAGGCGCGCCTTGAGGTCTTCGAGCAGCTTCAGCACCTGCGCCTGCACGGAGACGTCGAGCGCGGAGACGGCTTCGTCGGCGACGATGATCTCGGGCTCGAGTGCGAGCGCGCGCGCAATGCCGATGCGCTGGCGCTGGCCGCCGGAGAATTCATGCGGGTAGCGCTCGAGCGCGCCGGCGTCGAGGCCCACCATCTTCAGGAGATCGCGGGCCCGGTCGAATGCGACCTTCGGATCAGTGCCGGCCGCGATCGGGCCGTCGGCAATGATGTGGCCGATCTTGCGGCGCGGATTGAGCGAGGCGAACGGGTCCTGAAAGATCATCTGGATGCGATGGCGCTCGGCGCGCAGCGCCTTGCCCGAAAGAGAGGTGAGATCGGTCTCGCCGATTCGCACCGTGCCGCGGTCGGCCTCGATCAGCCGCATCACGAGCCGCGCGACCGACGATTTGCCGGAGCCGGATTCGCCGACGAGACCGAGCGTCTCGCCCTTGAGGATGTTGAAATTGACTTCGCGCGCGGCATCGACGCGGTGGTCCTCGCGAAACCAGCCGCCCGAGGTGACATAGGTCTTGTCAAGCCCGATCACCTCGACAGCCCGGGCAAGGTCGTCGAGAGGTTCGCGCACCGGCGGGTCCATCGATGGCACGGCGGCGAGCAACGCCTTGGTGTAGTCGTGCTGCGGATCGCTGAAGACGGCTGAGGCCGAGCCTTCCTCCACGACCTTGCCATGGCGCAGCACGACGACCTGGTCGGCGATGTCAGCGACCACGCCGAAATCATGGGTGATGAACATCACCGCCATGTTGCGATTGCGCTGGAGGTTGCGGATCAGCTTGAGAATCTGCGCCTGCGTGGTGACGTCGAGCGCGGTGGTCGGCTCGTCCGCGACCAACACGGCAGGCTCCAGCGCGAGTGCCATCGCGATCATGGCGCGCTGGCGCTGGCCGCCGGAGAGCTGGTGCGGATAGGCGCGCACGATGCGTTCGGGGTCGGGCAAGCCGACCTCGTGCGCCAATGCGAGCGCTTTCGCGCGCCGTTCCTTGGGTGTGAGCAGGCCGTGCGCCTCGAACATCTCGGCCATCTGGTCGCCGATCCGCATCAACGGATTGAGCGCGGTCATCGGCTCCTGGAAGATCATCGCGAGCCTGCGGCCGCGCAGGTCGCGCCAGCCGTCGTCGTCCAGCCTGAGCAGGTCGCGGCCCTCGAACTGGATTTCGCCGGAGGCGATCGACACCGTGTCCGGCAACAGGCCCATCAGCGCATGCGCGCACATCGACTTGCCGGAGCCGGATTCGCCGACGACGCAGACGATCTTGCCGGGCTGCAAATCGAGCGACACGCCATCGACGGCGAACGGACGCTCGGCGCCCTTGGGCAGCGCGATTCTCAGGTTCTTGATGGAGATGGCGGGCGGTGCGGTCATCGTCAGCGTCCCTCCCGCGACAGGCGTGGATTGAGCGCGTCGTTGAGGCCTTCGCCGATCAAATTGAGGCCGAGCACCGAGATCAGGATAGCGACGCCGGGAAAAACGGTGATCCACCAGGCTTGGCGGATCACGGTGCGACCGGCGCCAACCATGTAGCCCCAGGAGATCAGATTGGGATCGCCGAGACCAAGGAACGACAGCGAGGATTCCAGCAGGATCGCGGTCGCCACCATCAGCGAAGCCAGCACGATCACCGGCGACAGCGCGTTCGGCAGGATCTCGCGCAGGATGATCCAGGTGTTGCTCTGTCCGGTGACCACGGCGGCCTGGACATATTCCCGTGTTCGCAGCGACAGCACCTCGCCGCGCACGAGGCGTGCGACCGGCGGCCAGCTCACCACCGCGATCGATGCCACGATCGAATAGATCGAGGGCTGCAGGATCGCGACCAGCACGATCGCGAGCGCGAAGCTCGGAATGGTCTGGAAGAACTCGGTGAAGCGCATCAGGGCGTCGTCGACCTTGCCGCCGAAATAGCCGGCCATGGCGCCGATCGGCACGCCGACGAGCAGCGCGACCAGCGTGGAGACCAGGCCGACAAGCAGCGAGACGCGTGCGCCAAAGATCATGCCGGCGAATACGTCGCGGCCGAGCGCGTCGGTGCCGAGCGGCACGGTCGACTGCGTGAACGGCGGCAGGAACGGCCGCTGCACCATGCGCCAGGGCGAGTTCGGGAACAGCATCGGCCCGAACACCGCGACCGAGATCGCAAGCAGCAGGATGACGAGCCCGATGACGCCGCTCGGGCTCTTCAGCATCGATTTCCAGAACTGTTTCATGAGGCGAATTCGATGCGCGGATCGACCAGTCGATAGACCAGGTCGGTGATGAGGTTGAAGATCAGCACCATGGCGGAGCAGATCACGAAGACGCCGAGCAGCAGGTTGTAGTCGCGCTGGAGCAGCGCGTCGTACATCAGCCGTCCGATGCCGGGCCAGGCGAACACGGTCTCGGTGATGACGGCGCCGCCGATCAGCGTGCCGGAATGGACGCCGGCGAGCGTCACGACGGGGAGCAGCGCATTGCGCAGCACGTGGCGGCGCTGGATCACGGCGTCGGACAGCCCCTTTGCACGCGCGGTTTTGACGAAGTCGAGCCGCTTCACCTCCAGCATCGAGGCGCGCGTCATGCGGGTGTAGGTCGCCATGAAGAACAGCCCGAGCGTCATCGCCGGCATGATCAGGTGTGTTGCGACGTCGATCGCGTGGGCAAGGCCAGTGAGATTGGCGCCGACCGTCTCGTAGCCGAAGCTCGGCAGCCAATCCATGGTGACCGAGAACAGCAGGATCCCCATCAGCGCCACCCAGAAGATTGGCATGGCGTAGAAGATCAGCGCGAACACGGTGATGGCGGTGTCGAGGAAGGTTCCGGCAAAGCGCGCGGCGAAGGTGCCGAAGAGAATGCCGAGCATGAGCGAGATCGCAAAGGCCGTCAGTGTCAGCAGCAGCGTCGCCGGCAGCCGTTCGCCAATCAGCTTTGCGACCGGCGCCTGCTGGCGGAAGGAGAAGCCGAGGTCGAACGTCACGACGCCCTTGACGTAGATGAAGAGCTGCTCGGGCAGCGGCTTGTCGAGGCCGAACTTTTCCCGGAGCTGCTTGACGAAGACCTGGTCACTGGCCCCGGCTTCGCCCGCCATCACGACCGCGGGGTCGCCGGGCGCAAGCCGGATCAGGAAGAAATTGAGGACAACGATCGCGAGCAGGACGATCACGCCCTTCAGGACACGCTGAGCGACGAAGGAGAGCATTAGAAGGTCATACCGGTGGGATGATCTGCAGCCACGGAGACGGAAGTGCTCCCTCGCCCCGCTTGCGGGGAGAGGGTTGGGGTGAGGGGGACTCTCCGCGGGGGAGGTGACAGCTGGGCTCGCGGAGACTCCCCCTCACCCGAATGTGCGCTTTGCGCACATTCGACCTCTCCCCGCAAGCGGGGAGAGGTGAAGGATCGGCCTCTCACTTGTCGAGCCATGCGTCCTTGAAGCCGTCATTGACCCCGATCCCCGTGGTGATCAGGTTCTTGACCTTGCAGCGCATGATGGTCGGGAATTGCAGCTCGAGCATCCAGGCCACCGGCACGTCCTCGACCAGGATCTTCTGCGCCTTCTCGTAGATCTCCTTGCGCTTGGTATCAGGGGTCGCGACGGCGCCATCGGCGAACAGCTTGTCGATCTCCGGGTTGGAATAGCCTTCGACATTGTTGAAGACTTGGCCCTTGGCGATGGCGCTGGAGACGTAATTGCGTCCCACGCCGAGCGCGGGATCGCCGTACTGATAGAGATAGGTGAAGGCGATGTCGTAGTCCCAGTCGCCGATCTTCTGGTTGCCGCCGGCAACGTCGGTGGCGATCGTCTCGATGTTGATGCCGACGTCCTGGAGGTTCTGCTTCACCGCTTCACCCCAGCGCTGCCAGGTTTCGCCATAGGCCAGCGGCAACAGGCGAATCTTCTCACCCTTGTAGCCGGCTTCCTTCAGCAGTGCCTTGGCCTTGGCCGGATCGTATGGATATTTCTTCACGTCGTCGGTGTAATATTTGATGGTCGAGGCCGAGGGGCCCGTCGCGACCTTGCCGAGCCCGTTCCAGATCACGTCCTTGGCGAAGTCTCGGTCGATTGCATACATGACCGCCTGCCGTACCCGCTTGTCGGCGAGCGGACCCTGGCGGTTGTTGAGCCACAGCCAGGCCAGCGGCGAGAAGAACTCCCAGCCGGCGCCGGTGACGCAAGTGTCCTTCAGCTTGGACAGGCGCGGCACATCGAAATTCTCGACCGAGCCGCCGGGTAGCACGTCGACCTTGCCGGTCTCATACGCCACCGAGCGCGCGGCGGCGTCGGGAATGATCTGCCAGTAGATCTCGTCGATGTAGGGTTTGCCCTTCTCGTAATAGTTCGGATTCTTGACCAGGCGGATGAACGAGCCCTTCTGCCACTCCTTGAACATGAAGGGGCCGGTGCCCACCGGCGCGTTGTTGTAGGGATTGGTCTTGAAGTCGGTGCCTTCATAGAGATGCTTCGGCACCATCGGCATCGAGCCAACCTCGAAGATGCCGAGGAACGGGCCGAACGGCTGCTTCAGCATGAACACCACCGTGTAGTCGTCGGGCGCCTCGACCTTGTCCACTTGGGCGAGGTTGTTGCGGGCGCGCGCGTGGGTCTGCTTCAGCATTTCGACCGAGAACAGCACGTCCGCCGCGGTGAAGGGCTTGCCGTCATGCCAGGTCACGCCCTTCCTGAGCTTGAAGGTGTAGGTCTTGGCGTCCTCGCTGACACTCCAGCTCTCGGCGAGCTCCGGCTGCGGCTCGAGCTTGGGACTGTAGCGCAGCAGCCCCTCGAAGATGTTGCCCGACACCATCTGGGTCGGACCGTTCTGGACCATCGCGAGCATCAGGCCGGGCGGCTCGGGCTGGATCACGGCATTGATCACACCCCCCGTTTTCGGCTCTTGCGCCAGTGCCGGGGCCGTGAGGCCGCAAGCCAGGAGGAGACCAAGCAACACTCGTTTTGGCATGTCGTATCTTTCTCAACCAAGACCAGCCGTGAGCGCTTCGCAACGTCCTCGCGCGCAAAGCGACGGCCGGCCCATCCCAGTCCCCATCCAATATCGAGGCTCACATAGTCTCGTTCGGCGCCGCAAGATGAAAGTCGCGACAGTGTTCGCACAAAAAATGTACAGCGCGTCCTGTTTTCACTTGATTCATTCTCCCGTCACGGAGACAAGTCCGCCATGGACAACGCCACGCGCTCCGAACGCTCCCGCAACGCTGCGCTTGAAGCGGCCATCGCCATCATCGCGCGCGACGGGCCGGGGCGGTTGACGCTCGATGCGATCGCGCGCGAGAGCGGCCTCAGCAAGGGCGGCGTGATGCATCAATTCCGCACCAAGGAGGCGGTGCTGAAGGCGCTGCTCGAACGACAGATGGCGCGGTTCGAGGAGTTCTCGAACGATTATATGGCAAAGGTGAGCGCGACCTCCGCCAATCCCAATCTGGCGACCCAGCTCGCCACCGTGCGCGAAGCGGCGACCTCGCCGAATTCTGCCGCGCTGGCGCTGGTTGCAGCCATGGTCGAGAATCCCAACCTGATGGCGCTGCCGCGCGAGCGCGAGATGGAGAGGATTGCGGCGATCAGGGAAGAGGCCGCCGACCCCGATCTTGCGATGCTGCGCTGGGCCGGAGCGATGGGCTTGCTGCTGAGCTCGCTATTTGGCATGTCGCCGCTCAGCAACGACGAGCACCAGCGATTGTTCGCGCGTCTGCTCGACGACGCGCAGTGGACCGGCCTCGAACAGCCGGCCGTAAAGCGCGCGGCAAAATCCGGTGCAGCAAAGGCGGCCAGCCCGCGCAAGCGGGCCTGATTCATCGTTAACGATGTCCGGCGGTCACACCGCCTAAAGTCACGCCAGCGGCCAAAGGTGGCAGATCATCATTTCGGCACTTTACAAACCAACTGGTCGGTTTTATAAATGCAAACACTGAGACGGCCTAAGGCATCTGAAATGGCCCCGGACGATGCCTTGGGCTGGCAATGGTGAGCGCCGCAGCCGCGTCTGGTCCCGAAGCGCGGCTGCGGTCGCCATCGCAACTTTAAAGGTTGGCCTTCCCAATCAGCCGCAAGAGGAGTCTGGAATGAATCGCTCGATCGCCCTGCGCGGTCTGGGAACGCTGGTGCTTTGCGTGGCCGCGGCCGGCTGCGCCTCGGTCGCGCCGGTGCCCTATTCGGAGATGGCGTCTTCGGCCTACATGGCTCCGGACAAGTCGGACGCCTCCGGCCGCGTGCCCTACCGCTATTCCACGCAGGTCGACTGGCGCGCTTATAATAAAGTGATCCTCGATCCCGTCGTCGTCTACCGGGGGAGGGATCACCAGTTCGGCGACATGTCCGACAAGGACAAGGCGACGCTCGCCGCTTACATGCAGACCCGTTTCGCCGACCGGCTGCGCAGCCGCTTCGCGCTGGTGCGCGAGCGCGGGCCGAATACGCTGCGGATCAGGCTGACGCTGACCGGCGCCGTCACCAACACGCCGGTGCTCGGCACGCTCTCGCGCTTCGATCTTGCCGGTGCCGTCTACAACGGCGTGCAGGCCGCGCGCGACGGCGAGGGGACCATGACAGGCTCGGTCGTCTACGGCGTCGAGATCTTCGACGCCACGACCTCGCGCCTGCTCTCGGCCTACGTCACCAAGCAGTACCCGGGCGCCTACGACATCAAAGCCAGCGTCGGCGCGCTCGCGGCCGCCACCGCCGGGCTCGACAAGGGCGCCGACGCGCTGATGGCACAACTGAACTGACGCCGCGATCCATCCAACGAAAGGTGTTGCCGATGAACATATTCCTTCGCTTCGTGCTGCGCATCGCGATCACGATCGTAATGTTGGCGTTTGGCGGCCGCGCCGGCGCCGCCGCGTCCACCGATCCGAGCGGCACCTGGCTGGTCGAGGACGGCCGCGCCCGCATCCGGCTCGAGCGCTGCGGTCCGTCGCGCGACCGCATTTGCGGCTTCATCGTCTGGATGAAGGAGCCGGCCGACAAACGCGGCCAGCCTTATCGCGACAGCCAGAATCCAGATCCCGACAAGCGCGCCCGCATGCTGCTCGGCCACCAGCTCATCATGGGCCTGCAGGCGACACCCGAGGGGCGGTTTGCCGGCGACATCTACAATGCCGAAGACGGCAAGTCGTACTCGGTCTCGCTCTGGCGCGAATCCCCCGACCGCCTCAAGCTCAGGGGATGCCTGATCAAGATCCTGTGCCAGACCCAAACCTGGCAACAGACCCTCGACGTGCTGCCCGGTCAGCTCATTGGCCTGACCGGCGACCTCAATGGTCCCCGCGCCGACAAGGAATGGGCGCAAGTGCCGGCACCGAAGCCGATCCCGGTCAAGGGAAAATAGGAGTAGCATTGTCCTGCGGCCAGGTTCGCGAGCAGCATTGTGTCAGGCGCTGTTGCGCCAAACTCCGTCATTGCGAGCGTAGCGAAGCAATCCAGAGTCCCACCGAGGAGGCAGTCTGGATTGCTTCGTCGCTTCGCTCCTCGCAATGACGGCGTGGAGGCAATCGAAGTCCCAAATTTGATCCGGATCAAACCCAAGTCGTCGCTTCTGCGATCCAATAGCAACTGGGATAGCGTGTTGCGCGTCCTGGTTCTTGCAGACGTGAGACGATCGATGGACATGTACGCCACGAATATCCTTGCCGCTAACGACAGCGGGCCCGATGTCGTCGGGCCGCCGCCGGATGAGGGCGTGCAGCGCTGTCTTCAACTGCTGAACGAGGCTGGCCTCCGCCCGACGCGCCAGCGCTTGGCGCTCGGCCAGCTGCTATTCCTGAACGGCCATCGTCACGTCACCGCGGAGAAGCTCTATGACGAGGCGATGGCGGCGAACATGTATCTGTCGCTCGCGACCGTCTACAACACGCTGAACCAGTTCACCGAAGCCGGCCTGTTGCGCCGGATCGCGGCCGACGGCATCAAGTCGTTCTTCGATACCGACACATCCGTGCATCCGCACTTCTACCTCGAAGGCGAGGATGTGCTGGTCGACGTCGCCGAGGGCCTGACTTTCACCAGGGTGCCCGAGGCGCTTCCCGGCCACGAGATCGCGCGGCTCGACGTCATCGTGCATTTGCGCCGGAAGCGTGCGTAGCACCACTGTGCTCTTACCCTCCCCTGGAGGGTCCATCCAGGGCAGGGTAAGAGGAATCACCGCAACCCTGCGCGCCGAAATCCCTCCAGATAGTGCTCGCGGTCGGCCTCATTGGCCCACGGCAGTTGCGTCGCGATCCAGTGCAGCGAGATGCCGGGCTGGGTGCGGCGGAGCTCGCCCAGCGCGGTCTCCGCAAGCTTTCCGTCGCCGGTCATGCCGGCGGCGACCGCGAGCACGCGGTAGGCGCCGGTGAGGTCGCCGCGGTGGCGGATCGCCTCGCGCGCGAGCGCGATCGCCTCGTCATAGTGCCGCTCGGTAAAGCGCGCATAGCCGGCAATGCCGTGATAGATCGCCAGCGACGGATCGCGCGGCGAGAGCCGGATTGCCCTCTGTGCCGCCTCGAACGACTCCTTCGAGCGTCCGGCATAGGACAGCGCCAGCGCGTAATAGCCCTGCGCCAGCGAGAAGTTCGGATTGAGCGCGAGTGCCTGCTCGAACTCGGACAGTGCGTCGGCCAGTCTACGGGTCGAGAACAGGACGCTCCCGAGCGCGGCATGTGCCCAGGCATCCTCATGGTCGCAGCGCACGGCAGCGAGTGCGGCGGCTTCCGCGACCGGCGCCACCGTGGCAAGCTCGGTCCAGCCGAGATGCACGCCGAACATATGGTTTGCCGCCAGCACCGACAGCGCCTGACCATAATTCGGATCAATCCCGATCGCGCGCTCCAGCAGCGCCTTCGCTGTCTCGTGATCCCGCCGCGTCACGCGCCAGTAGTGCGACAGCGCCCGCATCAGCAGATCCCAGGCATCCAGGCTCGCAGGCGGCTTGCGGTGAGCGCGAAAATTTTCCGCCGCATGGATCTGCGGCTCGATCGCCGCCACGATCGCGTTGGTGATCTCGTCCTGCACGGCAAAGACGTCGACGAGCTCGCGGTCGTAGCGTTCGGCCCAGAGATGGCCGCCCGATGTGGCGTCGTTGAGCTGCGCGGTGATGCGCACCCGGTTGTCCGCCTTGCGGACGCTGCCTTCGACGATGTAGCGGACGCCGAGTTCCTCGGCGATTTGCCTGACGTGGACCGCGCGTCCCTTGTAGGTGAAGGACGAGTTGCGGGCGATCACCATGAACCAGCGCTGCTTCGACAGCGCGGTGAGGATGTCCTCGCTGATTCCGTCGCCGAAATAATCCTGTGCGGGATCGCCGCTCATGTTCTCGAAGGCGAGCACCGCGACCGCCGGGCGGTCCGACACGGTGTGCGGCCGCGCAGGAACGGATACAGCGGGCGCAGACGAAGCCGCCAGGCCTTTCCGGATTTCTTCCCGGACTTCGCCGACGAAACGAAAACCCTTGCGCGGAATGGTCTTGATCAGCCGCTGGGTCGCGCCGTCATCGCCAATCGCCTTGCGCGCAGCGTTGATTCGGCTGTTCAGGGCGGAATCGGAGACGATGCGGTCGCTCCAGATCTGGCTGATCAGGTCACCCTTGCTGACCACACGCGCGCGTTGCGCGACCAGATAGAGCAACAAATCGAATACTTGCGGCTGCAACGGCACGGCGACCCCGGCGCAGGTGAGTTCCCGCAGGTCGCCGTCGAGCACATTGTTTTCAAAGCAAAATCGCACGTTTCCGTCGTCTCAAGCAAAACTCAAAGGCGTCTCAGGCGAAAATCAATTGTCAGCTAAAGTCTCAGGCCCGTCCGAGGTGCATGGTGGGACTACCAACAAGTGCCGATGTTTTGGCACAACGGAGCTTTCCATGTCCCAGATTGATCAGGTTCATTCGATCAGCCCGGCGGTTGCGGGCTCACGCATATTCAAGTTCGTCGCCTTTCTGTACGGAATTGCGGCATATCTCGTGTTTTTCGTCACCATTCTCTACGCCATCGGCTTTCTCATGGGGCTGGTCGTGCCGAAGACCATCGACACTGGAAGCGCCACGCCGCCGGTTGAGGCGGTCATCGTCAATCTCCTCCTGATGTCGCTGTTTGCCATCCAGCACAGCGTGATGGCGCGTCAGAGCTTCAAGGCCTGGTGGACGCAGTTCGTCCCGAAACCGGTCGAGCGCAGCACCTATGTGCTGCTGGCGAGCCTGTCGTTGCTGCTCCTGTTCTGGCAGTGGCGTCCGCTGCCTGCGGTCATGTGGGAGGCCCAGGATCCCGATCTTGCCGTGACGCTCGTCACATTGTCCTTCGCAGGCTGGGTGCTGGTGTTCACCTCGACCTACATGATCAACCATTTCGAATTGTTCGGCCTGCATCAGGTGGCCAACCATCTCGTCGGCAAGGAAGCGGCGCCTGCGCGGTTCAAGACGCCGCTGCTCTACAATTTCGTTCGCCATCCGATCTATCTCGGCTTCATCATCGCGTTCTGGGCGGCGCCGGTCATGACCGCGGGCCACCTGCTGTTCGCCGTCGTGACGACGCTCTACATCTTCGTCGGCATTGCGCTGGAGGAGCGCGACCTCGTCGCTCTCTTCGGCGACGACTACCGGCAGTACAAACAACGCGTGTCGATGCTTATTCCCTGGCGCAGATCGGTATAGTCTTGGCCTCGTTCCGCGCGTCCACCGAAAGGAGGATGCGCGGGGCGCCGACGCGCGATAACGATCCTTCATCATGGAGACACCAATGAAACATGTCGGAAACTGCTTCTGTGGCGCGGTCACGGTCGAGGTCACGGGCGCGCCGGAGGCGATGGGCTATTGCCATTGCCGCTCTTGCAGGTCGTGGTCCGGCGGGCCGGTGAACGCCTTCAGCCTGTGGAAGCCTGAAGCCGTGCGCATCACCGAAGGCGCCCAGAACGTTGAGACCTTCGCCAAGACGCCGCTCAGCCAGCGCAAATATTGTAAGAAGTGCGGCGGTCATCTCATGACCAACCATCCGCCGCTTGGCCTTGTCGACGTCTTCACCGCCACCATCCCGACGTTGGCGTTCACGCCCGGCGTCCACGTCAATTACGCCGAGACGGTGCTGCCGATGCGCGACGGTCTGCCCAAGCTGAAGGATTTTCCTGCCGAGTTCGGCGGCAGCGGTGAGATGATGCAGGAGTAGGTCGCTTCGCCTCTCCCCGCAAGCGGTGCGAGGGAGAGGTCCTCACCCCATCCCCGCGCGCCGCAATCCTTCCAGATAATGCGCGCGATCCTCTTCGCGCAGCATCGGCAGCTCGCGCGTGATCCATGCGAGTGAAATGCCGGGCTGGGCGCGGCGCAGGCCTTCCAGGGCGGACGCGGCGAGAGCCGAGCTTCCCGACATGCCGGCGGCGGCGGTCAGCACACGATGCGCGCCGACGAAATCGCTGCGTTGCCGCAGCGACTCGCGTGCCATCTGCACGGCGCCTTCGTAGTTGCGACCGATGAACCGGGCATAGGCCGCAACTCCGCAATAGATCGCGGCGAGCGGATCGCGCGGACTCAGCCGCAGCGCGCGGCGGGCGGCGGCGTCGCCGTCCTGCCATCGTCCCGCGTAGCACAGCGTCACGCCGTAGAAGGCGTACGCCATCGCGAAATTCGGATTGAGCTTGAGAGCCAGCTCGAACTCCGCCAGTGCGTCGTCGAAGCGGCGGCGGAATAAATAAGTATAGGCGAGGCCGTGATGCGCCCAGGCGTCGTCGCGATCGGCCTCCACCGCCGCCAGCGCCGCGCGTTCGGCGACCGGCACGGTTACAGCCATGTCCGCCCAGCCCATATGCGCGCCGAAGATATGGCTGGTCGCGAGCAGGCCCAGCGCCTTGCCATAAGCAGGGTCGATCGCGATCGCCATTTCCAGCAGCCCTTGCGCGGCGGCATTGTCCTCGCGGGTGATGCGCCAGTAATGCGACAATGCGCGCATCACGAGATCCCAGGCATCCAGGCTGCCCGGCGGCTTCTGCTGAGCGCGAAAGCTCTCGGCGGCGTAGAGCTGCGGCTCGATCGCCGCGACGATCGCCTCGGTGATCTCGTCCTGCACGGCGAAGACGTCGGCTAGCTCGCGGTCGTAGCGCTCGGCCCAAAGATGGCTGCCGGTCGAGACGTCGTTGAGCTGCGCCGAGATGCGCAGGCGCTCGCCGCTGCGCCGCACGCTGCCTTCGACCACGTAGCGTACACCGAGTTCGCGCGCGACCTCATGGAGGTGCACGGCGCGACCCTTGTAGACAAAGGAGGAGTTGCGCGCGACGACGAAGAACCAGCGCAGCTTCGACAGCGCGGTGATGATGTCCTCGCTGATGCCGTCCGAGAAATAATCCTGCTCGCGGTCGCCGCTCATATTGGTGAAGGGCAGCACGGCGATCGCGGGCCGGTCGGGCAGCGCGAGCGTGGTCTGCGGCGCCGGTGCTCCGCGGCCGGGTTCCGGAACGGCTGCACCACGCTTCGCCTCGACGTCGCCGACGAAGCGAAAGCCCTTGCGCGCGATGGTGCGGATCAACGCCTGGTTCGCGCCATTGTCGCCGATTGCCTTGCGCGCCGCGTTGATCCGGCTGGTCAAGGTCGATTCGGAGACGCTGCGGCCGTGCCAGATCTTGTCGATCAGCTCGTCCTTGCTGACCACCCGGTCGCGGTTCTCCATGAGATGCACGACCAGGTCGAAAACCTGGGGTTCCACGGCAACGGGAACCTGCTCGCGGCTCAGCTCGCGCCGGTCGGTATCGAGGAGATGATCCCGGAACAGAAACTGCACGTCGAAAACTCAGTCCTCACAACGACATCAGGCAACAATAAAATCGAAAATGGATTACGACTTGAAGTCTGTGAGTCCGCCGAACGGTCTGTCAGGTTCACCACGATCGCGTGATGGCAGTCATGCGGTATCGGATGGGAATACGACCTCGATAGAATGCGGAGGTTTGGGCCAGATTGCCGCCAGCTGAATCCGCAAGAGCAGGGAGTCGGCAGTGCCGAACATCTCCCCGATGTCGTCCTGGCGAAAGCCAGGACCCATACCGCGGAATCTCTCGATTGCAGACGGTAGAAGTACCGGACGGCGTGTCTTCGCCAAACGTCTCCTTGGGGTAATGGGTCCTGGCTTTCGCCAGGACGACATCGGCTATATGGCGGGCATTGCCGAACAGCGCGACCTGCGTAAGCTGCCTTCACAGAAAACACCCAGCCACGAAGAAACGCCCATGCCCGCTTTTCCCGCTTCGACCACCGTGCTCGACTCCATGCTGTTCCGCGATGCCTTCGGCACGCCTGAGATGCGGGAGGTATTCTCCGATGTTGCGCTGGTGGCGCGCTATGCCGAGGTCGAGGTGGCGCTGGCGAAGGCGGAGGCCGGATGCGGCGTGATCCCGCAGGACGCTGCGGACCAGATCGCGGCCCGCACCAATGTTACCGCGCTTGATTTCGATCTATTGCGGCGGGAGACCGACGTCGTCGGCTATCCGATCCTCCCTCTAGTGCACCAGATGGTGAAGCAATGCGGCGAGGCCGGCCGTTACGTGCATTGGGGCGCGACCACACAGGACATCATGGACACCGCGGTAGTCTTGCAACTGCGCGCCGCGATCGAGATCGTCGAAAAGGACATTGCCGAACTCCGCCGTATCCTCGCCGACCTCTCCAACCGCTATCGCGACACGCCGATGGCGGGCCGCACCCATCTGCAGCAGGCGCTGCCGGTGACATTCGGTTACAAGACCGCGATCTGGCTCGCGATGTTCGACCGCCATGCCGAGCGTCTGGCGCAATTGAAGCCCCGCATCCTGGTCGGCCAGTTCGCCGGCGCCGCCGGCACCCTGGCCTCGCTCGGCGACAAGGGGTTCGAGGTGCAGGAGGCGCTCTGCGCCGAGCTGAAGCTCGGCGTTCCCGCCTCGACCTGGCACGTCGCGCGCGACGGCTTTGCCGAGGCCGTGAACTTCCTGGCGCTCGTCACCGGTTCGCTCGGCAAGATCGCGCTCGACATCATGATCATGGCCTCGACCGAATTCGCGGAAGTCTACGAGCCCTTCGTCAAGGGCCGCGGCGCCTCCTCCACCATGCCGCAGAAGCGCAACCCGATCTCCTCCGAACTGATGCTCGCGGCGTCCAAGGCGGTGCGCCAGCATGCCGGCCTGATGCTGGACGCGATGGTGCAGGACTTCGAGCGCGCCACCGGCCCCTGGCACGCCGAATGGATGGCGATCCCCGAAAGCTTCGTGCTGAGCGCCGGCGCGCTGCACCAGGCGAAGTTTGCGCTCGCAGGCCTCATCGTGGACGAGGCCAAGATGAACGACAATCTCGCCATCAGCCGCGGCCTGATCGTGGCCGAAGCCGTCATGATGGGGCTCGCCCCCCAGATCGGGCGGCAGGAGGCGCATGACGTGGTCTATGACGCCTGCCGGCTCGCCAATGAGAAAGGCTTGACGCTGGCAGATGCGCTCTCATCCGACTCCCGCGTTTCGAGCCGCATCGACCGCGCCACGATCGAGGCGCTCACCTCACCGAAAAATTACCTCGGGCTTGCCCCCGCCATGGTCGACCGGGTGCTGAAATCGGCAACGCGTTGAAAACCAATATGCGTGAAACTGCGTATCTTATCGGTGTCGTAAGGTGCTCGCGCACTTGCGCCTCGCGATGCTAGGCTTAGATTGAATGAGAGACTTTCGGCAGAGGGCCCCGCATGACTGATCACCGCAATTCCGCTACTCCCATCGATCCCGCGAAACTCGACCGGCTGGCCGAGGTGGCGGTGAAGGTGGGCCTGGGCTTGCGGCCGGGGCAGGATCTTCTTCTGACGGCGCCTGCGATCGCGCTGCCGCTGGTGCGGCGGATTGCCGTGCACGCCTACAAGGCCGGTGCCGGCATCGTGACGCCGATCCTGTCGGACGAGGAGATGACGCTGGCGCGCTACCGCCACGGCCAGGACAACAGTTTCGATCGTGCCGCCGGCTGGCTGTACGAGGGCATGGCGAAGGCCTTCTCGGACAACACCGCGCGGCTCGCCATCGTCGGCGACAATCCGATGCTGCTGTCGGGCGAGGATCCGTCGAAGGTGGCGCGCGCCAGCAAGGCCAACTCCATGGCCTATCAGCCGGCGCTGGAAAAAATCGTCAATTTCGATACCAACTGGAACATCATCGCCTATCCGAGCCCGTCCTGGGCCAAGCAGGTGTTTCCTAATGATCCCGAGGACATCGCGATCGGCAAGCTCGCGGATGCGATCTTCGCCGCGTCCCGCGTCGACCGCGAGGACGCGATAAGCAATTGGGCGAGCCACAATGCGGTGCTGCGCGAGCGCACCAACTGGCTCAACGGTCAGCGTTTTCGCGCGTTGCAATATTCGGGTCCCGGCACCGACCTCACCATCGGCCTCGCCGACGGCCACGAATGGGAGGGCGGCGCCTCGCTCTCAAAGAACGGCATCAGCTGCAACGCCAACATCCCGACCGAAGAGGTTTTCACCACGCCGCATTGCCGCCGCGTCTACGGCCACGTCGTGAGCTCGAAGCCGCTGTCCTACCAGGGCACCCTGATCGACAACATCGCGGTGCGCTTCGAGGACGGCAAGATCGTCGATGCCAAGGCCTCGCGCGGCGCAGAGGTGCTGAACAAGGTGCTCGACACCGACGAGGGCGCGCGCCGCCTCGGCGAGGTGGCGCTGGTTCCGCATTCTTCGCCAATCTCGCAGAGCGGGCTGTTGTTCTACAACACGCTATTCGACGAGAATGCGGCGTCCCACATCGCGCTCGGCCAATGCTACTCGAAATGCTTCGTCAACGGCGCGCAGCTCACGCCGCAGCAGATCGCCGCGCAAGGCGGCAACCAGAGCCTGATCCATATCGACTGGATGATCGGCTCGGCCGAGACCGACATCGACGGCATTCTCGCCGATGGCAGCAAGGTGCCGGTGTTCCGCAAGGGCGAGTGGGCGAAGTAGCAAGCTAGATTTGATCCAATAGCGGCCCAGGGCGCGGTTTACCTCTCCCGCAAGGTCGAGGCTGCCGAGCTAGGCGACGACTTCTCGGTTGGCTGTCAGAGCCTCGGGCGTGACGGGCATCGGCATTGGCTCCTTCCATGGTCACTTTCGCGCATTTTGTCGCACCCCGGAAAAGAGGGGTTCATGTGCGCGAATTCGCAGCGGAATCTCAACGTTAGCTGCTTCGCACCTGCAACTTAGGGCTGATTGTCGGTGCCTGCGTAAGGAAGAATTAAAAGGCGGTCACTAGCGTTGCGGCCATCATTGGAAACAATCCGGGCTCCGACCCGGCCAAACCTATTTTATTCCCTGAGGAAACAGATGTCGCGCGCAATGATTGAAATCGGTAGTTGCAATGTGGATCTCGAGCTGCGGCCGATCGAGCCGTCCTGGATCATCGAGGGTAATCCGGTGTCGCGCTCGCGCGTCCTGTCCACCAGCGCCGACGGCACGGCCCAAACCATCATCTGGGCCTGCACCGAAGGGCGCTTCAACTGGTATTACGACATCGACGAGACGATCATGATCATGGAAGGATCGATCGTGCTCGAAAGCGACGGCATGCCGCCGAAGCGCTACGGCCCCGGCGACGTCATTTTCTTCCGCGACGGCGCGCATGCCAAATGGCATGTCGAAGGGCACGTCAGGAAGATCGCGTTCTGCCGCAAGACCAATCCCGTGATGATCGGCTTCCTGATCCGCGTGGTCAACAAGCTCAAGAAGATGTTCACCTCCAGCGGCGAGCGCCGTCCGGCCTCGCTCATGGGTGCAGGCTAGAGCTCACAATAAGGTTTCAAGGACGCTTCCCAGCGGCCACGACGGAAGAGGGGTCGGGATCAACATCCCGGCCCCTTTTCTTGTCACGACGGCAGTTCGAGCCGATAGAAATCAATCGCGGTCTGTGAGAACAGCGCCGTCTTCTCGGCCTCGCTCAGGGGCGATGCGATGCGCTTGAAGGCGTTGAAGATCACCTGATAGCTGCACTGGCCTTTGTCCGGCGGGAAGTTGCTCTCGAACATCGCGCGTTTGGGTCCGAACGATTCGATGCAGGTTTCGATATAAGGCCGCCAGGCCGTGGCAAGCTCCTCGGATGACGGCGGCCTCGCGCGCAAATGGAAGTCGTAGCCGAGCAGGCACATTGCGAGCCCGCCGAGCTTAACCACCACATTCTCGCATTTCGCAATCTCCCGGATCGAGGCGCGCCACTGTGCAAACACCTCCTCGCGCCGCCCTGCAAAGCGTCCCACGCCGACTGGGCCGCCGCAATGGTCGAGCACGATCCTGGTGTCGGGGAAGGCGCGCGCAAGCTCGGTGAGCTCGCCGATCTGCGGATGAAACAGCCAGGCATCGAAGCTGAGGTTCAGTGGCGCGAGGCAGGCGAATCCCTTGCGGAAGGTCGGATCCCGCAACAGGCCCTTCGGCCGGTTCGCATACATGCCGGCGACGACGGGGTCTTCGTCCCAGGCCGAGGAATGCCTGATGCCGCGGAAGCGGCCGTTGCCCGCCGCGATTTCCGCTTCCAGCACCGGCTTGGCCGCGTCACCCAGCAGCAGATTGGCGTGGCTGACGATGCCCGCACAGATCGCCGCCTTGCCGTAAGCACCGCTCGCGCTCATCGCGGCGACGCCATTGGCGAACTCGACCTCGCCGACGGGCCGGAATGCCTCTGGCCCATGCGCGCGATACATCGAGCGGCAATCGACATAGACGGTTGCGATGACGTTGTGGCCGGAGGCGATGTCGGCTGCCATCGCCTCGATCAGATAGCGATGCCCGCGATTCCAGAGATGGTGGTGAGGATCGACGATCGGCCGGGCCGCATCGATGATCTCCTCCTGGTGCTGCGCAAGCCAATCCTCGCGCGGCTCGACAAACAGCCCGCTCGTGTTGGCGGGCAACCCGCTTGCGGCCATCGGCGTTCGCTCCCTTCACATTCTTTGTGGGAGGAGCCTAGCACCGCATCACGTCATGCAGCAGCGCACGTTGCGCAACCGCACCCGTCATCGCGAGCACAGCGGCGGTGTGACCGATATCGACTAGATGAAGCTCGATTGCCGTCACACGGAAGGTGCGCTCCCTCTCCCGCTTGCGGGGGAGGGCTGGGGTGGGGGTGCCGCCACAGAGAGATTCCCAGTGTGGAGAGAGCCCCCACCCGCGCCTTCGGCGCGACCTCCCCCGCAAGCGGGAGAGGTTGCAGCGCGCCCGGAGCTGACTGATTCAAGAGCGATTCGATCTTAAGCCTTGCGCCGCTTCGCCTTCACGTCGACGACGAGCCGCCAATCGGTTGCGGTCGCAGGCTTGACCTCGCCGAGCCAGTGGAAGGAATCGCCGGTGATCTCCGTAAAGCTCCAGCGCGTCAGCTCACCGGCTTCGGTCGTGCCTTCCTGCACGATGTCCGCGCCGCGCGGACGGCCGATCTGCTGCCGGAACACGCTGCGGCCGGGATCGAACCAGGAAATCCGCCATGCGGAAATGGCGGGATCGTAGACCCGCAGCGTCGTGCCGTACCAATTGCCGGCGATCGGAAAGGCCGGGCTGCCTGGGGAACGAGGGATGATCCAGACGTCCTGCACGGCCCGCCCTTCCAGGACCCAACCGAAATGGATTTCGCCGGGCGCGGCGTGTTTGGTTCCATCGGGCGCGTGGGCGGTGATTTCGGCGTCCCAGTCGCCGACGAAACGGCCGTAAAGCTGCAGCGCCGCCGCGTGCTCCGGGTTCGGTCCGTCCGCGTGCAACAGTCTCGCAAAATCTGTCATGTCGATCTCCTGTTGCCAGGAGATCAGCACGAGCGGGCCTCAGCGGACTTGGAGAAAATTGCGCGTCACACCCCGTCGAGGATGATCACCGTCGGCTTCGACGGCAGCGCATCCCGCGAGATCCGGAACGACCGCTCGATGCGCCGGTCGATCTCGAACTGCTGCCCGATCCGGCGCATGAAATCGTCGAGCGGGGTAGCGAAGCGGTGCATCGGCAGTACCACCGAGGAGCGCAGCCGTTTGGTGATCTCGGAGATGCCATCCAGCGACATGGTGTAGGCGCCGTCGATCGGCACCATCACGATGTCGAGCCGCCCGATCTGGGCGAAATGGCTGTCGTCGAGCTTGTGATGGAGATGGCCGAGATGACCGATGCAGAGGCCGGCGACCTCGAAGATGAAGATCGAGTTGCCGTCGCGGATCATGTCGGCGCCGGAATCGTCGCCGAAATAGCGGCGGATGTCGGTGGTGACGTTGCGGATGAAGGTGTCGCTGATGCGCTCGGAGATCACCGCGGGCTTGCCGTCCTCGCCCCAGCCATGCAGCACATGGGGAATGCGCTTGTCCGGGAATAGCGTGTAGTGGGTGCTATGGGCCCGGTTCATGGTGACGACATCGGGTCGCCGTCCCACCTGATAGGCGCCGCTATAGTCGGTGGCGATGCGCAGGCCCCCGGGCGTATCGATGAAATAGGTGGAGTGGCCGGCATAGGTGATCTCGACCTCGGCTGAACCGCCGGCCTGCCGGAACGCGACCGGCAGCGCGCGGGGCGCCGCGTTCGCCATCGCCAGGCATTCGCTGCGCTGAGGCGGCTGCTGGGCGAGGGCAGGAGCGAGGGATACGCCGAACAGCGCCAGAGCCGCCGAAACCAGTCGCCACATGCATCCGTCCCCGATGACTTCGGAGAAAGTCTAGCGTGCTATGCTGCACATGGCCAATGGACTGCGATCAACAGCGCGTCAGTGTCGCACCTCTCGCCCGCGTCTTTTATTCGCGCCTTGGGCTGAACTTCCAGGTGATGGCGATGAGGCTGGCTGTGATCAGGCCGCTGATGAGGCCGGCGATGGGAAGAGCAAGCAGCAGCGCGGCGCTGGCGGCCCAGCCGATCGAGGAGAAGGCTTCGGCAAACGTTGCAAGCCGCGAGGAAGTCTGGCGGCGGCGGAATTGGCTGCGCCGCGCCTGCACCCGGAACCAGAGCTGGATCGCGGTGGCGGAAGCTGCGCTGATGATGATCGTGCCGGCGCTGATTGCCGCCTGGAATGGCGAGGCGAAGGCCAGTGCCGCCACCAGCGGGCAGAAGATCACGGCGGTCGCGATCAGCACCACCTCGATCTTGGCGCGGATGACGCTGGATGGCGTCAGCGGCGCGGTCGCGACCAGGTCGGGCGCGTCCTCGCCTGAGATCGTCAGCCAGGCAAGCCCGCCGGCGAGTTGTCCGGCCGCCATCACGATGACAGGCGTGATCAGCGTCAGCGCCGCCGAACTGTCGGCAAAATTTCGCCAGAGCAGCAGCGCCGGTGGCACCAGGTACAGCAGCTGCATCAGGGTCTGCGAGATCAGCCAGGGATCGCGCCAGAGCAGCGAAAATTCCTTGCGCCGCAGCGCCTGCTGGCGCGATCCGCCGCGGAACGGGCGCTCCTTGGCGCGCACGCGGCCGGCTGTGCCATTCGCCGCCGCGTCGATGGCGGTGTCGGCAAAGCGGCGTGAGAAGATCGCCATGACGCTTCCGAGCAGCACGAGCGCAAGCGCGAGGAGCAACAGCAGCGCTTCGCTGTCGCCCATGGTCGCCCGCGCCGGCCACCACCAGATGCTGTCGATATCGGGCGCGTAGGCGGCCACGCGACCCGAGGTCAGGATGGTGAAGCGCGACAGCGTGCCGTACGACATGATCGCGGCGACCTGGAGCGCGATCACGAAGCCCGCGCCGATGATCGCGGCGAGGATCTGGGCGATCAAGCGCGTCCGCGCCGGGCCGATCAGCCGAAACAGGAGAATGGTGACGGCAATCGCGATCGCCGCCGCCGACAGGCCCATCGCGACCACGACGCCGAACGCGCTGAGCCATCGCGCACCGCCGCCGATCACCAGCACGTCGATGAAGGGCGTCGAGAACAGCAGCGCCATTGTCGTGACGGTGAGCGCGATCGCGGCAATGCGCACCGAGAACAGATTGGCCAGCCTGGCCGGCGAGGACATGATGAGGTCGAGATCGGCGCGGGCGTAAAACACCCGCGTCACCGATTCGATCGCCTGCGACAGCATCAAGGTCCAGGCCAGAAAGATCGTCGCCGAGATCACGATCAACGAGGATTTGTCGAGCGGCAGTTGCAGGTCGGCGAAGCGGCCGATCACGGCCCAGGCGGGCACGTGCAAGAGTGCGGCGAAGAACAGCAGGCCGATCATGGCGGCGCGTGCCCGCTTGCGCCGTCCGCCCGTCATCATGGCGAACCATTCGCGCCAGGCGAGCCGGAGCTCGTGACGGGTGAACCAGGACAGCGCGGTCGCCGAGCTCATGCGGCGTCCGGAAGCGTCACCAGCGCGATGAAGAGGTCTTCGAGGCTGGTATCGGCATGGCCGTTCTGCCGGCGCAGCTCGTCGAGCGTGCCTTCGGCGACCAGATGCCCAGATGCGATCACGCCGATGCGGTCGGCCATGCGCTCGGCCACCTCCAGAATATGCGTGGTCATGATGACCGTGCAGCCGGCGCGGACGCGCTCGCTGAGGAGACCCTTCACGTGGCGGGCGGAAACGGCATCTAACCCCGTCAGCGGCTCGTCGAGGATGATGAGGCGGGGATGGTGCACCAGCGCGCCGGCCAGTGCCACTTTCTGGCGCATGCCCTTGGAAAAGCCCTCACAGCGTTCGTGCCGGTGCTGCGCGAGGCCGAGCGAGCCGAGAAGCTCCTGCGCAACCGGTTCCGAGCTGGACGGCGCGATGCCCCAGAGACCGGCGACGAACTCGAGATATTCGAGCGGCGTCAGCTTGTCGTAGATCATCGGCTCGTCGGACACCCACGCCATCATCTGCTTGGCAGCGACAGGATTTTGGAGCGCATCGATGCCGAAGATCGAGACGCTGCCGGCATCGGGCCGCAGCAGGCCCGCGACCATGCGCAGGGTGGTGGTCTTGCCGGCGCCGTTGGGGCCGACCAGGGCATAGAATTCGCCGGCATGAATGGTGAGATCGAGGCCATCGACCGCCAAACGGTCAAAACGCTTGGTTAACCCCAGGACTTCCAGCGCCGAGCTGCCTGGCTTCATGACGTCCACCATCCGGTTTTGCACCGCCCGCGACCATGACTTGAAGATGTTTCGGCACCGTGAATCTACGGCCGACAAATTCCGTCATCCTAAAGGCAAGTCACCGTTTGTTGACAGCGCTTGGCGGTTCAGGCTGAATTGGTCTTGGGCAAATGGCGCTGACGCAGCGAAACGACTGCGTAGCGACTGGACACAAGATGCGACAAGGCGGTCAGGAAGAGCCGCCGGTTGCATCGGGAGGATGCGCGGCGATGCTGGATTTCGTTCAGCAGCTGGTCAGCGGTGTTGCGCTCGGCTGCGTCTACGGCCTGATCGCGCTCGGCTTCGTGCTCGTCTACAAGGCTACCGAGGTCGTCAATTTCGCCCAGGGCGATCTGATGATGCTCGGCGGCTTCTTCGCCTTCACCTTCATCGGCATGATGGGCCTGAACTACTGGATCGGCTTTGCCGGTGCGGTGGCCGCCATGGCACTGTTCGGCATGCTGGCCGAGCGCGTGGTGGTCCGGCCGATCCTCGGCTATCCGCAGTTCTCCATCATCATGGCGACGATCGGGCTCGGCTATTTCCTGCGCTCGATCGCCGGCATGATCTGGGGCACCGACGATCTGAAGATCGAGACGCCGTTCAGCCAGGGCGTGCTGCGCATGGGCTCGCTGGTGCTCGCCTACGACAAGCTCTCGGTGATCGCGGCGACGATGATCCTGTGCACGCTGCTCTGGCTGTTCTTCAACAAGACCACGCTCGGCACCGCGATGCGCGCCAGCTCCGAGAACATGCTGGCGGCCTATTATATGGGCATTCCGGTCAAGCGCGTGGTGTCGATCGTCTGGGCCATCAGCGCGGCGGTCGCGACCTGCGCCGGCGTGCTGCTGGCGCCGATCACCTTCATTCACTCCAATGTCGGCCTCGTGCTCGGCCTGAAGGCGTTTCCGGCCGCCGTGCTCGGTGGCTTCGGCTCGATCCCGGGCGCAGTCGTTGGTGGCGTGCTGATCGGCGTCATCGAGAGCATGGCCGGCTTTTATTTGCCCGAAGGCTGGAAGGACGTCGCGCCCTACATCGTGCTGCTCACCGTGCTGCTCCTGAAGCCTGAAGGCCTGTTCGGCCTCCACGTCCGCAAGAAGGTCTGAACGCCATGCGCTTCCTGTTCAAGACCGACTATGAAGACGACATCAAGCTGTTTCCGCATTCGGGCTACGCCGTCACCTATGGCATCCTGGTCGCGCTGCTGCTGATCGCGCCCTATGTGCTCTCCAGCTACCTGATGAGCCAGCTCGTCTTCGTCTGCATCTATGCGACCGTCGGCGTGGCGCTGCTGATCCTCACCGGGTTCACCGGCCAGGCCTCGCTCGGCCACGCCGCGTTCCTCGCGATCGGGGCCTATACCGCGGCCTATTTGCAGAAATACAACGTGCCGTTCCCGGTCTACTTCCTCGCCGCGGGAGCCTTGACCGGCATCATCGGCGCGATGGTCGGTTTTCCCGCCCTGCGCCTGACCGGCATTTACCTCGTCATCGCCACCATCTCCTTTGCCTTGATCGTGGAGGAGGTCCTGGCGCGCTGGGAGAGCGTCACCAACGGCAACGAGGGCATGCGGATCAAGACGTTGTCGCTGCTCGGCGTCACGGTCCCGCGTGACAGCCCGGCCTTCTATTTCCTCTGTCTTGCCGTGCTGGTGCTGACCATCGTCGGCACGCTCAACCTGTTGCGTTCGCCGACGGGGCGCGCCTTCGTCGCGATCCGCGACTCCGAGACGGCGGCGCGCAGCATGGGCGTCAACGTCGCGCTCTACAAGGTCAAGTCCTTTGCGATCTCGGCAGCGATCACCGGCCTTGCCGGCGTGCTGTTCGCGCATAAGCTCTCCTTCATCTCGCCGGAGATGTTCACGCTGCAGCTCTCGATCGAATTCATCATCGTGATCCTGATCGGCGGCGCCTTCAGCCTGCACGGCGCGGTGCTGGGCGCGATCTTCATCGTCATGATCGATCCGTTCCTGACTTACCTCAAGGACGACATGCCCGGCATCATCGCCGGCATCACCGCGACATTTGGTGCGAGCCCGACGACTGCGGGCAACGTCCAGTCAAAAGTCGCGGCCTTCGCCTCGCTCAACGGCCTGAAAGGCGCGATCTACGGCATCATCATCGTGCTGTTCGTGCTGTTCGAGCCGCTCGGGCTCTACGGCCGCTGGCTCAAGATCAAGCTCTTCTTCCAGCTGTTTCCGCTCTACAAGCGCGCCACCTTCAAGCGGCAGAAGATTTACGTGAAGTCGGAGCGCAACCGATGAGCTATTTTCGCGCCGAGAACCTGTCGCTGCATTTTGGGGGCCTCAAGGCCGTCGATGCGGTCTCGTTCGCGGTGGAGAAGGGCGAGATCCTCTCGATCATCGGTCCCAACGGCGCCGGCAAGAGCTCGATCTTCAACCTGATCTCGCGGATCTACCGGCCGACCTCGGGCCGCATCTTCTTCGAGGACCAGGACATCACGGAGCAGCCGCCCTACGACATCGCCAAGCTCGGCATCGCCCGCACCTTCCAGAACATCGAGCTGTTCGAGAACGCGACCGTGCTCTCCAACCTCCTGGTCGGCCGCCACCGCCATTCCACCACGCAGCTCTGGCAGGATCTGCTGTTCCTGCCGAGCGTGCGGGCCAACGAGAAGGTGCACCGGCGCCGGGTCGAGCAGGTCATCGAGTTCCTCGATCTCGAACCCTATCGCGACAAGCTGATCTCGGGCCTGCCGTACGGCGTGCGCAAGGTGATCGAGCTGGCGCGCGCGCTGTGCTCGGAGCCGAAGCTGATTCTGCTCGACGAGCCGTCCTCCGGCCTCAATGTCGAGGAGACCGACGACATGTCGTTCTGGATCCGCGACTTGAAGAACGAGCTCGGTGTCACCGTGCTGATGGTCGAGCACGACATGTCGCTGGTCAACCGCGTCTCCGATCGCGTCATCGCGCTGAACTACGGCCGGGTGCTCGCGATGGGCTCGCCGGCCGAGGTGCAGCAGCACCCCGACGTCGTCGCCGCGTATCTGGGAGCCTGAGGCGATGGATGTGACCGCGACACCCGAGACCATCCTGAAGCTCTCGAACATCGAGAGCTATTACGGGCCGATCATGGCAATCCGCGGCATCTCGCTGGAGGTGCCGCGCGGCCGCATCGTCACGCTGCTCGGGGCCAATGGCGCCGGCAAGACCACGGTGCTGAAGACCATCTCGGGCATCCTCGATCCGCAGAAGGGCGCGATCGAGTTCATGGGCAAGCCGATCCAGCGCATGGAAGCCGACAGGATCGTGCGACTCGGCCTCAGCCACGTGCCGGAGGGGCGCGAGGTCTTCCCGTTCCTCTCGGTGCGCGAGAACCTGATGATGGGCGCCTATCCGCGCCGGGATCGCGACGGCGTCGCGGAAGATCTGGAGCGCGTCTACGGCTATTTTCCGCGGCTGAAGGAGCGCATCGACCAACCGGCCGGTCAGCTCTCCGGCGGCGAGCAGCAGATGCTGGCGATCGGCCGCGCCCTGATGAACCGGCCGACGTTGTTGCTGCTCGACGAGCCGTCGCTCGGCCTGTCGCCGCTGCTGGTGAAGGAGATCTTCACCATCATCCGCCGCGTCAACGAGGAGCAGGGCATGTCGATCCTGCTGGTCGAGCAGAACGCCAAGGTGGCGCTGGAGACCGCGCATTACGGCTATGTGCTGGAGATCGGCCGGATCGTGATGAACGACACCTGCGACCGCTTGATGCATTCCCAGGACATCCAGGAATTTTACCTTGGCGCCAAAGAAGCGGGCGCCAGAGGCGAACGGCGCTGGAAAAAGAAGAAAACGTGGCGTTAGATGGAACAGCCCCTCCGTAAGACATAGACCGCCGGCAAGGCAGGCAGCGGAAGGGAAAGCGACAAGGAGGAGAGGCGCATGGCCCGACCGGCGGTGCTGACGGTCGCTGATACGATCGCGAAGAGCTTTCTGCGCGCCGTCGAGACGCGGGGCGACAGGCCGGCGATCCGCGAGAAGAAATTCGGCATCTGGCAGCCGACGAGCTGGCGCCAATGGCTGGAGATCTCAAAGGAAGTCGCCTACGCGCTTCGCGCGATCGGCTTCATGCCCGGCGACGTCGGCTCCATCATCGCCAATGCCGTGCCCGAATGGGTCCATGCCGACATGGGCATCCTGTGCGCCGGTGGCGTCTCCTCCGGCATCTATCCCACCGACGCATCCTCCCAGGTCGAATATCTCGTCAACGACTCCAGAACAAAGGTGATCTTCGTCGAGGACGAGGAGCAGCTCGACAAGGTCCTCGCCTGCCGGGCCCGCTGTCCTACCTTGCAGAAGATCATCGTGTTCGACATGGAGGGTCTCCGCGGCTTCTCCGACGACATGGTGATGTCGCTCGACGAGTTCCGCGCGCTCGGCTGCAACCACATGGTCGGCCGCGAGGCGCTGTGGCAGGAGATGATCGACAGCCGCAGCACCGGCGACCTCGCGATCCTCGTCTACACGTCGGGCACGACAGGGCCGCCCAAGGGGGCGATGCATGCCAACCGCAGCGTGACGCATCAGATGCGCCACGCCAACGATTTCATCCCGGCGCAGGAAGCCGAGGACCGGCTGATCTTTCTGCCGCTCTGCCACGTCGCCGAGCGCATCGGCGGCTACTACATCTCGGTCGCGCTCGGCTCGGTGATGAACTTTGCCGAGAGCCCGGAGACAGTGCCGGACAATTTGCGCGAGGTGCAGCCGACCGTTTTCCTCGCAGTGCCGCGCATCTGGGAAAAATTCTATTCCGCCATCACCATCGCGCTGAAGGATGCGACGCCGCTCCAGCAATGGGTCTATCGCCGCGCCATCGGTGTCGGCCACCGCATGGTCGATTGCCGGCTCGAGGGTAAGACGCCGCCGCTGTCGCTGCGCCTCGCCAACCGCCTCGCCTATCGCATCGCATTCCGCAACATCCGCCGCATGATCGGGCTCGACCGCTGCCGCATCGCCTTCACCGGCGCGGCGCCGATCGCCCCGGAGCTGATCCGCTGGTATCTCGCGCTCGGCATCGACATGCACGAGGTCTATGGCCAGACCGAGAATTGCGGGGTCGCCACCATGATGCCGGCGGAGCGGATCAAGCTCGGCTCGGTCGGCACGGCCGTGCCCTGGGGCGAGGTCGCGCTGTCGCCCGACGGCGAGATCCTGATCAAGGGCGACTTCCTGTTCATGGGCTACCTGAACCAGCCGGAGAAGACTGCCGAGACCATCGATCAACGCGGCTGGCTGCACACCGGCGACGTCGGCACCATCGACAATGAAGGCTTCGTCCGCATCACCGACCGGATGAAGGACATCATCATCACCTCGGGCGGCAAGAACATCACGCCCTCCGAGATCGAGAACCAGCTCAAATTCTCGCCCTACATCTCGGACGCCGTGGTGATCGGTGACAAGCGGCCGTATCTGACCTGCCTCGTGATGATCGACCAGGAGAACGTCGAGAAGTTCGCGCAGGACCACGACATTCCGTTCACCAATTATGCCAGCCTGTGCCGGGCGACGGAGATTCAGGACCTGATCTGGCGCGAGATCGAACAGGTCAACGGCAATTTCGCCCGGGTCGAGACCATCAAGAAGTTCTATTTGATCGAGCGCCAGCTCACCCCGGAGGACGAGGAACTGACGCCGACCATGAAGCTGAAGCGCGGCTTCGTGAACAAGCGTTACGCCGCGGAGATCGAGGCGATGTATCGCCAGCGTGCGGTGGCGTGAGGCGCATGGCAGGAACGCCGTGCGCCAGGCGACGCTGAAATCAGCGAAGGAGCGATGGCCACGCCCTTCGCGCAACACGGGCCAGGGAGAGGAGATATCAATGTCGAAGTCGTTCAGGGCGTTCGGCCTTGCGGTGAGCGCAGTGGTGCTCACGCATCTGCCGGCCGCGGCGCAGACCAAGGTCACCAATGAAGGCATCTCGGCATCCGAGATCGTCATCGGCACTCACCAGGACCTGTCGGGTCCGATCAAGGGTTGGGGCGTCCCGGTCGCAAACGGTATGAAAATGGCGACCGAGGAGATCAATGCGTCCGGCGGAATCAATGGCCGCAAGATTCGACTGGTCGTCGAGGACAGCGGCTATGATCCGAAAAAGGCTGTGCTGGCTTCGCAAAAGCTGATCGAGCGTGACAAGATCTTCGCGATGGTGGGACCGATGGGATCACCGACAGTGCTCGCCGCGCAGGACATCCTGTTCGATGCCGGCGTCATGCAGCTCTTCCCGCTGACGGCGGCCGAGTTCACCTTCAAGTTCGATCCGGCCAAGCCGCAGGAGCGGCTGAAGTTCAACAACCTCTTGCCTTACGTCGAGAGCACGCGGGCCGCGCTGAAATACATGATGGAGTGGAAGGGCTTCAAGAAGCCCTGCATCATGCATCAAGACGACGAGTACGGTAAGAACGTGCTCGACGGCTTCAACCAGCAGCTCACCGCGATGAAGGTGCAGCCGGCGTCGATCACGAGCTATAAGCGCGGCGCCTCCGATTTCAGCGCGCAGATTGCCAAGATGAAGTCCGATGGCTGCGACCTCGTCCTGCTCGGCACTGTGCTCCGCGAGACCATAGGGGCGATGACCGAAGCCAAGAAGCTCGGCTGGGACGTCATCTTCCTCGGTGCGACACCGACCAACGTGATGGAGGTGCCGATGCTCGGCAAGGAAGCCGTCGAAGGTCTCTACGCCGCCAGCGGCTTCGAGATTCCTTACGAAGACACCGCCAAGGGCAAGGTCAAGGACTGGCTGGTCAACTACAAGAAGATGTTTGGCACCGACGCCAACACGCAGGCCATCATCGGCTACAACGCGGTGATGACGTTTGGGTTCTACGCGAACAAGGCGGGCAAGGATCTCACGGGTCAGAAGATGCTGGATGCGCTGGAGTCGGGCGACAAATTCCTCGACATCTTCAACTCGCCCCCGACCAAGTTCTCCAAGACCGACCACCTCGCCAACACCATCACCCAGGTACAGCAGGTCAAGGGCGGCCGCTGGGTGCTGGTGAAGGACAATCTGATGTTTTGATGCAGGGCGCCTCTCGCGGCGTGAACGGTGAACCCTCTCCCCTTGCGGGAGAGGGTGGCTTCGCGAAAGCGAAGCCGGGTGAGGGGTATCTTTCCTCACGGACAGTCTCGCGAATGGAGAGAACCCCTCATCCGGCGCTTCGCGCCACCTTCTCCCACAAGGGGAGAAGGAAGAAAGCGCAGCGCGAGGAGAAGAGCCCTACGATCCCCCACCCGCTGTCCCCGAGTTCACCGGGGCCAGCTCGTCCTCGCGACACCGCCAGCCATCGGCGGCTTTCACGAAAGCAAAAGTCCGCTGGATCCGCAGGCGGCGCGTGACGTTGAAGGCTTCTGCGGCGCGCTCCTTGTTGCTGGCTCCCGGCTGCGGACGACCGGTCCTGGCATCCCAGCAGGTGCCGGTGCAGGTGGAGGCGATCTTGCTGCACATGGTGAAGGGCGCCAGCACGGCCATCTCGATCTCGCCCGTGACCTGCGCCTCCTGCCCGGTCACCTGGCTGTCGAGCGCGTAGACGCGGTTGATGCGGAGGAAATTTCCACACGAATTGGCGGCGTGAATCCGCGCGGCGCAGAAGTCGATCGCGTCGGTGTCGGGCGAGCGGGCCGCGACCTGCCGGCCGAACACCTTCTTGGGGTCGCCTTTCGCGGCGCGAATCTCATCGGTCTTGCGCTTCAAATGGTCGGCGAGACAGTCCTCCGCGGACTCCAGCTCCAGGAGCGGCACGTTCTCCTTGCCGACCAGATTGCATTTGCGGTCGCGCTCTCGCGTCCACCTTCCATATTCGGCGAAGGCAAAGCGCGCTGCGGTCGGGTCCAGCTTGCCGATCAGGCCGAGCACTTGGCTGTTCAACTCGGTTTCGACAAGTGCCAGCGCCGGGTCCGCGCAGATCAGCGCGCCCGCCGCGGTGTTGGCGGCGAGACAGTCGAAATCCGGATCGCGAACGATCGCGGCGCGCTCCTCGGTGACCTTGAGCAGGCACGCCTTCACCCGGTCGAAATCGTCGGCGCGGATCGCGGTCTGGCCGACGATGCCGCAGCTGAGGTTGCGCTGGCGGTTCCAGATCGCATTCTCCTCGATCGCGGGCAGGCGGGCGAGCCGTGCCTCGATCGCCGTGCTCAGCTTCTCGGCGGCGGCGGCAAGCTCGGAATCACCGCAGAACAATTGGTTGCCGGGATCGCGAATCTGCTGGCAGTTGTTCTTGGCGAACAGCGGCAGCCTGTCGGCGATGGAACGGTCGGATTGCGCGGAGGCTGGTGCCGCAAGCAACGCCAGCAGCGCAAGCACAGTCATCACGATGAACCGCATTCCAGTTGCCCCCGCATAGCCGCGGCCATGCTAGCAGTTCCGGATCGAGCGGCGAAATGGCTTTGTGATGGGGGAATGTAACCCGAGGTGCTGTAGCCTGGATGGAGCGAAGCGCAATCCGGGATTCGTGCAACAGACTGATAGCGGTCCCGGATTTCGCTGCGCTCCATCCGGGCTACGAGATGGATCAATGCGTCTTGGTGGCGACCATCGAGAACCGCACGGGTTCGTCGACATATTTCATCACGGCCGATTGGAAGAGCACGAACAGCGGTTGGTAGATCTGTGCAGCGTCGTCCTCGACCATCGCCATGCGACGGTTGTCGAGCATCAGCCACTGGCCATCGAGCCGTGCGGCGGCCACCGCATGCGCCTCGCCGGCGCGGGTGTCGCGCACCACGACGATGCGGAGGTCTTCGGCGGCAATGCCGGCGAGCCGCAGTGCGGCGAGCTTGGCAATGGCATAGTCTTCGCAATCGCCGGCGCCGCGCTGGAACGTCGCAAGCGGCGAACTCCAGACGTCGTCGGTGCCGTCATTGGCGGCCCGGATGGCGAGGTTGATGGCGCGGTTGGCCTCGCCCAGCCGCGCGCGGCCGTCGCGATCACGGGCCTGGTCGACGATGGCGAGTAGTTTCAGGGCCGCGGGCGATGCGCAATGGTCCCGGTCGCCGTCGCACAGCGCGAGCTGCACCATGTCGTCGTCGAGCTTGTCCTTCAGCGCGAGCCATTTCCGTTGCAGGCTGCCCGATGAGATGGCGAAGGCGAACACGCCGAACGGCTCGGCGGATTTGCGCACGAGGACGCCGGCGCCCGGCGACAGCAGCGTGCCGGCGCGAAGCTCGGCGACCGATCCGAGCAGGATCAATGCGCACAAGACAAGGATTGCGCGCCAAGCGCGCGAGCGAGCAGCGGTCTCCATCTGACATCCCCTTCCCAAGCTTCGCGAGATCCCCTCGATCTCGACGTGCCGGGCTTTGTTGCTTTCGCGGAAATAGTGCGAGATGGGCCGTTTTGTTCTGCTTAACGCGCCCGGCAGGGGTCCCGAAACCGGGGAACAGGCTGAAACGAGCCTGCCCAAATTGCATAAAATTTTACGAATCGGGGGCTAGGGGAAGCGCCGCCTGCCGCGAAATGGAGCCAATTGCAGGTATTGGTTGTGCGCTCGCTGATTCCGCCTCCCATGGCTAACGACCCCGATATTTCACGGGTTCTGTTAGTTGGGTCACAGATTTGGTTCCGTATTTGCCCCAGTGTGCTGCGGGGCACCACGAACAAAAGATGACACAAGTATTCGTCGCCAGATCTATACAATGGAATACGTGGGAGTGCCGGAAATGGGCTCAAACAAGCGAGATTATACTTCGAAATATTTCTCGAACTGCCCTGCTTCCTCCATGGAGACTTGGTCCGATGCAGCCGGCGATGGCTCGGTGACGCGAAATCACACAAGCAATAGATGGTTTCGCTAAGGACTTGGTAATGCTATGCAAGCTTAGGCGGTCGATACTTACTTAGATTTTAACCCTTTTTACGGTGCCCGATTGAATTACGCTGGCAAATTTGACGCCGCGATGTCCTTGGACGGCCAGGATTCCCGTTCGCTCGCTGATGGCCATGTCGATTTCTCTGCTGCCAAGCCCTTTATCGCCAAGGCGCATGGTCACGTGCCCGATGGCGCGTTCGTTGTTCCCGATCCCAACCTGATCTTCAACGGCGAGTTCAAGCGCGCAGGTCTCGACCTCGTGCTGTCCCATGAGGGTCATGAGTTCGTCGTTCACGATTATTTTAGGGGCGACAAGCGCGCAGCGATCGCCTCGCCCGATGGCGCCCACCTCACCGGCGACATAGTCAATGCGCTCACCGGCCATGTCCAATATGCGCAGGCCGCGCCCGGCGCTGCCGCGGCCCAGGTCATCGGTCACGTCACAAAACTCTCCGGCAGCGCGACCGCGATCCGCAATGGCGTTTCGGTCATCCTGAACAACGGCGACAATGTCGAGAAGGGCGACGTGGTCTCGACCGGCGCCGATTCGACGCTCGGCATCACCTTCATCGACGGCACCGTGTTCGGCCTGTCCTCCAATGCGCGGATGGTGCTGAACGAGATGGTCTATGACCCCAACGGGTCGAGCAACTCCTCGCTGCTGAGCCTGGTCGCGGGCACCATCACCTTCGTCGCTGGCGAGACCGCCAAGCACGGCGACATGAAGATCGACACGCCGGTCGCCACCATGGGCATCCGCGGCACCGCCGTGCTGACCCAGATCAATTTCGTCGTTCCCGCCGGCGGCGGCGATCCGCAGCCGCAGGCGAGCTTCCAGGTGCTGGTCGAGCCGAACGGCACCACGGGCTCCTACATCCTGTTCGACAAGGTCACGCTGCTGCCGATCGCGACGGTCAACCAGGCCGGCCAGATGATCCAGATCAGCGGCGGCAACGTCTCGATCAGCAATGCGCTGATGTCACCGGACGTGCAGAAGCTGATCACGGACGTGTTCACGCTGAAGTTCACCGACAACAACACCAACACCAAGCTGACCACGAACTTCACCGACACGATCACGCCGATCAGCCAGGACGTGGTGTTCAAGTCGGGGTCGGGCGCCATCGCGGTGGCGACATTCGTCAATCTCAATCCGCAGGGACAGGAGGCCCCCCACACCTCCACGCCCACGGCCACCCGTGTTCCCGGCCAACCGCTGGTGCAAAGCCTCGATTCCAGCGGCAACGTGAAGACGGCGTTCTCGGTGACCGAGCGCGCGGACACCACGGGCGACACGACGCATAACGACACGGTCTCCGGCCGGATCACCTTCGTCGATCAAAACCTCGGCGACCTGCCGACGGTGTCGGTGAGCCTCGCCGAGGCGCCGAACTACATCTACAAGAACGCCACCCAGCAGGACGTTACCGGCTCGCTCTCCGCGCTGCAGAAGCAGGACATCGCGGCGACGCAGATCCAGATCAACGTCGTTGCCGATGGCGGCAATAACAACAATGGCTCTGCGGTCTGGACCTACACGGTCCCCGATCACGTCTTCGACTTCCTCGCAGCCGGCGAAACGCTGACGCTGACCTACATGGTTCGCGTCGATACCAATTTCGCGGTGAACCCGGAGTCCAAGTTCATCCCGATCACCATCACGATCACGGGGACGAACGACAAGCCCACCGTCGCGACATCGGGTGGCACCGTCATCGAGAAGGTCGGGACCGGCAACGAGGCTCTGGACACCATCACGGGCACGGTCACGTTTGCCGACGTCGATCTGACGGACCGGCCGATCGTGAGCGCGGCGCTCTCGTCGACCCAGCCGTTCAAATATCTCGATGCCGAAGGCAACGATATCACCGCGACGCTGACGCCGGAGCAACGCGCCGCGATCGCAGCCGTCGAGGTGCCGCTGACCGTGGTGCAGGGCGCGGGAAACAGCAACAACGGCTCGGCCACCTGGACCTACAGCGTTCCCGACCATCTCTTCGATTTCCTCGCCGAAGGCGAGACGCTGACCCTCAATTATGTGGTGCAGGTCGATGACGGCCACGGCGGTGTGGTCAGCACGCCGATCACCGTGTCCATCAACGGAGCGGACGTCAATGTCGAGGGCACCAACGACCTGCCGACGATCGTCGAAGACTCCACGATCCCGACCGGCGCGGTGACGGAGGATGCGGCGAGCCTGACGGCCGAGGGTACCATTACCTTCAACGATCCTGATCTCACGGATACGCACAGCGCGAGCTTCGCCCTGAAGTCGACGACGTCGAGCGCGCATCTGCCCGGCTTCAGCGACGGCAGCTCGCATATCGGCACTTTCGCGCTTCTGCCGGTGAGTGAGAGCCCCGGCGTCAGCACGCGAGGATCGGTGGGCTGGACCTTCACGCTCGACGATAACGATCCGGTGCTCCAGTCGCTGGCCGAAGGCCAGACCATCACGCAGGTCTACACCGTTACCGTTGACGATCATCACGGCGGGACCGTCACCCAGGACGTCACGGTCACCATTACCGGGACCAACGATGCGCCGACCGTGACCAGCAGCGCCGCGGCGGCGACGGGCAAAGTCATCGAGGACACGGCTCTGTCGCTGTCGATCGACGGCACGCTGGCGATCCAGGATCTGGACCTGATCGACACCCATACGGCGCAGGCGGTGTTCAAGTCCTCGTCCTCGAGCGCGCATCTGCCGGGCTTTGTTGAGGGCGCCACGAATATCGGCACCTTCACGATCGATCCGGTGCTCGAATCCAACGCCGACACCAACAACGGCGCCACGCTGGGTTGGCACTTCACGCTCGACAACAGCAATGCGATGCTGCAGTCGCTGGCGGAAGGGCAGACTATCACCCAGGTCTACACCGTCACCTTCACTGACAATCACAATGCGGCGGTCACGCAGGACGTCACCGTCACCATCACGGGCGTCAACGATGCGCCAACCGTCACGAGCGATGCCTTGGCGGCAACGGGCGAGGTCACCGAGGACACCGGTCCGACATTGTCGATTGACGGCACACTGGCGATCCAGGACCTCGACCTGATCGACACTCATACCGCGCAGGCGGTGTTCAAGTCGTCGTTCGTCAGCTCGGCTCTGCCGGGGTTCGACGCCAACAGCACGAACATCGGCACGTTCACGATCGATCCGTCGGTGCTCGAATCCAGCACAGACACCAACAACGGCGCTGCGCTGGGCTGGCACTTCACGCTCGACAACAACGACGCGATGCTGCAATCGCTCGCGCAGGGCCAGACTATCACCCAGGTCTACACCGTCACGTTCGATGACCACCACGGCGGCACGGTCAGCCAGGACGTCACCGTCACGATCAACGGCGTCAACGACGCGCCGACGATCACGAGCGATGCTGCCGCGGCGACGGGCGCGGTCACCGAGGATGAGGGCTCGTCGCTGTCGGCATGCGGCACGTTGGCGATCCAGGACGTCGACCTGACCGACACCCATACGGCGCAGTGGTCGTTCAAATCGTCGTCCGTCAGCTCGGCGCTGCCGGGCTTCGAGGACGGCAGCACGAATATCGGCACCTTCACGATCGATCCGGTGTCCGAATCCGCTAGCGACACCAGCAACGGCGCGACGCTGGGCTGGCACTTCACGCTGGACAATAGCGATCCCGTGCTGCAGTCGCTGGCGGAGGGGCAGACCATCACCCAGGTCTACACCGTCACCTTTACCGACGATCACGGCGCGCAAGTCTCGCAGGACGTCACCGTCACGATCACCGGCACCAATGATGCGCCGGCCGTCTCCTATGTGACATCGAACTATATGAACTTCGACGGCCACACCATCGCGGTCGGCGACGTGCCGACGGTCGCCACCGATGACGTGACGCTGGACGGCTGGGTGAACTGGAGCGGGGCGGCGGATGCTGGCCACGGCCAGGTCCTGTTCTACAACGGCAACACCTCGACCACCGGCTTCGGTCTCCTTGGCACCGTCAACGCCGATGGCACTATGGAGCTGCAGATTCTCGCGGGCGGCGTCCAGATCGCCGATACCGGTGTGGCGCTCACCGCGTCGCAGTGGCACAACATCGCGCTGACCCGCGACAACGACACCTTCAAACTCTATCTGGACGGACACCTCGAATATTCGCAGTCATGGACGGTCAACCCGATCGACGGCAGTCCGTCGAATCCGTCGGCGTCCTACATGATGATCGGCGCCGCGAGCGAACCAGGCGCACCGGGCTTCGGGGCGGAGGGCTTCTTCGGCTCGATCGCCGATGTCAGCGTCTGGACCACCGCGCTCACGCAGACGCAGATCCAGTCGATCGATTTCACCGGCCTCGCCGGCAGCGAGGCGAATCTTGCCGCGTATTATCAGCTGGGCGACGGCAGCGGGACCACGGCCACCAATATGGTCAACTCCGCCCACAGCCTCGCAATCGAGGGCACTGCAGACTGGGCCAGCGGGACCTCCGGGCCGGGCGGCACCGTCGCCGATCTGATGGAAACCAATGCCGGCCAGCTTTCGCATGGCGTGCTGGCGGTCTCCGATGTCGACGCGATCGATCACGTCACGGTCTCGGTCAGCCAGGTGCAGGTCTCTCTCGACGGCGTGCCGCAAACCGGCGACGTCGGCGGGCTGTCGCATGCGGACCTTTTGAACTATCTCACCGTGCCGTCCGGCGACATCCTCGACGGCACGGCCAGCTACGCCCAGTTCACCTGGAATTTCAATTCGGGCAGCCAGGCCTTCGACTTCCTCGCCGCCGGCGAGACGCTGTCGCTGCAATACACGACCGTTCCGTCGGACGCCGAGGGCGCTGGTACGGGCGCAATCGTCACCGTCAACATCGCCGGCAGCAACGATGCGCCGACGCTCGCCGATCTCCACATCGGCCCGCTCTCGGACACGACCGCTGCCGACACCTTCTCCGATCTTACCGGTCAACTGGCCGGCACTGACGCGGATAGCGGCGAGACGGCGACGCTGACCTATGCCGTCCTGAACGCGGATCACCATGCCACGACGACGGTTGCGGGACTGTACGGTTCGCTGACGGTCAACCCGGACGGCAGCTACAGCTATGTTCCCAATGCAGCGGCCATCAACGCGCTGTCGGACGGGTCCTACGCGGATATTTTCACGGTCCAGACCACGGACGCGCATGGTGCCACCGGCACGGCAACGCTCACGGTAGACGTGACCGGCGCCGACGACGCCAGCGGCCCGGTCATCGACACCACGAGCTTCTACGTCTGGCACGCCAACGAGAGCAACACCGACTTCATAACCGGTCTCTCGGTCATCGACACCGATCCCGGCGCTGCGACGGATGAGTTCAAGATCACGGCCGTAACTGCACATGATCCGGACAGCAATGTCGCCCCGGGGACGGCGTGCGGCTCTCTCGACGACATCAACTTGGCCCTCGCGGATGGCGTCACCTATGATCCGGGCCAAACGCCGCCGGACAACGATCAGATCACGCTGACGGTGACGAACAAGACCACCGGCCTGTTCGATACCGTCCACTTCATCTTCAACGAGGCGGGGGACACCGGCCAAGGCGTCACTTTGGAAGGCACCGACGGCAAGGACGTCATCTTCGCGACCGACACGGGCGACACGCTGACCGGCGGCGCCGGCAAGGATCAGTTCGTGTTCTCGCCGGGCGTGCTGTACGACCAGAACGGGCAACCCGTCACCGACCTCTCGCACACCATCACCGATTTCACGACGGGGCTGGACAAGATCGACCTGCGGCAATTCTCGGACGTCAACTCCATTAGCAATCTCACCATCGTCCAGCAGGGCTCCGGCGACACGCTGATCACTTGGCATCAGCAGGTCACACAGCCTGAGGGCGCGCCGTTCACGGAGAACGAGTCGCTGCTGCTGAAGAACGTGATCGCGGCAAATCTCAAGGCCAGCGATTTCATCTTCCACATCACCTGATCTGCCCCGCCAGCCAGCGGGCAGCTTGACCGCGGCAAAAAATCCATAATCCTCAGCTGCCAGGGCATAGCAAATCGCGCGCGGACGCTCCATGATCGGTGCGCACGGCAGCAGGCGGGACAGGAAGCCCAACCGGCATGAAACGCCTAAAAATCCTGCGGCGGTGGTTTGCGCGCAAGTTCGGCTTTGCGCGGCTGATGTGCCTCGCGCTGCTGGTCCTGTTTGCCGGCGCCCGTCTCTGGGACCCGCCGCCGATCCAGGAATTGCGGCTGCGCACCTTCGACATGTTCCAGTTGATCGATCCGCGCCACAAGACGGCGCGGCCCGTCACCATCGTCGACATCGACGACAAGAGCCTCGGCAAGCTCGGCCAATGGCCGTGGCCGCGGACGCGAATCGCCGATCTGATCCAGAACCTCACCAACAACGGCGCGGTGGCGATCGGCTTCGACGTGGTGTTCTCGGAAGCCGACCGGCTCAATCCGGATCTGGTCGCGAGCCAGATGCGCTATCTCGACGAGGTCACCCGCGCCAAGCTGCGCGAGCTGCCGACCAACGACCAGATCCTTGCCGAGGCGATCAAGCGCTCGCGCGTGGTGCTGGGCGAGACCGGGCTTCCAGGCGTGTTGTCCGAGCTCGACAAGTCGCTGCCCTTCACTGGCGTCGCGACGGTCGGCGAGGAGGGCGCCGAGCGCTTCCTGTTTGAATTCCCGGGCTTGTTGCGCAACGTGCCGATCATCGAGAAGGTCGCAGCCGGTCGCGGCCTGTTCTCGATCAGGACCGAGCGCGACGGTCTGATCCGCCGCGTGCCGATGATCATGCGCGCCCAGGGCAACATCATGCCCTCGCTCAGCCTCGAGATCCTGCGCGTCGTCACGGGCACGCCGACGCTGCTGGTTCGCACCGACAAGACCGGTATCAGGGCGATCCGCCTCAAGGGCGTAGAGATTCCGACCGACAAGAACGGCCAGCTCTGGGTGCATTACGCCCGCCGGGATCCTTCAATCTACGTCTCCGCGGCCGACGTGCTCGACAACAGCGTGCCGCCGAGCAAGATCGCCGGCAAGCTGGTGCTGATCGGCACCTCGGCGGGCGGGCTCAACGACATCAAGACCACGCCGGTGTCCTCGACCATGCCGGGGGTCGAGATCCATGCCCAGGTGCTGGAGAGCGTACTGAGCGGCGCGGTGATCTCCCAGCCGAACTATGCGCTCGGCGTCGAACTGATCGCCGCGCTGGTCATCGGCCTGCTCGTCATCGTCTTTACGCCAAACCTCGGCCCCGTGCGCTTGGTGCTTGCGGGCGCGATGTTCGCTGCCATCCTGGTCGGCGTGTCCTGGTTCTTCTACTCGCAGTACCGCTACCTCATCGATTTCACCTATCCGCTGCTGTCGACCACCGCGGTCTACCTAACGCTGATTTTTGCCAGCTTCGTGCGCGAGCAGCGCCAGCGCGTGCAGATCCGCGGGCAATTCGCGCAATACATGTCGCCGGTGCTGGTCGAGCAGCTCGTGCAGTCGCCGGAGAAGCTCGTGCTCGGCGGCGAGGAGCGCGAGATGACGATCATGTTCTCCGACGTGCGCGGGTTCACAACGATCTCGGAGAGCTACAAGGACGATCCGCAAGGGTTGATCGAGCTCATGAACCGCTTCCTGACGCCGCTGACCGACGTCATCATCGAGCGCAAGGGCTACATCGACAAATACATGGGCGACGCCATCATGGCGTTCTGGAACGCGCCGCTCGACGATGCCGAGCACGAGGTCAATGCCTGCGAGGCCGCGATCCAGATGCTGGAGCAGATCGACGCGGTCAACAAGGAGCGCGAGCAGGAAGCCGCCGACGGCGGCCACGTCTACATTCCGCTCAATGTCGGCATCGGTCTCAACACCGGCATCGGTGTGGTCGGCAACATGGGCTCCGACCTGAAGAAGAACTATTCCGTGCTCGGCGACAGCGTGAACCTGGCCTCGCGCCTCGAAGGGCAGACCAAGGAATACGGCTTCCCGATCATCGTCGGCTCCCGGACCGCGGTCGCCGCCAAGGACAAGTTCGCGATCCTCGAGCTCGACTTCATCATGGTCAAGGGGAAGACCGAGCCGGAGGTGATCTACGCCATCGCCGGCCGCGAGGACGTGATGCATTCGGGTGCCTTCCAGCGCCTGCGCAACATCACCATCGAAATGCTCGGCTGCTATCGCGGCCGCGACTGGCAGGGCGCGCTGGACGCCATCGAGCGCGGCCGCCGCAGCGAAGACGCCGACACGCTGGAAAAGCTGTTCAGGCTCTATGAAGCGCGGATCAGGGATTTCCAGCTCACGCCGCCGCCGGAAGGATGGACCGGGGCTTATGCGCTGCTGACGAAGTAGTTGCCTTCGTCACCACTCCCGTAGGGTGGGCAAAGGCGCGAAGCGCCGTGCCCACCATCCGCTCTCACCGAGGTCGAATGGTGGGCACGCTACGCTTTGCCCACCCTACGAGACTGAGTGTTTTGCGCGAATGTGCCACATAACAAAGAGTTTCGGCCCGGCCTGCGCCGGGACGACAGCGTTATTTGCCGAAGCTGAGGGCCCGCCTCACTCCACCCCGATCGTTGTCAGATCCTGGAACCAGTGCTGCGCTTGCACGAACTGCTTGATCTTCGGCGAGAGCGCGTGCGGATTTGTGTCGTGGACGACCCAGACCAGCGCAGCATCGTTCACGATCAGCGCATGCGCCTGCGCCAGCAGTGCGTCCTGTTTGGCGGAATCGAAGGTCTGCTTGGCCTCGTCGATCAACGCATCGACCTCAGGGTTCCTGTAGCCGCCCCAGTTGACGCCAACAGGCGCGATCTGCCCGGAATGGAAGAAGCGGACAATGGCGTAGAGCGGATCCGAGGTGACATAGGCGATGTTGTTGGCGGTGATGCCGGCGTTCATCTCGTCGGCCGCGCCCTTGCGCCAGTGTGTATATAATGTCTCGAGCTCGACGACCTTGAAGTCGATCTCGATGCCGATCTCCTTGAAACTCTGCTGCAGGAATTCGTTCATCGGCAGCGACAGCATCTGGCCGGTGCCGCCCTGCGCGATGATGAAGGTGGTCTTCAGCGGCTTCGCCTTGGAGTAGCCTGCCTCTTCGACCAGCTTCTTCGCTGCGGCAAGATCATATTTCAGCTCGAAGCTCGGCTTGCCGAACCACGGGCTGGACGGATCGACCTGTCCCTTGGCTGGCTTTGCCAGCCCGTTCATCAGGCCGACCACCGCCTCGCGATCGATCGCGAGGTTCAACGCCTTGCGCAGGCGGATGTCGGTCCAGGGCGAGCCCGGCAGCATGCTGAGGTGATAATTCCAGACATGCGGCGTGATGTTGTCGACGAGCTTCATGCCGGCGGCTTTCAGCTGCGGCACGGCATCCGGCGCGGGCGTTTCGATCAGGTCGACTTGCCCCGCAAGCAGTGCGTTGGTGCGCGTCAGCGCCTCCGGCATCGGCACCAGCACGATCTTATCGGCCTTCGGGATGCGCTTCTTGTTCCAGTAGTCCGGATTCTTAGTGAGTTCCGCGAGCTCGCGCGGCACCAGCTTCGTCAGTTTGAATGGACCGGTGCCCGAGGGCTGGCTGGCGAACTTGTCCCAGTCCTTGCCGAGCTTGTCGTACTGCGCCGGGCTCGACACCAGGAACCACAGCATCTGATATGGAAAGAAAGAATCGACCGTCTTGGTTGTGATCTCCACGGTAAAGTCGTCGATCTTGGCGTAGCTCGCGACCGAGGGCAGGCGGGTCTTCACCTGCGCGCTCTGCCGCTTGTCGAATTGCGGCGCCTTGTCGTTGAGCACCTTGTCCAGATTCCAGATCACCGCGTCGGCATTGAACTCGCTGCCGTCGTGAAACTTCACGCCTTTGCGCAAAGTGAAGCGCCATTTGGTCTTGTCGGCATCGTCGACCTTCCATTCGGTGGCGAGCCCCGGCACCAGCTTGCCGGGGCGATCGGCGACGTCCATCTCCCAGGCCACCAGCGGATCGTAGATCGTGTAGGCGGTGAACTGATAAGCGCCGGCGCCGCGATCGGGCTGGCCCGTCGTCAGCGGAATGTCCGCCATCGAGATGCCGTAGCGCACGACACTTTCGGCGCGCGCCGAGATTGCGGAGGCCGCCAGCGCAAGCACGGCGAGACAGGTCGACAGTCGAATACGCATTGGCCCAAAGCTCCCAGGAGATATCGGGACCAAACTTGCAATCTTGATGCCAGAATAGGCAGGGCGATGCGTTCGCCCGCGCGCGCCCCACAAGGACTTGTCGTCGCAGTGACAAATGGCAGAATAAGTTTCTCTTTGGCATAGCCATTGCATACGATTGCATCAAAAATAGTCATCGAAGCCGGAAAAGGATTGAGGCGATGCTTATCAAGAAGAACAAGACACATGCCGCGCTGATCGCACTCTTGGCGCTCGGCACGGCGGCCGCATCCCCGCGCGTCGCGAGCGCCGAAACTGTGCTGCGCATCGGCATGACCGCCGCCGATATTCCGCGCACGCTGGGCCAGCCCGACCAGGGTTTTGAAGGCAATCGCTTCACCGGCCTCACCATGTATGATGGGCTCACCGGCTGGGACCTGTCCTCGGCCGACAAGGCAAGCGTGGTGATTCCGGGCCTTGCCACCGAGTGGAAGGTTGACGACGCCGACAAGACCAAGTGGGTTTTCAAGCTGCGCCCGGGCGTGACCTTCCATGACGGCTCGCCGTTCAATGCGGACGCCGTGGTATGGAATGTCGAGAAGGTCTTGAAGCAGGACGCGCCGCAATTCGACGCCAGCCAGGTTGGCGTCACGGCCTCGCGCATGCCGACGCTGGCGTCGGCGAAGAAGATCGACGACATGACGGTCGAGCTCACCACCAAGGAGCCCGACAGCTTCCTGCCGATCAACCTCACCAATTTGTTCATGGCGAGCCCGACGAAGTGGCAGGCCTTCTACGACAAGGCCGAAGGCGCTGACGCCAAGGCGAAGTCGCAGGCCGCCTGGACCGCCTTCGCCAGGGACGCCTCGGGCACCGGCCCGTGGAAGATGGCGAGCTTCACCCCGCGTGAGCGGCTCGAGTTGGTCAAGAACGCGAACTACTGGGACAAGGCCCGTGTGCCCAAGGTCGACAAGATGGTGCTCTTGCCGATGCCGGAGGCCAACGCGCGCACCGCGGCGCTGCTGTCCGGGCAGGTCGATTGGGTCGAGGCCCCGGCGCCGGATGCGCTGCCCGAACTCAAGCAGCGCGGCTTCAAGCTCTACGCCAACGAGCAGCCGCATGTCTGGCCCTGGCAGTTCTCGCGCGTCGAAGGCTCGCCCTGGAACGACATCCGCGTGCGCAAGGCCGCGAACCTCTGTGTCGACCGCGAGGGCCTGAAGGATGGCCTGCTTGCCGGCCTGATGGTGCCGGCGACCGGCACTTTCGAGCCCGGCCATCCCTGGCGCGGCAAGCCGAGCTTCGAGATCAAGTACGACAAGGCGGCTGCGCAAAAGCTGATGCAGGAGGCCGGCTTCGGTCCGAACAAGAAGCTGACCGTAAAGACGCAGACATCCGCCTCCGGCTCGGGCCAGATGCAGCCATTGCCGATGAACGAATATCTCCAGCAGGCCCTGGCCGAATGCTATTTCGACGTGCAGCTCGACGTCATCGAATGGAATACGCTGTTCACCAACTGGCGCCGCGGCGCCAAGGATCCCTCAGCCAACGGCGCGAACGCGACCAACGTCACCTATGCGGCGATGGACCCGTTCTTCGCGCTGGTGCGCTTCCTGCAATCGGGCATGGCGCCGCCGGTGTCGAACAATTGGGGCTTCATCAACAACCCCAAGTTCGACGACCTCGTGAAGAAGGCGCGCCAGACCTTCGATCCCGCTGCGCGTGACGCCGCGCTCGCGGAGCTGCACGCAGCCTCCGTCGACGACGCCGCCTTCCTCTACGTCGCCCACGACGTCGGCCCTCGCGCCATGAGCCCGAAGGTGACAGGCGTGGTGCAGCCGAAGAGCTGGTTCATCGACTTCTCGCCGGTGTCGATGACGCAGTAATTCGCGCCGCGTACTCAGTGTACCCTCTCCCCTCCTGTCCGCCGAAGCCTTGGCGAAGGCGGATGTGGGAGAGGGTGGCTTCGCATTAGCGAAGCCGGGTGAGGGGTCTCTCTCCGCGGATGCGAACCCCTCGATCGCTGCAATGTCATCCGCGGAAACAACCCCTCATCCGGCGCTTCGCGCCACCTTCTCCCACAAGGGGAGAAGGAAAGAAAAGAAACAACGTGCTTAGCTATATCGCCAGACGCATCGTCTACGTCGTCCCGATCATCATCAGCGTGGCGCTGGTGTGTTTTCTGCTCGTGCACATCACGCCGGGCGATCCGCTCGTGGCCGTGCTGCCGGCCGACGCCTCGCAGGAGCTCGCCGCGCAGCTGCGCGCCGCCTATGGCTTCGACCGGCCGCTGCCGGTGCAGTTCGGGCTTTGGCTGCTGCGCGCGCTGCACGGCGATCTCGGCAATTCCATCGCCACGGGACGTCCCGTGCTGGCCGAGGTCATGCGCGCGGTCGGCAACACCGTCACGCTGGCGATTGCCGCGGCCATCATCGGCTTCACCATGGGCATCCTGTTCGGCCTGATCGCCGGCTATTTTCGCGAGACCTGGATCGACAAGGTCGCGACCTCCTTCGCGATCGCCGGCGTCTCGGTGCCGCACTACTGGCTCGGCATGCTGCTCGTCATCATCTTCTCGGTGCAGCTCAACTGGCTGCCCGCGGTCGGCGCTGGGCCGAGCGGCTCCAACTCCTGGGCCTGGGACTGGGCGCACCTGAAATATCTGGTGCTGCCGGCGATCACGACCTCGGTGATCCCGATGGGCATCGTCACCCGCACGGTGCGCGCGCTCACCGGCGACATCCTCAGCCAGGATTTTGTCGAGGCGTTGCGCGCCAAGGGCCTGCGTGAAACCGGCGTGTTCCGCCATGTCATCAAGAACGCCGCGCCTACTGCGCTCGCGGTGATGGGGCTTCAGCTCGGCTATATGCTCGGCGGCTCGATCCTGATCGAGACCGTGTTCTCCTGGCCGGGCTCGGGCTTCCTGCTCAACTCGGCGATCTTCCAGCGCGACCTGCCGCTGCTGCAAGGCACGATCCTGATCCTGGCGCTGTTTTTCGTGTTCCTCAATCTCTTGGTCGACATCGCGCAAGCCGCGATCGACCCGCGCATCAAGCGGGGCTAGCGGGATGAGTCTAGCTACTGCCACGCACCAGCTGCGCTCCCTCCCCCGCCTGCGGGGGAGGGTAGGGGAGAGGGTGTCTCCGCAATCGAGAACCCCCAAGAGGAGAGAACCCTCACCCGCGCCTTCGGCGCGACCTCTCCCGCAAGCGGGAGAGGTGCACCGCGTCCTTGGCGTGCACCGATTGCATCAATACCGCCCGGGAGCCAGCCGATGAGCGAGCTTCCGTTGTCCGCCACCAGCGATGCCGCGCTGCAGGCCGCACCCGCCACCAGGGCGCGCGGCTATTGGGCGACCGTCGGCCGCCGTATCATGCGCGACAAGGTCAGCATGGCCTGTGCGCTCGTGCTGCTGCTGATCTTCCTGTCCGCGGTCCTCGCGCCGTGGCTCGGTCTCGAAGATCCCTACAAGGGCTCGATGATCCGCCGCCTGCGCCACATCGGCACCGCTGGCTATCCGCTCGGCACCGACGAGCTCGGCCGCGACATGCTGGCGCGGCTGATCTATGGCGGGCGGCTGTCGCTGGTCATCGGCATTTTGCCGGTGATCCTCGCCTTCTGCATCGGCACCTCGCTCGGCCTTGTTGCCGGCTATGTCGGCGGCAGGCTCAACACCGCGATCATGAGGACGGTCGATGTGTTCTATGCGTTCCCGTCGGTGCTGCTGGCGATCGCCATCTCCGGCGCGCTTGGGGCAGGCATCCTCAATTCCATCGTGTCGTTGACCGTCGTGTTCGTGCCGCAGATCACCCGCGTCGCCGAGAGCGTCACCACCGGGGTGCGCAACATGGACTTCGTCGAAGCCGCGCGCGCCTCCGGCGCGGGGGCCTTCACCATCATGCGCGTGCACATCCTCGGCAACGTGCTCGGCGCCATCTTCGTCTATGCCACCAGCCTGATCTCGGTCTCGATGATCCTGGCGGCCGGCCTCTCTTTCCTCGGCCTTGGCACCAAACCGCCGGAGCCGGAATGGGGCCTGATGCTCAACACCTTGCGCACCGCGATCTACGTCAACCCCTGGGTTGCCGCATTGCCCGGCGCGATGATCTTCGCGGTCTCGATCTGCTTCAACCTGCTCTCGGACGGCCTGCGCAGCGCCATGGACATCAGGAATTAAGCTATGGTGATGCAAGAGCGAACTGCCGCGGCATCCTCCGTACACCTCTCCCGAAGGGAGAGGCACAGGCCGCCCTTGGCGGCCGTTCTTAAGAACGCCGAAGCGAAGCTTCGGCTATGTTGCATCGCAAGATGCAATCCGGGTGAGGGGTTACGCTGCATCGAGTTTGCCGCGCCCCCTCACCCGGCGCTTCGCGCCGACCTCTCCCCGATGGGGAGAGGTGAAGGGCGGCGGCCATGAGCGAGACCAATCCATCCATCGCCATGCTTGAGCCCGTCGAAGACCGTGGCGGCGTCGCGCAGCCGCTGCTTCAGGTCTCCGGCCTGACAAAACATTTCCCCGTGCGCGGCGGGCTGTTCGCCGCGAAGCGCACCGTGCGCGCGGTCGACAACGTCTCCTTCGCCGTCGCCAAGGGCGAGACCGTCGGCATCGTCGGCGAATCCGGCTGCGGCAAGTCGACCACCGCGCGGCTCTTGATGCATCTGATGCCGCGCGATACCGGCGACATCATCTATGACGGCATGACCGTGGGCCAGTCGCTAAGCTTACGCGAGCTTCGCCGCGGCATGCAGATGGTGTTTCAGGATTCCTACGCCTCGCTCAATCCGCGCCTCACGATCGAGGAATCCATCGCGTTCGGTCCCAAGGTCCACGGCATGGCCGACGGCGCGGCGCGCACCCTGGCGCGCGAGCTGCTCGGCAAGGTCGGCCTGCGTCCGGAAAACTTCGCCAGCCGCTATCCGCACGAAATCTCCGGCGGCCAGCGCCAGCGCGTCAACATCGCGCGGGCCCTGGCGCTGTCGCCGCGACTGGTGATCCTGGACGAGGCCGTCTCCGCGCTCGACAAATCCGTCGAGGCGCAGGTGCTCAATCTGCTCGCCGATCTCAAGCGCGAGTTCGGCCTGACCTATCTCTTCATCAGCCACGACCTCAACGTCGTGCGCTACATCTCAGACCGCGTGCTGGTGATGTATCTCGGCGAGGTGGTCGAGCTCGGCCCGGTCGACCAGGTCTGGGACCAGCCGGCGCATCCCTATACGCGCGCGCTGCTGGCGGCGATGCCGTCCTCCGATCCTGATAACCGCACCGAGACGCCGCCGATCACGGGCGATCCGCCCAATCCGATCGATCCGCCCTCGGGCTGCCGCTTCCACACCCGATGTCCGTTTGCGGAGCCGCTCTGCGCAAATGCGACACCAAAGCTCACTGCGCTGGATAATATGGGCCACGAGGCCGCGTGCTACATGGCGATTCCGGGTTCAGGCCATAGCCGTGCGCCCAGGGAGAAGACCGCATGACGAGACCGACACCGAAAGAGATCAAGCCGATGGCGCAGATCGCCGGCGTCCCCGTGGACGACGAGATCGCGACCCGCATCTCCAATTCCATTGGGCCGGCGTTCGAAGGCTTTGCGGCCATTGCCGGCACGCTGCCGTTCGACCTCGAGCCAGCGCTCTATCCGATCGCGCAGACGCAGAAGGTGTCGAAATGAGCACCGAGCCTGCCTTGATGACGCTCACCGAGGTCGCGCGTGCGATCGCGATGAAGCAGCTGTCCTCGCATGAGGCGACGCGCATGCTGCTGCTGCGCATCGCGCAGTGGCAGCCGCATCTCAACGCCTTCATGTCGATTGAAGCGGAGGCCGCGCTGAAGGCGGCCGAGGCCGCCGACGCCGAGCTCGCCAGGGGCAACGTCCGTGGTCCGCTGCACGGCGTGCCGCTCGCGCACAAGGACATGTATTACGACGCCGGCAAGGTCGCGACCTGCGGCTCGCTGATCCGCCGCGATTTCGTCCCGACCGTGACCTCCACCGCCTTGCAGCGGCTGAAGGATGCCGGTCAGGTTCGGCTCGGCACGCTGCACCTCGCCGAATTCGCCTATGGCCCGACCGGGCACAACGCTCATTACGGCCCGGTGCGCAATCCCTGGAACGTCGCGCACATCACCGGCGGCTCGTCGTCGGGCTCCGGCTCGGCGGTTGCGGCGCGGCTGACCTATGCGGCGCTCGGCTCGGACACCGGCGGCTCGATCCGCATGCCCGCGCATTTCTGCGGTGTCACGGGCCTCAAGACCACCGTCGGCCGGGTCAGCCGCGCCGGCGCGATGCCGCTGTCGCAATCGCTCGACACGGTCGGCCCGCTCGCCCGCACCGTCGAGGACTGCGCGCTGCTGCTGGCGCTGATGGCCGGTGCGGACCCCGCAGATTCGACCTGTAGCCATGAGCCGCTGTCGGACTATGTCGCCGCGACCAAGGGCTCGCTGAAGGGCCTGAAGGTGGGGGTGCCCGCGTCCTTCTATGTCGACGATCTCGACAGCGAGGTCGCGCGCGTGCTGGACGAAACCATCGCCGTGCTCAAGCGCGAGGGCGCCGACATCGTCGCGGTCGAGCTGCCGGATCAGCGGCAATTGTCGTCGGCGAGCCAGCTCGTGCTCGCGGCCGAAGCCGCCGCCTTCCACAAACGCTGGATGATCGAGCGTCCGCAGGATTACAGCGCGCAAGTCTTGATGCGGCTTCAGAACGGCCTCGCCGTTCCTGCCATCACTTATCTGGAGGCGATGCGCTGGCGCGGCCCGGCACTCGCCGCGCACAACGCGGCCACCGCGGGTGTCGATGCGGTGATCGCACCGGCTTCCCCGGTGCCGGCGCCGACGATCGAGGAAAGCGATGTCGGCGGTGGTCCGAACGCGCCGGCACTGTTGCAGCGGCTGACGCTGTTCACCCGCCCGGTGAATTTCCTCGGTCTGCCGTCGCTCACGGTGCCGTCCGGCTTCACCAGAAGCGGCCTGCCTGTAGGCATGCAGCTGATTGGCCGCTCCTTCGATGAAGCCACCTTGCTCACCATCGGCGCCGCGTTCCAGCGCGTCACCGACTATCACGACCGGATACCGAAACTGCCGTCATGACAAAGCTCGTCGATATCTCAGGCCTCAACATCCGCTTCACCGGCGAGCGCACGGTCTATGCCGTGAACGATCTCAGCCTCTCGCTCGGCAACAGTGAGGTGCTGGGCCTGCTCGGCGAGTCCGGCTCGGGCAAGAGCGTGACGTTGCGTGCGCTGATGCGGCTGCTGCCGAAGAAGCGCACGCAAATTTCGGGCACGGTCAACGTGATGGGCCGCGACGTGCTCGCCATGAACGACGAGGAGCTGTCGTCGTTCCGCGGCCAGACCGTCTCGATGATCTTCCAGGAGCCCGCGCTCGCGCTCGATCCGGTCTACACCATCGGTGCGCAGATTGCCGAGAGCGTGGTGCGCCACGAAGGCAAGAGTTTTGCGGAAGGGCGGGCGAGGGCACTCGACATGCTCGAGGTCGTGCGCATCCCCTCGGCAAAACGCCGGCTGGATGCCTATCCGCACGAGATGTCCGGCGGCATGCGCCAGCGAGCGATGATCGCGCTCGCACTGGCCTGCCGTCCCAAGATTTTGCTCGCGGACGAGCCGACCACGGCGCTCGATGCCACTGTGCAGATCCAGATCCTCTTGCTGCTGCGCGAGTTGCAGCGCGAGTTCGGCATGTCCGTCATCTTCGTCACCCATGACATCGGCGTCGCCATCGAGATCTGCGACCGCGTCGCGGTGATGTATGCCGGCCAGATCGTGGAGCAGGGGAACCTGCGCGACATCGTGCGTTCGCCGGTGCATCCCTATGCCAAGGGGCTGCTTGCCTCCACCATCCACGGCGCCAAGCGCGGGCAGCGGCTCGAAACCATTCCCGGCACCCCGCCCTCGCTGGCCGAGAAACCCCACAATTGCTCCTTCGCCCCCCGCTGCAAGTTCGCCGAGCCGCGCTGCCTGGAGCAGCTGCCTGCGAATGTGGAGGTCGGGCCGGGCCGGGCGGCGAGGTGCGTGCTGGCGGAGCAGGTCACCGCACCGTCGTAATACTGAGCGCACCCGGCCAGGGCCTGCGCTACTGTGCATGGGGTTGTTTTCGACATTTTTTGTCTGCACTGCCGCAACCGGGCAGCCACGAACGCCATTCAGACCCCATTCATCCCGATTCCGGTTCCATGCGGCCATTCACGCCAGAGGGACCTCACTTATGTACATTTCTAACGAAGGCCTGCTCGTCATCCTGTTCGTCGGCCTGGTCGCCGGCTGGCTGGCCGGAAAGATCGTGAGGGGCGCCGGGTTCGGCATCATCGGCGACATCGTGATCGGCATCGCCGGGGCCCTGGTGGCCAGCCTCTTGTTCCCAAAGCTCGGCATTCGTCTCGGCACCGGGCTCGTCTCCGAGATCGTCTATTCCGCCATTGGCGCCGTCATTCTGCTTCTGGTGGTGCGGCTGGTGCGTGGCGGGGGCCGGTTCTAGCCGGCGTTCGGCAGATCGGAGCTTGCGGCCTCTCCCTTTTCCGGGGAAGAGGCTGAAAGCCTGCAAGAAAAAGCCGCAAGCCTGTGAAATTCCGGACTTGCGCGGAAGTCTATCAGGGGTAGATGTGGCCCATCAGGGCCCCGGATTAATTCGACTGCGTTGACGGCCGGAAAACAGATGTTAATCCGAGGCGAGTACCCTGAATCGCCTTTGAAATCAGGGGCATTGCCCCTCACCCGAAAGAGATCAGACTGATGGCAGCCATCCCTGGCGTCCGCCGTTCAGAGCTCGGTGACGCCTTGCGCGCTTGTCGCATGGCGTTCATCGGCGTCGGCTTGATGAGCTGCATGATCAACCTGCTCTATCTGACCGGGTCGATCTTCATGCTGGAGGTCTACGACCGGGTGCTGCCGAGCCGCAGCATCCCGACCCTGGTCGGCCTGATCATCCTAGCCAGCTTCCTCTACATGGCGCAGGGCGTGCTCGACATGATCCGCAACCGCATTCTGGGGCGGATCGGCACTTCGCTCGACGAGGCGCTCAACAAGCGCGTGTTCGACACCATCGTGCGACTGCCGCTGCTGGTCGGCAGCCGCAACGAGGGCCTGCAGCCGCTGCGGGACCTCGACAATGTCCGTTCCTTCCTCGGTGGCATGGGCCCGAGCGCGTTCTTCGACCTGCCCTGGCTGCCGCTCTATCTCGCCATCTGCTTCGCCTTCCACGTCCTGATCGGCGTCACCGCGCTGGTCGGCGCCATCATCCTGGTCGGTCTGACGCTGGTCACCGAGTTCATGTCCCGCCAGCCGGCGAAGGAGGCGATGGGCCTTGCCGCCCAGCGCAACGATCTCGCCCAGGCCAGCCGCCGCAACGCCGAAGTCATGGTGTCCATGGGCATGGCCAGCCGCATGAACCAGCGCTGGAGCGAGGCCAACGAAAAATACCTGGCCGGCAATCAGCGCGCGAGCGACGTCGCCGGCGGTCTCGGCGCGGTCGCAAAGGTGCTGCGCATGATGCTGCAATCGGCCGTGCTCGCGGTTGGTGCCTATCTCGTCATCCATCAGGAGGCGACCGCCGGCATCATCATCGCCGGCTCGATCCTCTCCGCCCGCGCGCTCGCGCCGGTCGATCTGGCGATTGCGCACTGGAAGTCCTTCGTCGCGGCCCGCCAGAGCTGGCAGCGTCTCACGCGGCTCCTCGAGCAGATGCCGGCGCAGGCGATGCCGACCCAGTTGCAGGCACCCACCAGCCGGCTCTCGGTCGAAGGCGTCGCCATGGTGCCGCCGGGCGACCAGCGCCTCATCGTACAGGACATCACCTTCGCGCTCACCGCCGGCAACGGCCTCGGCGTGATCGGGCCAAGCGGCTCCGGCAAGTCGTCGCTGATCCGCGCGCTGGTCGGCGTCTGGCAGCCGGTGCGCGGCAAGGTGCGGATCGACGGCGCGGCGCTCGACCAATGGTCGTCCGACGTGCTCGGCCGTCACATCGGCTACCTGCCGCAGGACGTCGAATTGTTCGGCGGCACCATCGCGCAGAACATCAGCCGGTTCGATCCCGAGGCCACCTCCGACGCCATCATCGCCGCGGCCAAGGAGGCCGGCGTGCACGAGATGATCATCAAGATGCGCGAGGGCTACAACACGCAAGTCGGCGAGCAGGGCGCCGCGCTCTCCGCAGGGCAGGCGCAGCGCGTGGCGCTGGCGCGCGCGCTCTACGGCAACCCGTTCCTGATCGTGCTCGACGAGCCCAACTCCAATTTGGACACTGAAGGCGACGAGGCGCTGACTCGCGCCATCCGCTCGGCGCGCGAGCGCGGCGCCATCGTCGTCGTGGTGGCGCACCGGCCGATCGGCGTCGAGGCGGTCGACCAGATCCTGGTGCTGCGCGATGGCCGCATGCAGACCTTCGGTCCCAAGGAGCAGGTGCTCGCCCAGGTGCTCCAGCCGCGCGTGACGCCGCCGGCGCCGATCAAGATCGTCAGCGAAGGTGGAGTACCCAAGCCATGAGCACGTTGGCGATCGGCGGCCCGAAGCCTGCCGCGAAGAAGACGGTGCGCGATTCGATCAAGTTTCACCTGATGCTCGGGCTTGGGATCGTGCTGGTCCTGGTCGTCGGCTTCGGCGGCTGGGCCTCGACGGTGCTGATCTCGGGCGCGCTGATCGCGCCGGGGCAGATCGTGGTCGAATCCAACGTCAAGAAAGTGCAGCATCCGACCGGCGGCGTGGTCGGCGAGGTGCGCGCCCGCGATGGCGACGTGGTCAAGGCCGGCGACGTCGTGGTGCGGCTCGACGATACCGTCACCAAGGCCAACCTTGCCATCGTCACCAAGAATCTCGACGCCGCGCAGGCGCGCGCGGCGCGGCTCCAGGCCGAGCAGCGCGGTGTCGACAAGATCGAATTCCCGCAGAGCCTCCTCGAGCGGGTCGACGATCCTGACGTCAGGGTGCTGCTCTCCGCCGAAACCAAGCTGTTCGACGTCCGCGTCAACGGCCGCACCGGGCAGAAAGCGCAGCTGCGCGAGCGCATCACGCAGCTCAACGAGGAAATCGCAGGTCTCAGCGCCCAGGAGAAAGCCAAGGACCAGGAGATCGCGCTGGTGCAGAACGAGCTCACCGGCGTGCGCGAGCTCTACGACAAGCGCCTGGTGCAGATCTCGCGCCTGACCCAGCTCGAACGCGACTCGGCGCGTCTCAACGGCGAGCGCGCTCAATACATCGCTTCGCGCGCCCAGGCCAAGGGCAAGATCACCGAGACCGAGCTCCAGATCATCCAGATCGACAAGGACGTGGTCAGCGAGGTCTCCAAGGACCTGCGCGAGACCAACGACAAGATCGGCGAACTGATCGAGCGCAAGGTTGCCGCCGAAGACCAGCTCCGCCGCGTCGACATCCGCGCGCCGCAGGACGGCATGGTGCTGCAATCGACGGTGCACACCGTCGGCGGTGTCGTCACCGCCGGCGATGCCCTGATGCTGATCGTGCCGCAGGCCGACGATCTCCAGGTCGAGGCTAAGGTCAACCCGGTCGATATCGACAAGCTCCAGATCGGCCAGAAGACGTTGTTGCGCCTGTCCGCCTTCAACCAGCGCACCACGCCCGAGCTCAACGGCGTCGTCAGCCGCGTGTCGCCCGACGTCACCACCGACCAGCGCACCGGCCAGAGCTATTACACCATCCGCGTCTCGATGCCGGCCGAAGAGGTCGCCCGCCTCGGCGACGTCAAGATGATTCCCGGCATGCCCGTGGAAGCCTTCGTCCAGACCGGCGACCGCACCATGCTGTCCTATCTGATGAAGCCGCTGCACGACCAGCTGATGCGCGCGTTCCGGGAGAAGTGACGCACGAAAGCGCGGCATCTCCCAGCGTCATTGCGAGCGCAGCGAAGCAATCCAGTCTGCCTCAGCGGAGAGATTTCTGGATTGCTTCGCTGCGCTCGCAATGACGACTTGGCTGTCAGTTTGCTATACTGCGATTGCAAACAGCAACCCGGCGGTCGACCATGCAATCCCCACCCTCCATCGCCACCGAATCCTTCTCCGACGCCGGCCTCGCGGTCGCACGACTCGAAGAGATCTATGAGCGCAACACAAAATTCCTGCGCGATCGGTTCGAGGCTTACGTTGGCGGCGAAACGGTCACGATGCGGGTTCGCGCTTACTATCCCTTCGTCCGTCTCACCACCGCGACGCATGCGCGGCTGGACTCGCGCCTGTCCTACGGTTTCGTCCATGGCCCCGGCGTGCACGAGACCAGCGTGACGCGGCCGGATCTATTCCGCGCCTATCTCACCGAGCAGATCGGACTCCTGATCCAGAACCACGCGGTGCCCGTCGAGATCGGCGAGTCCACTGAACCGATCCCGATCCACTTCGCCTATCGCCGCGACATCAACATCGAGGCCGCCATTACCACCAGCGAGAACTCCGTCATCACGCGATCGCTGCGCGATGCGTTCGACGTGCCTGATCTCGCCACGATGGACGATTCGATCGCCGACGGCACCTTCGAGCTCCACCCCGGCGCGCCCGAGCCGCTATCCTTGTTCCGCGCGGCCCGCGTCGACTACTCGCTGCGTCGGCTTTACCACTACACCGGCACGGATCCCGAATATTTCCAGAACTTCGTGATCTTCACCAACTATCAGTTCTATGTCGACGCATTTGCGCAGCTCTGCCAGCAGCGGCTTCAATCCGGCGAGGCTGGTCTCGATGCCTTCGTCGCGCCCGGCAATGTGATCACGTGCAATGGCGGCGCCATCAGCGGAATGGCGCCCGTGCGCGCACCGCAGATGCCGGCCTTCCACCTGGTCGCACCCGACTATCGCGGCATCACCCTGATCAATATCGGCACCGGTCCATCCAACGCGCGCAACGTCACCGACCATGTCGCCGTGCTGCGGCCGCATGCCTGGCTGATGCTCGGCCATTGCGCCGGCCTGCGCAACACGCAGCGGCTGGGCGACTACGTGCTCGCCCACGGCTACGTGCGCGAGGATCACGTGCTCGACCGCGAGCTGCCGCCGTGGGTACCGATCCCAGCACTGGCCGAGATGCAGGTTGCGCTTGAGGAGGCGGTCGAGGACGTCACCGGGCTGGAAGGCTTCGAGCTGAAGCGGCTGATGCGCACCGGCACCGTCGCGAGCGTCGACAACCGCAACTGGGAGATCTCCGGGCCGGCCGTGATCCGCCGCTTATCGCAATCCCGTGCGGTCGCGCTCGACATGGAATCGGCCGCGATCGCCGCCAACGGCTACCGCTTCCGCGTCCCCTACGGCACGCTGCTTTGCGTCTCCGACAAGCCGCTGCATGGCGAGATCAAGCTCGCCGGCATGGCCAGCGAGTTCTATCGCCGCCGCGTCGGACAGCATCTCGAGATCGGTCTGAAGGCGCTGGAGCGGCTGAAGCAGCAGGAATCGGAGCGGCTGCATTCGCGAAAGCTGAGGAGCTTTGCCGAGGTCGCGTTTCAGTAGCGCGTCCCTCCCGCTTGCCGGCAGGATCTGGCAGCAAGACTGTCGCACGCCCGAGACCGGCGTCTCCGTGAGAACGCAATCATCCCGGAATATCGCCGCCATAGCAGGGTTATCACGTCATCCGGGGCCGCGTAGTCAGAAGCAGGAGACAGCAATGATCACAGCAATGGTCAGAGTCGTCGTGCTGGGAACGTTCGCAGCGGCGCTGTTCGCTTCGCCGGTATTGGCTGCGGGCGGTGGAGGAGGCGGTGGAGGTGGCACCAGCTCCACGGATCCCTATGCGGGCGCCTATTCGGATCAGAGAGCGCAGCCCACCTACCCGAAACGCTCCAACCCAAAGGCAACCCAGAAAGGCAAGAAGCCGAACAACCAGTCCAGCATCGGTGATCCCGCATTCGCGGCCGGCTACCGCGCGGCCTATGACACGATCTACGAGCGCAACGACTATGCGGTCGCGATCGAGCAATTGAAGGCGCTCGGCCACGACGATCATCCGAACGTCGCCAATCTCATCGGTTACTCATATCGCAAGCTCGGCGACTACAAGCAGTCGCAGATTTGGTACGAGCGCGCGCTGAAGGCCGATCCGAATCACGTGCTGACCTGGCAGTATTATGGGCTTTGGCAGCTCGAGCAGGGCAACCGCGAGCAGGCAATGTTTCACCTGAGCCGCATCGCTGCGATCTGCGGGCCCGATTGCGAGGAGTACAAGTCCCTGGCGACTGCGCTGGAGAAACCCACAGGCGCGGCCCTCGTTTACTGAGAACGCAGGGTGGGGCCGGCCCGCGGCTGTACGAAGCGCAGTCCGCTCGGCGTAGTCCACTATCGCGACGATAGGTGGGTTACGCCTTGGGCTAACCCATCTACACATGGTGACAAGCGAAGAAATTTTCAGCATTGTCCGGCGCGGGGGCTCGACCGGGACGACTTGATGCCACTCATGCGCGACAAGATCATTGGCCATGACCTCGAACGGCTGGCCTTTCGCTTCACCATGCTGAACGACGGCGATGTGGTACAGTGTCAGATCAGCGACGCCGCGATGGACGAACTCGCGGGCATGCAGGGCACCGAAAGCAGCGCACGTCAGGCGCAGTTCCTGTCCCTGCGCGAGACCATCGAGCGGATCGCGTCAGACCTTTACGACGAAGCGCCGAGGTTTCAGGGCTATGTGGTGCGGATCTTTATGCGGCATTTGGGGCGGTAAGCCTACATACTCCGCTGTCATGCCCCGGCTTGCCGCCTTCGCTAAAGCTTCGGCGGCCGAGTACCCTTGTGGCCCCGGCGTAGCCTTGGCGGAGCCGGGACCGGGGCATCCAGTACGCCGCAGCGTATCGATTCAATCACAACCGCGCCTCGGAGTACTGGATCGCCCGGTCAAGCCGGGCGATGACAGCAGTGTTGGTGCGAGACTACCCCGACTCACTTGATCGCGCAGCAGCTCACTCCTCCAGCTTCTTCAGCAACAATTTCAGCGCCGTCGCCGCGAACACCTGCATGTTAGCGAGCCGGTCATTGCTGCCCGTCTCCAGCGTCATCACCTCTGCCGCAGGGCCCGCCACCGCCATGCAGCTATGGCCGGCGGCGTCGCCGTAGCGGTTGCCGGTGGGGCCGGCGGCTCCGGTTTCGGACAGGCCCCAGTCGCACCCGAAGCGCGTTCGCATCCGCTCAGCAAGCAGTTTCGCATAGGGCTCCGAGGAGGAGCGAAAGCCCTTCATGCCGTCGTCCGAAATATCCATCAGCACGCGCCTGGCGTCGCGGGTGTAGACCACGGCGCCACCGAGGAAATAGGCGGACGCGCCGGGCACGGCGAGCAGGCTGGCCGAGATCAGGCCACCGGCCGAGGATTCTGCCACCGCAATGGTCTGTTTGCGCGCGATCAGCTTGGCCGCGACCTGTTCCGCAATGCCGACGAGCTCTTTCATGTCCTTCACCTCTGATCCTCGCAACTGTGCTCAGCCTTCCTAGCATATGACGAAAGCCTTGGCCGAGTTGCGGGCGGCGGGCAGGCCTGCTTGAATGGCGGAGACAAAGCGGAGCGGCCAGTGCCGCCCGCGAGAAGACCAAGAAGCTTTGAAGGGAAACGTGAAGGAGACGTCATGGCGTCCCTGATCGCCGGCGGGGTGGATTGCGATTTGCATCCGGCCGTGCCGCATCTGACCAGCCTGCTGCCGTACTTGAACGATTATTGGCGCGATCAGGTGACGACGCGCGGCATGGTCGATCTCGTCTCGCAATCCTATCCGCCGAACTCGCCGATCGTGGCGCGGCCCGATTGGCGCCCCGAGAACGGCAAACCCGGCGAAAGCCTGGAGGACATGCAGCGTCATGTGCTCGATCCTTTCCAGCTCAAGCTCGCGATCTGCAATCCGCTCTACGGCGTGCAGATGGTGTTCTCCGAGGACATGCAGGCGGCCTTCTGCCGCGCGCTGAACGACTGGCTCGTGAAGGAATGGCTCGATCGTGATCCGCGGCTGCGCGGCTCGATTGTGATTCCCACGCAAAGCGTCGAGAAGGCCGTCGCCGAGATCGAGCGCTGCGCGCAGGATCGCCGCTTCGTGCAGGTGCTCATGCTGGTCATGGGCGACACGCCGCTCGGCAAGCGCGCGCTGTGGCCGATCTATGCAGCCGCGGAAAGTCTGGAATTACCGATCGGCATCCATGCCGGTTCCGCCTACCACAATCCGCCCACCGCCGTGGGATGGGGCTCTTATCACATCGAGGATTATGTCGGTCAGGCCCAGGCGTTCCAGACCCAGCTCACCAGCCTGATCGTCGAGGGCGTGTTCGCCAAATATCCGCGGCTGAAAATGGTGATGCTGGAGTCCGGCGTCTCCTGGATCGCGCCCTATCTCTGGCGCCTGCACAAGTTCTGGCGCGGGGTGCGGATGGAGACGCCCTGGGTCGATCGCGCGCCGCTGGAGATTGTGCGCAGCAACATCCGCTTCTCGTTACAGCCATTTGATGCGCCGCCGGAACCTGAGACATTAATTCGCCTGTTTGATCATATGCAGTCGGAGGAATTGGTCCTATTCTCCACGGACTATCCGCACTGGCAGTTCGACGGCCAGGACGCGCTGCCCGAAGGTCTGTCCCCCGATCTCGTGCACAAGATCATGATCGACAATCCGCATGCGACCTATCCCCGCCTGACTTAGCCCGCTGCCAAAGGAGGCAAGGCGATGAATATCCAGTTCCGCGAGAGCTCCGAAGCTGCTTCCCCACTGACTGCGAAAACCGCGATCGCGGATTGCGACATCCATCCGGCCCGCGCCACCCGCACCGAGCTCTATCCCTACCTCGCCAAACGCTGGCAGCATCACCTCGACATCTACGGCGTCCATGCCTATCAGGGCATGATGGAAGGCCCGCCCTATCCGAAAGCCCAGCCCAACGCCTCGCGCCGCGACGCCTATCCGCCGGAAGGCGGCCCGCAAGGTTCCTCCCTCTCCTTCATGCAGAAGCAGCTGCTCGATCCCAACAACGTGCAGCTCGGCGTGCTCAATCCACTCAACGCCGGGCAGGGTATCCGTAATCACGAGCTCTCGGCTGCACTGTGCTCGGCGATCAACGACTGGCAGATCGACAAATGGACCAGCAAGGACAAGCGGCTGAAGGCGTCCATCGTCGTCGGCAATGAGGACGGGCTCTCGGCCGCCGCCGAGATCCGCGAGCGCGCCGGCGACAAGAACTTCGTCCAGGTGCTGCTGCTCAGCCGCAATGTCGAGCCGCTCGGCCAGCGTCGTTATTGGCCGATCTATCAAGCCGCAGAAGAGGCCGGCCTTCCCGTCGGCGTGCACGCCTTCGGCTTCGGCGGCAATCCAATCACGCCGTCGGGCTGGCCGTCCTATTACATCGAGGAGATGGTGGGACATTCGCAGTGCCAGCAATCGGCGCTGGCGAGCCTCGTGTTGGAGGGCGTGTTCGCGCGCTTCCCGAAACTGAAGATGGTGATGATCGAAGCCGGCTTCGGCTGGGCGCCGTCGCTGGCGTGGCGGCTCGACAAGGCCTGGCAGCGGCTGCGCAGCGAGGTGCCGCATGTGAAGCGGCCGCCGTCGGAATATATCCGCGAGCAGGTGTGGTGGACCACGCAGCCGATGGAAGACCCGGAGCGGCGCGAGGATTTGTTCGACGTCATCAACTGGATCGGTTGGGACCGGCTCTTGTTCGCGACCGACTATCCGCATTGGGACTATGACGAGCCGTCGCGCGTGCTGCCAGCCGGCGTCAGCGAGACCAATCGCGAGGCGTTCTATCTCGGCAATGCGCGCAAGCTCTACGGATTGGCTTGATGGCGCGTCATGTGATCGCCGCGGTCGACGAGCTTCCGCCGGGCACGCGAAAATTCCTGGAGATCGACGGACGGCCGATCGCCGTTTTCAACATCAAGGGCGAATATTTCGGCCTGATGAACCGCTGCCCGCATCAGGGCGCGGCGTTGTGCGAGGGCCCGCTGATCGGCCTCGCGCAATCGAAGGATCCCGGCGAGATCGAATATACGAAACTCGGCGAGATCATCCGCTGCCCCTGGCACGGCTGGGAGTTCGATATCCGCACCGGCCAGTCCTATTGCGACCCCCGCCGGTTTCGTGTGAAGGCGTATCCGGCCAATGTCGAACCGGGCGCCAGCGTGGTGAAGGGGCCGTATGTCGCCGAGACGATCCCGGTCCGGATCGAGAGCGACTACGTGGTGGTGGAGCTGTAGTCTCGCTTCTTCACCCTCCCCTGGAGGGGGAGGGTCGTTCGCGCGCAGCGCGAGCGGGGTGGGGTGATCTCTCCACTCGGGCACTGTTGGTTTTGGAGAGACCGTCACCCCACCCCGTCTCACATTATCGCTGCGCTCAATGTGAGCCGACCCTCCCCCTCCAGGGGGAGGGTAAGAGGCGCCCCGGAATGACGCCCTCTCAATGCCCCGCCACCGGCTCCGGCACCACGTCATAGGCCGGCACCGCCTTGCCGCCGCCGCGATACACCGTCGAGGCCGCGATGATGCCGAGCAGAGCTGCGAACATCAGCCAGAAACCGGGCGAGGCCTTGTCGCCGCTCCGCTCGATCAGCCAGGTCGAGGCGAATGGCGTGAAGGTGCCGAACAGAGCGGCGGCGAGCGCGAAGGCGAGCGAGAAGCAGGTGGTGCGCACATGCGCCGGCACGATCTCGACGAGAGCACCGAGCATGGTGCCGCTGTAGACGCCGAAATAGAACGAGAACATCATCTCGACCGCGAGCAGCTTGCCGAAGGTCGGCGCCGTCACCAGCCAGTGCAGCGCCGGATAGGCAGTGACGAGCGAGAGGCCGGCGATGGCGAGCAGCACCGGCTTGCGGCCGATGCGATCGGACAGCGCACCGCCGACCGGATTCCAGATGAAGTTGGTCACCGCCACGAGCAGCGTGACCAGCAGCGCTTCCTGTGTCGACAGCTTCAGCACGGTCTTGCCGAAGGTCGGCGTGTACACCGTGACGAAATAGAACGTCGTCGTGGTCAGGATCGCGATCATCATGCCGAGGATGACGATGCGCCAATTGGCGAGCGCGGACGCGAACACCTCGTTCGCGGTCGGATGCTTCTTCATGGCGAGGAAGGCCGGCGTCTCCTCCAGCGTCCGCCGCAGCAGGAAGATCAGCGGAATGATCAGGCAGCCGACGAAGAAGGGAATGCGCCAACCCCAGGCGGCGACGGTGTCGGCCGGCATCACCTCGGAGAGAATGAAACCGAGGATCGAGGCCACGAAGATCGCGACCTGCTGGCTCGACGATTGGAACGAGGTATAGAAGCCGCGATTGCCGGGCGTTGCGATTTCCGCAAGATACACCGACACGCCGCCGAGCTCGACGCCGGCGGAGAAGCCTTGCAGCAGGCGGCCGATCAGCACGATGACGGGCGCCGCGATACCGATGGTTGCGTAGCTCGGGCAGAACGCGATGACGACGGTGCCGAAGGCCATGATGCCGAGCGTGACGATCAGGCCCTTGCGGCGGCCGATACGGTCGATATAGGCCCCTAACACGATCGCGCCCACCGGTCGCATCAAGGCGCCGAGCCAGAACACGCCGAACGTGTTGAGCAGCGAGGCCGTCTCGTTGGTGGAGGGGAAGAACGCCTTGCCGATCGCGGCGGCATAGAAACCGAACAGGAAGAAGTCGAACTGCTCGAGGAAATTGCCCGACGTGGCGCGCAGGATGGCGCCGACGCGCGACTTGATCGCGGGTGGATTCGATGCGGCTGATCCAGCCATGGCGTTCTCCCCTTGGAAAGGCGTGGCCGGCCGGAATTCATCTTCGGCCAGCCGACAGATTGATGCTGCGACAATCTGCCTCACCCCTTCCCGCACGGTGGGAGCCGAGTCAATCGATTTTGCCGAGGAAGCTGATGATTTTTCAGGCTTTATTTTGCGTTGCAGCGATCATCCAGTTCCGGAAAGCGGTCAGCTTCGGCGCTTCGCGGCGGCCCTCTGGCGAGACCAGGTAGAAGCCGGCATCGGCCGGCAGCGCGATCTTGAAAGGCACCACGAGCCGGCCCTTGGCGATGTCGTCCTGGACGTAGGAGGTCCGGCCCATCGCGACGCCGATGCCGTCGATCGCGGCCTGGATGGTCATGAAGATCATGTCGAAGGTGATGCCGGGTTGCCTGGCGATATCGGCCGGCAGGCCCGCCGCCGTCAGCCACAGCCGCCAATCGTCGCTATTGGCGTTGGAGGTGTGCAGCAGCGGATGGTTGCGCAGGTCCTCCGGCCGGCGCAGCGGCTTGTCGCCGCGCAGCAGTGACGGACTGCACACCGGAAACAGCTCGTCTGCCATCAGCCAGTCGGCACGCAGGCCCGGCCACTGGCCGCGGCCATAGCGGATCGCGGCATCGACGTCGTCGCGCTGGAAGTCGACGAGACTGGTCGAGGTGGTGATGCGGACGTCGATGCCGGGATGCTGTTCCTGGAAATCGGTGAGCCGCGGCAGCAGCCATTTTGCGGCGAGCGAAGCCAGCGTCGACACCGTCAGCACCTTGTCGTCGTCCTTGCGCAGCAGCCGATCGGTGGCGAGGCGCAGGTCGTTGAAGGCAGCGCGGACGCCGGGGAGGTAATCCCGCGCCTCCGGCGTCAGCGCCAGCGCACGGTTCTGCCGGACGAACAGGCGGATGCCGAGCTCCTCCTCCAGCCTTCGGATCTGATGGCTGATCGCGGTCTGGGTCACGTTCAGCTCGGCCGCCGCCAGCGTGAAGCTGAGATGGCGCGCAGCGGCCTCGAACGCCCGCAATCCGTTCAGGGACGGCAATCTGGCAGTCATTTGGCAGCAGGATACATGACGTTATTTCATGCGAAAAGGTACAAATTGTCGTTTGTCGCGGCGCAGCAGAAGGCAGATATTCGCGGTCAAATTAGCTCCAGGAGCTGAAGATGTCTACGTTGACCCAGAATTCGATGACAAATCATCATGCGCCAGGTCTGCTCCACCAGATCGGCGACACCCTCCACCTCTGGCATGAGCGCTACCGTAACAGGCGCGAGCTCACCAACTGGACCGCGCGCGATCTACAGGACGTCGGCCTGTCCTGGTCCGACATTGCCTATGAGGCCGACAAACCCTTCTGGCGGGCCTGATAGGCCGTCAGGCCGGCGCCGCCTGATCACGGGGGCGCCGGCGGTCCCCTTTTCGCACGGTGCCGGTCATGAGTACGCTTCGCCTCGAAGATCTCACGCAATATTCGGATACGCTGCGCACCCGGCAGGGTGAGGCCGTCACCGTTCGCTTCGTCGAGCCGCGCGATACCGAGGAGCTCCAGCACTATTTCCGCTCGCTCTCGACCCGCTCCCGCTACAACCGCTTCTTCGGCGCGATCAGCGAATTGCCGAAGGGGCTGCTGCACGATTTCCTCGAGGTCGGTGAGCGCGAGCGCTTCACCGCGGTCGCGACCATGATGGTCGACGGCTTCGAGACCATCGTCGCCGAAATGCGCTATGCGCTCCATGCGGAAACATCGACGCTCGAGTTCGGCCTGTCGGTCGATGATCGCTGGCACGGCCACGGCATCGCCACCGCGCTTCTGAAGAATCTCGAATGCCGCGCCGCCGCGCTCGGCGCCGAGCGCATCTTTGGCGACACGCTGCGCTCCAACGAGACCATGATCTCGCTCGCCCGCAAATCCGGCTTCGCCTTCGTCAACCATCCCGACGATTGGAAGCTGGTGCGCTTCGACAAGGAGATCACGGTCGCACCGAAAGACATTCCCTGTGCGAGCTGGCGGCTCGCCGCGCTTTCCCGTCAGGCCGACAGCCCCTCAGCCTCGGCCTGACACCACTCGATGCCCGGCTTGCTGCCGGGCATTTTTTTGCGCCACCTACTTCCCCGTGAACACCGCCTTGCGCTTCTCGATGAAGGCCTGCACCGCCTCCTTGTGATCGGCGGTCGTGGTGAGGCGAATCAACCGTTCAGCTTCGTGATCCCGGGCGGTCTCGAAGTCGAACAGCACGGCCTCGTCGAGATTGTCCTTCATGTAGCGCAGCGCGAGGCGCGGGCCTTCGGCGAAAGATCTGGCCAGCGCGAAGGCTTCAGTTTGCAGTTTGTCATCAGGCACCACACGGTTGACGAGACCGATGGCCTCGCACCTGACAGCGTCGACACGGTCGCCGGTGAACATCAATTCGCGCGCCCGTGCGGTGCCGACCAGCCGGGTCAGCAGCCAGGCGATGCCGTAATCACCGCTGAGCGCGATGCGGGCGTAGCCAGTGGCGACAAAGGCAGATTGCGCGGCGATGCGAATGTCGCAGGCCATGGCGATGGCAAGCCCGGCGCCGACCGCGGGGCCGGGCAGGGCGGCGATCGTCGGCTTGCGCACCGACACCAGCGCGCCGGTGAGCAGCCGCTGCCGCTCCTGGAGATCGGCGATGCGATCGTCGAGCGACATCTCCAGCTTCTTCGGATCACGATGCGCGCCCATGCCCTTGACGTTGCCGCCGGCGCAGAACGCTTCGCCCGCGCCGGTAAGCAGCAGCGCGCCGACATCAGGGTTCTCGCCGCAGCTCCGGATCATCGTGCGCAGCGCCGGCGTCAGCGTGTCCGATAGCGAGTTGCGCGCCTCGGGCCGATTCAGCGTGATGACGGCGACGCGGTCGCGGATCACGCAGAGGAGTTCATCGGTACCGGTATCGATGGTGGTTTCCGTGCTCATGTCGCTCCCTTATTGTTCCGTCATTGCGAGGAGCCCGCGACAAAATTGCAAAGCAATTTTGCGCTGGCGACGAAACAATCCAGTCTGTATCCGCGGAGATATCTCTGGATTGCTTCGCTTCGCTCGCAATGACGATTGTTGTGACGCTATTGCCTCAAAACACGACTTCAAAAATTCTCCACCCACGGCCGCAACTCCAGCTCCCAGCTCCAGGCGCTGCGCGGCTGCTGCAATACGTTCCAATAGCTCTGCGCGATGGCGTCGGGGTCGAGCATCGAGTCCGGCTTGTCGGCCGGCTCGGTGCGCGCCGCGCTGCGGATCGCGCCATCGATGACGAAATGCGCGACATGGATGCCCTGCGGCGACAATTCGCGCGCCATGCTCTGCGCGAGCCCGCGCAGCGCGAACTTGCCCATCGCAAAGGGCGTCGACTGCGCATAGCCCTTGACGCTGGCGGAGGCGCCGGTGAACAGGATCGCGCCGTGCTTGTTCGGCAGCATGCGTTTGGCCGCCTGCTGCGCCACCAGGAAGCCGCCATAGGCGCTGACCGCGATCGCCTGCGCGACTTCGGCAGGGACCAGGTCGAGGAACGGTCCGCGCGTGCGGCCGCTGGCGTTGTAGACGACGAGGTCGGGCGTGCCGATCTCGCGCTCGACCAGGCCGAACAGCCGCTCGACCTCCTCAGGCTCCGTGGCGTTGCAGGCATAGGCCTTGGCCCCGGTCTCGGTGCAGAGCGCGCCCAGCTTCTCGATCTTGCGCGCGGCAAGGGCGACGCGGATGTTCTGGGCGGCAAACAGCCGCGCCAGCGACGCGCTCAATCCTTCGCCGGCGCCGACGATGAGCGCGATCTTGTATTTTGGGTGTTCCATGGCGTGATCTCTCGGAGACAGGAAGCCGTTGATCTATGCATGGTCCGCGCGGACAACCAGTCGGGGCGGTCACAATTCCGCAGGGCGAATTGCTCCCCCGCGGCGATCATGCCGCCCTGACGATTTGCGGCTTTATCCGCATCCGCCTCTGGAGCATGATCGACATCATTCCAAGCGGCAAGCGCAAAGAATTGCCGTCGGGCGGAAACGAAGAGGATGATCATGCACAAGCCGGTCCCAGCGCAGCCAGCACGTGTCGCGGCCGAGCCGTCCGGCCTGCTGGCGCCCGACACCTCAGGCATGAATTTCTACCGCGCCGATCCCGCACTGACCGACCTCTTGCGCATCCATCTGCCGGACACGCTGTTCCGCCATATCGAGCCGCATCTCGATCGCCTCGGCGAACTCGCCGGCGGCCCGCTCGACGAATGCGCGCGGCTTGCCGACCGGCATACGCCCATCCTGCATCAGCGCGACAAGTTCGGCCGCGACGTGCAATGGATCGAATATCATCCGGCCTATCGCGAATTGGAGAAGGCTGCTTTCGGTGAGTTCGGCATCCACGCGCTCTCGATCCGCAAGGGCATCATGGGCTGGCCAGACAAATATCCCGTGGTGGCCAAACACGCCTTCACCTTCCTGTTCAATCAGACCGAATTCGGCATGGGCTGCCCGATCAACGTCACCGACGGCTGCGCCAAGCTGCTGGCGAATTTCGGCAGCGATGCGCTGAAGGCCAAATATCTTGATGGTCTCACGCAGACGGACATGAGCAAGCTGACCCAGGGCGGCCAGTTCATGACCGAGAAGGAAGGCGGCTCCGACGTCGGCACGCTGACCACGCGCGCGGTGCAGGAGGGCGACCATTGGCGCCTCTACGGCGAGAAATGGTTCTGCTCGAACGCGGACGCCAAAGTCGTGATGCTGCTGGCGCGCCCCGAAGGTGCCGGGCCAGGCACCCGCGGCGTCGGTCTGTTCCTGATGCCGCGCTTCCTCGACGACGGCGCGCAGAACCACTACCGGATCGTGCGCCTCAAGGACAAGCTCGGCACGCGCTCGATGGCCTCGGGCGAGATCAAGCTCGAAGGCGCGATCGCCTATGCCGTCGGCAAGCTCGACCGCGGCTTCGTGCAGATGGCCGAGATGGTGAACTCGTCGCGGCTCTCAAATGGCGTCAAATCCGCCGCGCTGATGCGCCGGGCCTATCACGACGCAATGACGGTCGCGAAGAACCGCGTGGTGTTCGGCAACCGCATCATCGACCTGCCGCTCGGTCGCCGGCAGATGCTGAAGATCATGCTGCCGGTCGAGCAGGCGCTGTCGATGAGCTTCCTCACCGCCGACGCGCTCGATCGCGCCGAGGCTGGCAGCCAGGATGCGGCGGCGCTGTTGCGCATTCTCACACCAACGCTGAAGTTCCGCGCCACGCGCGATGCGCGAAAGGTCTGCGGCGATGCGCTCGAGATGCGCGGCGGCATTGGCTATATCGAGGAGTTCGCCACTGCCCGCCTGCTGCGGGATGCCCATCTCGGCTCGGTCTGGGAAGGCACCGGCAACATCGTCGCGATCGATGCGCTGCGGCGCGCGGTCGGTCGTCATGGTGCGGAATCCGCGCTCGCGGCCGATCTGCACGCCCGGCTGGACGACAGTGCGTCCGTGCCGCAGGCCTGGCGTGATAATCTGCGCGGTCTTGTCGATCGTGCCGTCGGCTTCGCACGCGAGGTCGCGGGCAAGGCCGACAACGAGGCGGACGCGCGTCGCGCCACCAGCCTGCTCTATCATGTCGCCAGCGCCGTCGCGTTCGCTTGGGAAGGCCACCGCATCCACGACATGCGCGGCGACGCGCGCCGGCTGTTGCTGTCGCGTCTCGTGATCGACCACCGGGTGTTGCCGAGCGATCCGTTCCGGCTGACGGAAAATCCAGTGAAGCAGAAGATCGCCGCGCTGCTGCTCGGCGATCGCGACGCCGGCATGAGCGAGGTTGGCGAACTGGTTCTGGCGGCGTAGGCTCTTCACCTCTCCCGTAGGGAGAGGTCGATTTGCGCAGCAAATCGGGTGAGGGGTCCAGGTCCCACGAGGGAGCGTAACCCCTCACCCGGCGCTTCGCGCCGACCTCTCCCCATGGGAGAGGCAAAACGAAACAACAACACCGAGGAAACACCGATGAAGGCCGCCGTCCTCTATGAAGTCAACCAGCCGCTCGTCATCGAGGATATCAGCCTGCCGAAGCCGGGCCCGCGCGAGGTCCTGGTCCGCACGGCGGTCGCCGGTCTCTGTCACTCCGATCTGCACTTCATGGAGGGCCTCTATCCGCATCCGCTGCCCGCGGTGCTTGGGCACGAGTCCGCCGGCGTGGTCGAGCAGGTCGGCTCCGACGTCACTTACGTCAAGCCCGGCGATCACGTCGTCACGTGCCTTTCGGTCTTCTGCGGCACCTGCGACAATTGCACGACGGGGCGCACCGTGCTCTGCACCGACACCACGGTGAAGATGCTGCCGGGCGTCTCCAACCGGATGCAGTGGTCCAGACCGGAGAAGCTGCACCAGTTTCTCAATCTCTCGTCCTTCGCCGAGCAGATGCTGGTGCACGAGAACGCGATCGTCAAAATCCGCAAAGAAATGCCGCTGGATCTCGCCGCGCTGATCGGTTGCGGCGTCATCACCGGCTACGGCGCGGTCGTGAACACGGCCAAGGTGACGGCCGGCGAGACCGTGGCGGTGATCGGCTGCGGCGGCGTCGGCATGGCCGCGATCAACGGCGCGCAGATCGCCGGCGCCGGTCGCATCATCGCCATCGATACCAATCCGGCAAAACTCCAGCTCGCGACCAAGCTGGGAGCGACCGACATCGTCAACCCCGCCGACGGCGACGTTGTGAAGCAGGTACGCGATCTCACCAATGGCGGCGTGCATCATTCCTTCGAGGTGCTCGGCCGCAAGGAGACCGCGGAGCAAGCCTTTGCCATGCTCGCTTCGGGCGGCACGGCCACCATCGTCGGCATGATCCCGTTCGGCCAGAAGATCGAGCTGCACGGCTTCGACTTCCTGCGCGAGCGCAAGATCCAGGGCTCCTCGATGGGCTCCAACCATTTCCGCGTGGACATGCCGCGGCTGGTTGACTTCTACCTGCGCGGTCGGCTGCACCTGGAGGACTGGATCTCGGCCAAGCTGAAGCTAAACGAGATCAACGAGGGCTTTGCCAACATGAAAGCCGGCAAGACGCTGCGCAGCGTGATCGTGTTCGATAGCTGAGCGCTGGCGTTTGCCGGCTGCTCCGGCGTTGTCGCCCCAATTCAGGTGTCATCGCCCGGCTCGACCGGGCGATCCAGTACTCCGCGGCAGAAGTTGTGTGAACGAACTGCGGCCGCGGAGTACTGGATGCCCCGGTCAAGCCGGGGCATGACAGCTGGCGGTGGAGCGGCAGCGTGCCTGCCTCACCCTTCCCCAACCTCACCGCATCACGATCTCACCGCGACACGTGCGCGGACACAGCGAGCCACTTCCCGTTCGTCTTCGTCCAGCAATCGGTATATCGCCCCGTCGCCTGCTGGCCATCCGCCGTGGTGTAGCTGGTCGCGGCGTGGATGATGGCGAAGTCGCCCATGATGCGGATGATGACGTCATGCGCATGCAAATTGCGGATCGCGATCGGCCGCGCCGTCTGCTCCAGGAAGGCTGTGCGATCGACCAGCGTCTTGTCGGGATTGGAGCAGTAGAATTCCGGCGCAAGGATCTCGTCGAAGCGCTTGACGTCGCAGTTCTGCACGGAGGCGACATAGTCGCGGTTGAGCGCGGTGAGCTGTTCGAGGTCGTTGCTCATTCTATTTTCTCCCTCCCGGGGATGTGCGTAGCGCAAAATCTCGACGTTGTTTTTACCCCGTCATTGCGAGGAGCCCTTGCGACGAAGCAATCCAGAATCGTTCCGCGGTGACAATCTGGATTGCTTCGCGGAGCCTGTCATCGGGCCGCGCTTCGCGCGGACCCGTTGGCTCGCAATGACGGGGAGGACTAGTCGTCAAACATCTTCGGCGGCAAGAACCCGCCGAACTCGCGCTCGATCAGTTCGGCGAGCTTGAGCGGCGTCCGGTCCTCGAGGAAGGGTCCGATGATCTGCACGCCGACCGGCAGGCCGTCCTTCGACAGACCGAGAGGAATGGCCGTTGCCGGCAGGCCCGTCAGCGTGGCGATGCCGGGCCAGGCAAGCTGGTCCGGATAGACATGGTCCTTGCCGTCGATGTTGATCCGGCGCGTCTCCTGCTGCGGCGAATGATCATGCGGATAGGCCGGTGTCGGCATGATCGGGCAGATCACCGCATCGAATGTCCTGAACAATTGCCGCCATTGCGCGCGCAGCCCGGCGCGGGCGCCCTCGTCGAACACCCAGGCCTGATGCGTGTACGTCATGCCGCGCAGTCGCTCGGCTGCAAGGCTCTTGTCCTCAGGTGAGAGTTGCGCCGCCCCCGCACGTGCGCCGGCGAGGATGTCCGGCGGAAAGAACGCGCCGAGAAAGCTCATCAGCATGCGCATGTAGAGGCGCGAGGCTTCCGTGAAATCCGGAAACAGCGGGCTCTCGCGTGCGACACGCGTGCCCATGCTCGCCAATCGGCCCGCCAGCTTCTCGATCGCGCCGCGAATGTCGGCATTCGCTGGCAGCAATGGGTGGCTGTCGATCACTAGCACCCGAAAATCCTTCAGCGCGTGGTGTCGCGCCTCCGGTAGCGCGAGCTTGTATCCGATGCCGAGGTCCAGCGGATCGGGACCTGCCATCACCTCCAGGAGCAGCGACAGATCGGCCGCACTCCGCGCCATCGGACCGATAACGGCCATGTCGCGCTCCATCGGGATGGCCGGAAATGGCGGCGGCGTATGGCCGCGCGTCGGACAGAGATTGTAGCTCGGCTTGTGCGCATAGACCCCGCAATGGAAGGCGGGCACCCGCAGCGAGCCGCCGATGTCGGAGCCGAGCGAGAGCGGTCCGTAGCCGGCCGCGAGCGCCGCAGACGAGCCGCCCGATGAGCCGCCAGGCGTGCGGTCGAGATCGAACGGATTGTTCGTGGTGCCGTAGATCTCGTTGTAGCTCTGCCAATCGCCCAAGCCGACGGGAACGTTGGTCTTGCCGAGGATGATGCCGCCGGCGTTCTTCACCCGGGTGATCGACAGTGCGTCCTCCGCCGGCTTGAAATCCTTCTGCGGTGTCCAGCCCCAGGTCGTGGGCAGGCCGGCGACGTTGAAGGACTCCTTCACGGTGACGGGGAGGCCGAGCAGCGCTTTGCTTTCGCCGCGCGCCAGCGCCCCGTCCGCCTCGCGCGCGGCGCCGAGCGCACGATCGAAATCGCGGACGCAGATCGCGTTGATCTTGCCGTCGTGACGTTGGATGCGGTCGATCGCGTCCTGGGTGAGCTCGACCGCCGAGACTTTCTTCGCGGTCAATGCGGCCGACAGCTCGACCGCACTCTTGAAACTCCATTCCGATTTGGCCACGGCACCTCTCCTGTTCTTATTGTCGGACGATGATGCGCAGTTTGGCCGAATGCCGCAACGGCTGTTTGATCGCGATTGATATTCGGGCGGGACGGAGCGGACGGAGTTCAAGAACTCGCTGTCATCGCCCGGCTTGACCGGGCGATCCAGTATTCCAGAGGCCTTCGTTGGAGAGCTCGCTCTCACCATATCTGGCGCGGCGTACTGTCATCGCCCGCTTTCGCGGGCGATGACAACGGAGGGTGAAGCTACTACGCCGCCCCGATCACAATCCCCACCGCCAGCACGATGGCGCCGCCGAGCACGATTTGGAATACGGCCTGGAGGAACGGTGTGTCCATGTAGCGCGCGCGGATGAAGGCGATCGCCCACAATTCGAAGAACACGACGACGCAGGCGATTGCGGTTGCGATCCAGAATGCGTTGGCCCAGCTGTCCGGCACGAGATAGGGCGCGGTGTGGCCGAGTCCGCCGAGCGTCGTCATTGCGCCGCAGGTGAGGCCGCGCAGCCAGGGCGAGCCGCGCCCGGTCAGCGAACCGTCGTCGGAGAGCGCTTCCGCAAAGCCCATGCTGATGCCGGCGCCGATCGATGCGGCAAGGCCCACCAGAAATGTCTGCCAGTTCTGGTGCGTGGCGAAGGCCGCCGCAAACAGCGGCGCCAGCGTCGAGACCGATCCGTCCATCAACCCGGCGAGGCCCGGCTGAACATATTGCAGCACGAACATCCGTCGCCGCGTCCGGTCTTCCTCGGCGCGCACGTCGGGCTTGAGGATCTCGCCCGTCAGTCTGGCGGCAGTGTTCTCGTGGCTCTTCTCGGCCTCGGCGAGGTCGCCGAGCAGCCGGCGGACGTTGACGTCCTCGGCCTGCTCGGCGGCCTTCGCATAGAAGCGCTCGGCCTCGAGCTCCATGGTCTCGACTTCTCTGCGGATCGTATCGAGCGCCAGGTTCTTGGTCAGCCAGATCGGGCGGCGGCGCAAAAAGCCCTTGACGTCCTCGCGGCGGATCGGCGGCAGGTGCTGGCCGAAACGCTGCTCGTACATTTCCAGTAGCATGTGCCGATGGCCGCGCTCCTCCTCAGCCATCTGCTCGAACAGCTTTGCCGAATCCGGATAGCGCTCCTTCAGGTCCTCGGCGAAGGTCATGTAAATGCGACTGTCCTCCTCCTCGGAGGAGATCGCGACCGCAAGCACCTCGCGCTCGGTCAGATCGGCAAAATTCTTCACGACGGCCCTGTCACGAGTTTAGAATTATTCTAAACTATATAGGACGCCGCCGTTCCCCGGTCAAATCAGCCGGTGCCGGCCTTTGCGAGGAAGTCCAGCAGCAACCGGGTGACTTCGGCAGGCTGCTCCTGCTGCACCCAATGACCGGCGCCATCGACGAGATGGCAGCCGAGCATCTTCGTGCAGGCGCGCGCCTGCATCGCCTCGAACACGCCGGGGCGCTGATAGGTGCCCCAATCCTGCTTGCCCGAGATGAAGCAGGAGGGCACGTCGATGCTGCGGCCAGAGAACAGTTGCAGTTCGTGATTGAAAGCGCCCGATGTGCCGCAGCGATACCATTGCAGCCCACCCTGGAATCCGGTGCGCCCATATTCGGCGCTGTAGTACGCGAGCTCGCGATCGGGCAGCCATTGATTGGCGGCGATGGCGGCCGGCGACGGCATCTCCTTCGCGACCGTCTCTGGCATGGTCTCATTCAGGTCCATCACGTAATAGGTCGGCAGCTTTGCCAGCTCATTCGCCGACCACGATTCCAGCGGATAGGGCTTGTTGCCGGTCCAGTCCGCGCTCTTGTGATGATAGTAGGCACGCAGGAAATCATGCACGCCCTGGGGCGCGCGGTGCATGTCGCCGTTGGCCGCGCGAGTCGAATAGTACCATTGATAGTGTTTTCGCGGGCGCGGCAGCGCGGCAAGCTCGCGATGCACGGAATCTTCGGCCGCAGGCTTTGCCGGCGTGTCGACTGTGTTGAAGGGCAGCGGCGGCGGTCCGCCAAACGGCGCGCTCATCATCGTCACCGAACGGAATATGTCGGGCCGCACTAGCGCGCACCAGGCCGCGACCGGGCTGCCGAAATCATGCCCGACCACATCAACCTGTCTGTAGCCGAAAGCCGACACCAGGGCGAGCGCGTCACGCACCAGGTTGAAGAGCGAGAAGGGCGCGAGATCGTCGTCGTACTCGGCGCTCCATCCCGTCGTGCGTCCATAGCCGCGCTGGTCCGGCGCGATCACGTGATAGCCGGCGGCGGCGAGCGCCGGCATCACCTTGCGCCAGGAGAAGGCGAGCTCAGGAAAGCCGTGCAGCAGGAGGATGCAGGGCCGGCCCTTGGTCTCGAAGCCGGCTTCCAGCACATGCATGCGCAAGCCGTTGATGCCCTCGACGTAACGCGAGCGAATGCCGGCGGGAAGCGGGATGTCGGGGAGCGTTGTCATCGTTTCCTCCGTGAGGGCGGGAGCTCTTACCCTCCCCTGGAGGGGGAGGGTCGATCGCGCGCAGCGCGAGCGGGGTGGGGTGATCTCTCCCCACGGGCAGTGTTCAACGAGGACAGACCGTCACCCCACCTCGGTTCGCATTCCGCTTCGCTCCATGCGAACCGATCCTCCCTCTCCAGGGGAGGATGGAGTTCGCAGCGCGAGCCGTCCTAGATCAAACCGCCGCGCAGACGAATCCGCTGCCCTTGCGCTTGATCTTCCCGACCGACGGCGAGGGGAAATGCGCGGTGCAGCAAAGCGTGTCGGTGTCGCAATAGCGCTCCAGGAAGCTGCGGCGCGTTTTCGCCGCTGTGGCCTGATCGACGTCGAATTTCATCGACAGCTCCGGATAGAGCGCCTGTAGCGGCGAGTGGATGAGATCGCCGGAGAACACCGCATCGTCCTTGCCGCGTCCGATGGTGAAGGCGACATGGCCCGGCGTGTGGCCGGGCGTCGGCAGGATGCGGATGTGATCGCCGATCTGATGGTCGCCGCCGACGAGTTCGTGGCGCCCCGCCTCCACCACCGGCAACACGCTGTCGGCAAAGGGCGGGACCTCCGCCTTCGCATTGTGCTCGGTCCAGTAGTCGAACTCCCGCTTGGCGAAGACATAGCGCGCCTTGGGGAAGGTCGGCACCCAGCGGCCGTTCTCGAGCCGGGTGTTCCAGCCGACGTGATCGGCATGCAGATGCGTACACATCACGAAGTCGATGTCGCCCGCCGAAACCCCGGCGGCGTGAAGGCCGCGCATGTAGGTGTCGTCGGTCTTCAAGTGCCATTTCGGTCGCTGCGGCCGCGGCTTGTCGTTGCCGATGCAGCCGTCAATCAGGATGGTGTGATGCGGCGTCTTCACCACGTAGGACTGGAAGCACAGGATCAGCGTGTCCTGCTCGTCCAGTGCCTTGGCCTGCCGCATCCAGGCCCGATTCTCGGCCAGCACCTCCGCTGTCAGCCCGGGAATGAACTCCAGCGCCGAGAAGAAGGAGACTTCCTGCTCGATGACGCGATGGATGGTGAGATCGCCGACCGAATATTTGAGGCTCATGAGAGCTCCTGCGATTTACGCGGGAGGCGGCACCGAGATTTTCACGGAAGGCCGCTCCAGCATCTTCTGATGGAAGGCGTCGAGCTTGGGATAGGCCTTGCGCCAGCCGCAATCGGCGAAGCGGAAGTCGGCATAGCCGAGCACGCAAACGAGGCCGATCTGCGAGATGTCGAACGGGCCGTTTAGCACCTCCGGCATGTTCTCGAAGCGCGCCATGCCGGTCCAAGCCCTGTTCCAATGGTCGTCCGACCAGGCCTGCCATTGCAGGCCCTGCGGCCGCACCATCTTCTCGTAGCGGCACAGCAGCATGGAATCGAGCATGCCGTTGAGCAGCGAGTGGTTGGTCTTGGCCTTCCAGCGCCGCGGACCGTAGCCGGGGATCAGGCTGCCGCCGACGATCTCGTTGAGATATTCGACGATGACGTAGGAGTCCAAAATCACGTCGCCGTCATTGGTGATCAGCACCGGCAGCTTCTTCAGCGGCGTGATGCGTGAATAGTCCTCGTTGGCCGTGCCCGGCGCGACGGTTGCGGGCACGAGCTCGATCTTGTCGATCAGCCCGAGCTCGATCGCGGCGATGCGCACCTTGCGGGCGAAGGGCGAGGCGGGGGAGAAGGTGAGCTTCATGGCGAACATCCCACAATGAAAGTTGTAGTTCGTCATTGCGAGGAGCGAAGCGACAAAATTGCGAAGCAATTTTGCGCTGGAGCGACGAAGCAATCCAGACTGCCTCTGTAGGACGATCTCTGGATTGCTTCGCTTCGCTCGCAATGACGGGAGAGGGCAGCAGCTTACGCCGCGATGATCTCCTGGCGCTGCTCGCCGAGACCTTCGATGCCGAGCGTGACGACGTCGCCGACATTGAGGAAGGTCGGCGGCTTCATGCCGAGGCCGACGCCGGGCGGGGTGCCGGTGGTGATGATGTCGCCGGGCAGGAGCGTCATGAACTGCGAGACGTAGGAGACGCACTTCGCCATGGAGAAGATCATGGTCTTGGTCGAGCCGGTCTGGCGACGCTGGCCGTTGACGTCGAGCCACATCGACAGGTCCTGCACATCCTTGATCTCGTCCTTGGTGGCGAGCCACGGGCCGAGCGGGCCGAACGTGTCGTGCGACTTGCCCTTGGTCCACTGGCCCAGGCGCTCGGTCTGGAAGTTGCGCTCGGAGACGTCGTTGCAGACGCAATAGCCGGCGACGTAGTTCAGCGCGTCGGCTTCCGAGACATATTTGGCACGGGTGCCGATGATCGCGGCGATCTCAACCTCCCAGTCGAGCTTGGTCGAGCCGCGCGGCTTCTCGACCGCGTCGTTCGGGCCGGACAGTGAGGTGTTCGCCTTCATGAAGATGATCGGCTCGCTCGGGATCGCAGCGCCGGTCTCCTTGGCGTGGTCGCTGTAATTGAGGCCGATGGCGACGAATTTCGAGATGCCGGTGACCGGTGCGCCGAACCGCGGCTTGCCCGACACGGCGGGCAGCGAGGCGGGGTCGAGGCCTGCCAGCTTCTTCAGGGTATCAGGCGAATAGGCTTCACCGGTCAGGTCCTTCACCTGCGCCGACAGGTCGCGCAACTGGCCGGATCTATCGATCAGGCCGGGCTTTTCCGCACCCTTCTCGCCGTAACGAACAAGCTTCATTCTCGTTTCTCCCTGGGAATGGACCGATCGGTTGAACAGCTTCATGGAACAGGGCGGCGGGAAATTCAACCGCCTAGAGAGGAGCGCATTGCTGCCAATCTTTGAAGGGTGGGCAAAGGCGCGGAGCGCCGTGCCCACCATTCTTTTTAGTGGTCCGGAGACGGTGGGCACGCGTCGCTTTGCCCACCCTACGATTGCAACGCCACAAATTTGAACGCGTCTCCCGCCCGCTTGATATGCCCCGCCGAATAATGCCCGCCGATCACCAGTGTCGGCGTGTCGGCAAAACGCGAGAACATCTCGCGCCGTGTCGCGGCCGACTGGGTCTGATCGGAATCGACGACCGAGCACCAGTCGAGATGCGCCATCTGGCAGGGATGATGGGCGACGTCGCCGGTCAGAAGCCCCTGCTCGCCACCGGACTCGATCAGGACGCTCATGTGCCCGGGACTGTGGCCCGGGGTCGGGATCAGCTTGATTTCCTCGCAGAGCTGGTGGTCGCTCGGGATCAGCTCGGCCTGGTCAGCATCGACGACCGGCTTCACGGAATCGTTGAACACCGCAACCTTATCCGGCTCGGCCGTGTAATCGCGCCAGTATTCATATTCGGTCCTGCCGAAGACGTAGCGCGCCTTCGGAAAGGTCGGCACCCATCGGCCGTCGACCAGCCTCGTGTTCCAGCCGACATGGTCGACGTGAAGATGCGTGCACAGCACGGTGTCGATGCTGTCAGGCGGAAAACCCGCCGCGGTCATGGTCTCCAGAAACGGCGTGGTGCGGTTGTTCCAGGTCGGGACGCCGCGGCCCTGCTTGTCGTTGCCAAGGCCGGTGTCGACCACGATCCGGTGCGTAGGCGTCTCCACCACAAGCGAGTGGATCGACATCTTCAGCCGGCCTTCTTCGGTGGCGAACTGCGGGATCAGCCAGGGCAGCTTGCGGATTTCGTCGTTGGTCGCTGCCGGCAGGATGAAGCGGGTCGAGCCCACCGTCTCCATTTCGACGAATTTCGTGATCCTGACCTTGCCGACCTTCCACTGCATCCGGCGCATCCCCGTGTTCTTGCTCTTGCGTTGGAACATGCGCACTTTCCGCCATCAAGCGCAATGGATCATCTGAGGTGATGTGGCGTTATCGCGAGGAACCGGAAAGAAGCCGGAGAGGGAGCCATGCCAGAGCTTGCGATTTCCGCGGACAAGGTCGCCTTCATCATCGAGAAGGCGCGCGAATTCGACGTCAAGGAGGCGGCTTCCGATCCGGATTCCGGCTCGAACCCGAGCGATGACGACGCGATCGACGTCCTCGAGGACAACGGCTCCGATCCGGTCGGCCACGAGCTCGGCAGCTTCATGATCGTCTTGAACGAGGACGAACAGATCGATCTCGTCGCGCTGACCTGGCTCGGTCGCGGCGACGGCACCATCGATGATTGGGACGATTTGCGCGCGCGCGCCGTGGAGGCGCGGGGCGCCTATGGCAGCCCGCGCCGTGAAACGGTGCACTATCTGCTCGGCGAGCCCATGCTGGGCGATCTGCTCGCCGCTGGACTCGACGAGTTCGGTATCGACTGGACCAGTGAGCGTCTCACCGCCGATTCCTCCGATCCCAGCGAGCGCGACGAGGACGAAGCGACGAAGCAGCGGTAACTTCATAAGACCGCTCTCTCCCCGCAGTCACGGGGAGGGAGCGGGCGCCCGGGCGAGGCAGCGTGTTGTGGCTGTTGTGTCGGAAGGTCGCCACCCCATTCTCGTCATTGCGAGCGCAGCGAAGCAATCCAGAATCTTTCCGCGGCGGCAGTCTGGATTGCTTCGTCGCGAGGGCTCCTCGCAATGACGGGGAGAGAGCGGAGAGCCTTACAGCGTTCCCGGGAACGCGCCGCCATCGAGCAAGATGTTCTGCCCGGTGATGAAGCCGGCCTTGGCGCCGCACAGGAAGGCGCAGGCATAGCCGAACTCGTCGGGCTGGCCGAAGCGCCCCGCAGGGTTGAGCTTGGCACGGTCGGCAAGGATCTGCTCCGGCGTGACGCCGCGCTTGTCGGCTTCGGCCTTGGCGGTGCCGGTGAGACGATCGGTCTCGAACGGGCCAGGCAACAGGCCGTTGATGGTGACGTTGTTGATCACGGTCTTGCGCGACAGGCCGGCGATGAAGCCGGTGAGGCCGGCGCGCGCGCCGTTGGAAAGGCCGAGGATGTCGATCGGCGCCTTCACCGCGGCCGAGGTGATGTTGACGATGCGGCCGAACTTGCGCGCCATCATGCCGTCCACCGTCGCCTTGATCAGCTCGATCGGCGTCAGCATATTGGCGTCGATCGCCTTGATCCAGTCGTCGCGGGTCCAGTTGCGGAAATCGCCGGGCGGCGGGCCGCCGGCATTGTTGACCAGGATATCCGGCTCGGGGCAGGCCTTCAGCACGGCCTCGCGACCCGCCGGCGTCGTAATGTCGCCGACGATCTCGGTGACGGTCACGTCAGGATAGGCTTTGCGGATGTCGTCGGCGGTCTTCTTCAGAGCTTCGGCACCGCGCGCGGTCAGCGTGACGTGAACGCCGGCCTCCGCCAGCGCGATGGCGCAGGCGCGCCCGAGGCCCTTGCTGGATGCGCAGACGATGGCGCGGCGACCTTTGATCCCAAGATCCACTGTTTCACTCCCGTAATGTCAGGCAGGTTTTGGATGCGGCCACTCTAGCCAACATCGATGCCGCTGATAAGGGACGGGCTCGCACCAAAATGCATGCGCGTCCTCGCCGCGATGCAAATGCGCTGGATCAGATGCGCCGCTCCTGCTTGAGGCGGTCGATCGCGGCAGCCGCTTCCGGCGGCAGCGACTTGAATCCCATCCGCCCCACCGTCGAGAACAACGGCCGCAGATGCGAGCCGGCGAGGAACGGCGGCTCGCGGTTGGCCGGCACGATCTGGTCGAACACCGCTACCAGCGTGATGGCGACGAGGCCGACCCTGATGGCGCCGAGCGCGGCGCCGCCGAGCCGGTCGCCGATGCCGGCCTCGCCGATGGTGTCGTTCAGCGCGATGCGGCCGATATGCCCGAGCAGCATGCCGACCACCACGAAGATGGCGAAGAACCAGATCCAGTTCTGGAGCAGCGGCGAATTCGGATTGGCTGCGATCTGCGGCGCGATCAGCGGCATCAGCGCCACCGCCATCGGCGCGGCGAGGAGATAGGCGAGGATGGTCATGGCGCTGCGCAGCAGCCCGATCCTGAACCCGAGGCCGACCGCGATGGCGAGTGCCGCATAGACCGCGAGATCGAAACTGTTCATGCGTGCGAGCTCACCTCGGGAACATTGCTGCGCTGGAACGAATGAACGCCGAACCGATCATTCCGGTTTCAGATCGCTAAAATCGTCTGTATTGATGGCTGCAAAAGCTCAGGGATCACGCCCAAGGAAATCGTCATGTCAGACCTGTTCGACGTCAGTAAAGAAACCATCCTCGTGACCGGCGCGAGCCAGGGGCTGGGGCGGCAATTTGCCCGGGTGCTGGCGGCCCATGGCGCATCCGTCGCGCTCGCCGCGCGGCAGACCGACAAGCTGAAAAGCCTGGAGGAAGAAATCCGCGGCAAGGGCGGCCGCGCTGCCGCCGTCGCGCTCGACGTCACCGACACCGCGTCGATCGCCAGGGCGGTCGATGCGGCGGAAGCCGCGCTCGGGCCCGTCACCGTGCTGATCAACAATGCCGGCATCGCCATCGAGAAACTCGCGACCGAGCAGACCGAGGCCGATTGGGATGCCGTGATCGGCGCCAACCTCAAGGGCGCCTATTTCCTCGCGACGGAAGTGGCGCGGCGCATGATCGCGCGCAAGCAGTCGGGCAACATCGTCAACATCGCCTCCGTGCTCGGCACCGGCGTGCTCAAGGCGGTGTCGCCCTATGCGATCTCCAAGGCCGGCATCATCCAGGCGACCAGGGCGATGGCGCTGGAGCTTGCCGGGCAGAACATCCGCATCAACGCGCTCGCGCCCGGCTACATCGACACCGAGATGAACCACGCCTTCTGGTCGACGCCCGCAGGTGAGCGCCTGGCCAAACGCATCCCGCAGCGCCGCGTCGGCGCCGAGTCCGATCTCGACGGCGCGATCCTGCTACTGGCGTCGAATGCTTCGCGCTACATGACGGGCAGTGTGGTCACGGTGGACGGCGGGTTCTTGTTGAATTGAGCGTGTCTTCGCCTCTCCCCGCGTGCGGGGAGAGGCCGGAACTTGCGCAGCAAATTCCGGGTGAGGGGGAGCCTCCGCGAGTCCGTCTCTCACCGAGTTCGCGGATAGAGGCCCCTCACCCCAACCCTCTCCCCGTAAGAACGGGGAGAGGGAGAGAGCTACCGCATCTCCGCCCTGATCATGTCCGCGGCCTTCTCCGCGATCATGATGGTCGGTGCATTGGCGTTGCCGCCGATCAGTATCGGCGTGATCGAGGCGTTGAGACAGCCTACGACATGAACCGCATCAACTTCTCCAGCCGCGCGATCTTGCCGCCATAGGGCGGATAGAGGTCGGCGAGGCGGTTGAACTTGGAGCGATAGAACACTGGCTTCAGCTTGCTGAAGGTGCGAAAGCCCCATTCGCCGTGATAGGCGCCGGTGCCGGATGCGCCGACGCCGCCCATCGGCTGGTTGACTTGCGTGAAGTGAAACAGGCAGTCGTTGATTGTGACGCCGCCGGAGATGGTGCGCGACAGCACCTCGTCGCGCGCGTTGCTGTCCTTGCCGAACCAGTACAGCGCCAGCGGCCGGTCGCGGGCGTTGACGAAAGCGATGGCGTCGGCCGGATCGCGATAGCCCAGCACCGGCAGCACGGGCCCAAAGATCTCCTCCTGCATCACCGCCATCGCTTCGGTCGCACTGAGGATCAGCGTCGGCGGGAATTTGCGGTGCGCCTTCCAGTTGGGATCGTCGGGCTTGGCCGGTTGCAGGATCCTGGCGCCGCGCTGGGCCGCATCCGCGACGAGGCCTTCGAGCCGCGCATAGTGCCGGTCGGAGATGACGGAGGTGTAGTCCTTGTTGGCGGGATCGGTGCCGAACATGCGCCGCATCTGCGTGCGCACCTTTTCGGCAAAGGATTGCACCGAATTCTCCGGCACCAGCACATAATCCGGCGCGATGCAGGTCTGCCCGGCATTGAGCAGCTTTCCATAAACGATGCGCTCGGCCGCCTCATTGAGATCGGCCGAGGCGTCGATGATCGCGGGCGACTTGCCGCCGAGCTCGAGCGTCACAGGCGTCAGATTGCGTCCCGCGGCCTCCGCGACCAGCCGCCCGACCCGCGTCGAGCCGGTGAAGACGAGATGATCGAATGGCAGGCGCGCAAAGCCCTTTGCGATCTCGTCCTCGATGCCGGTGACGAGCACTTCGGTGGCATCGAACCTCTGCCCGACCGTCTCCTTCAGCAGCGCCGAGAAGTGCGGCACGAGCTCGCTCGGCTTGATGATGACACGGTTGCCGGCGGCGATGGCGCCGATCGCGGGCGCGAGCGTGAGCTGCAGCGGATAATTCCAGGGCGCGATGATGCCGACCACGCCGAGCGGCTGCGGCATCAGCCGGTTGCGCGCAGGCAGGAATTGCAGCGCGGTCGCGACCCGCTGTGATGTCATCCAGCTCTTCAGGTGTTTTGTGGCATGCCGGATCTCGGAGAACACCAGCATGGTCTCGGCAATCGTGGTCTCGACCGCCGAGCGGTGGCCGAAATCGGCCGAGATCGCCTGCCGGAAGCGCTCCTCATTGTCCGCGACCACCGCGCGCAGCCGCGCCAGCCGGTCGAGCCGCTCGGCCAGGTCAGGCGCCGGCTCGGCCCGCGACCGCGCGACCATGGCATGGAAGGCATCCTGCAGCGCCCGCAGCGGGGTGCCTGTCAGGGACTGGTCCAAGGCAGGGTCCAAGGTAGGGTCCAAAGTACGGTCCATGGCGTTCCTCCCTAAAATGGGCGTCCGGCCCTGATTTTGTTGCGGCCAAGCTGGCCCTTTGCGGAACTCCTGGCAAGTGCATGCCAAACGGACCCAAAATCGGTCCATCCGCTGTCATAAAGTCGAAAAAAACGTTCCCGCAGCCCTTTCCAAAGGCAGCCCGCCTTGATACATACGCCCCGCACCCGATGGGCGTTGCCCGGGGTTGCCTTCCAAGGAAGCCTTTGGGACGGACGGAGCAAGCCACGCGAACAGCGTCGGCCTTACCTCACTGTCCCCGGCATTTTGGCGAAGGCAAAGCAAGTGTTTAACGCGGGGTGGAGCAGCCCGGTAGCTCGTCAGGCTCATAACCTGAAGGTCATAGGTTCAAATCCTATCCCCGCAACCAAATTCGGATTGACCGGATCCGATACGAAGATGGCCCGCTTGATGCGGGCCATTTTTGTTTTGGGGACGATCGCCATCAACGGCCAGTACCTCCCGCTCAGGTCGTTCAGCAGCGCGGCGACGAGCCCGTGCCGAACTCGGCCGGTTTGGTGAGGCTTCGCGGCGATCTCGATCTCAGGCTCAATTAAGTGCACTCTCACTGTAATTCAGACTTTGGCCGGCAAACCGTTCCTTGAAAAGGATGGCTAAGCCCGCCGCGCACGATCGATTTAAGAGTCGGTCGAGCGAGATGCCGATGCATCGCGGAAGGCGGCACCCTCACAATGGGATCAACTCTTGTGCTGCAGCAAATGTGCATTGTCTTTCGCGCTCGGAATCGGGGGCCTGCCATACGCCGTCGGTGCGTGAAGGGCTATGAGGTGGCAGCAGGTTCAGTGACGCCCAGAAAGCTAACGATCAGGATGATAGCTAGACCAAGGCTCTGTTCCGCAACCGCGTTGATCAGGAGTTTGCGAAGGCCGCGTTTCGTGTCCGCTGTACTTGACTCCAGCAGGGTGGGGACGACGAAGAAGCGATTGAAACCGGCAAACGCAAGCATGGCGGAAAAGAGTAGAAGCTTTAGCAGAAGCAATTGGCCGTACGTTGTCGTGATCAGGTTCGTGAACGAGCCCACAAGGAACCAGGAGTTGATTAGGCCGGATACGACCAAGATAGCGACGGCGGCATAGCCCATAACCGAAAAACGCAACGCAGCTTCGCAAGCATCGCGCTCGGCTTCTTTGTTACCGCGAAAGGACGCGACCACGAGGTCAAGCAAACCAACGAGTCCGCCAAGCCATGCACCTGCTCCAACAAGATGGAGAGAGTCCGACAGGGTGTGCACTGCTCTAGCTTCGCTATCTTCGATTTGCGTGTGCCCGACGCCCGCCAAACTGCCCAGCAGAATTGCGCATATTGCGAGGAGGAGCAGCTCAAGCTTCTTCGACGGACCTCTCACGAGCAATGTAAGGGTAGTACCTATCGCCGCAATCGCCGCTCCGAGACGCAAGAATGCGACGGCTCCAAAGGACGTATCCGTCAGCACGAACCGGGCCGTTTCCCAATTCGCGCCCCCTCCAGTCATGCTGATCGTCACGCCGATGAACCACAAAATGCCGCTGGCAAGGATGAGAAGTGAAACCGACAGCGAGATTGCCAGCCCGCTGGTGCCCCCGTCGCGACTTGCCGCTCGCGGATAGGCGTAGAAAGGAAACAGCACTAAGCCAAATAGGACGAGGGACGTCGCGTAATGCACGAAGCGGACGAGGACGAGCCATAGCTCCACGACTAGTTGCCGATAGTGAAGGTGTATTCGCCCTTGACGCGGTGGGTGTCCTCAGAGACCGCGTGCCATATCACCCGGTACTTACCCGCCGGCAATGGCGCATCGAGAGGCACCACAAGCTGCTTCTTGTCCTTCAGGTCGACCGCCGGGGTACCTGTAGCAATCGACTTGCCACTCTCGTCCCGCAACTCCAGGCCTGAAAATTTGGCAATAACTCCTTCCGAGAAGTTCAGGCAGATTTCCTTGGTCGTGGGCGCGGCGCGCTCTATGCCATCCGACGGTGGAGCAGAGGATGTGAGCTTAGGATGAGCCATTGCTTCGGTCGCAGCAAGGGCGAGGCCGATGCCCGCGCTGATGGCTAAAAGTCTAGCGCGCATATTTCATTCTCCTCGCCTCGAAGCTACGTGGCTACCATCCCCAACTGCGGTAATTGGGATAGTAATAATTGTAGCGCGGCCGATAATAGCTGTAGTCGCCGCGATCCTCATGATAGCCCCCGTGCAAGTCACGGAGGGCGCGGTGATAGGCGCGATGCTCGGCACGGCTCTCAAACCCTTCCTCGTGGGCCCGTTCATGGGCTTCGCCTAGCTCGTCATGAAATGCGCGGTGTCCATTGTACCACTCGTCATGGGCAAGCGCCGGTACTGTGGAAAGTGCCGTAAAGGAAAATGCAGTGGCCAGAAGTGCACTCTTCAGTTTCATGACAACTCTCCCGATTCTAAGAGGCGATACGAGGAACCTATTCCGGGAAAAATAGGCATTCGCGCTTGAATGAATGCTGAACCAAGTTTGACGGGAAAGAGACAGGGTTCTGGGTTCCAAATCGAGTGGAATTCACTGCGAAAGCGCTTCGGTGGGTCGGCCAGTGGTTGCGGATGCGACGCGACTCTCGCTCTCCGCCGCGCCATCCCGAGATGATATCGCGCTGTCCGCGCTGCGCCTGACCGTTGCCGCAAGTAGTGCATGGATAGGAAACAACGCCATGCATGCAATCCCGATGGCGATGTGGATCCACCGGGCCGGCTCCCGCGTTTGTTCGCCCCCGTAATAGAGCACGAGACCTGTCATGGCGAGCAAGGCAAGCATGGCCAGCGTGGTGCCGCCGGTCCATCGCTTGCGGCGCCGGTGCCAGCCCGACCGCACGTGCAACGGCAGCAGCGAGCCGATTGCGATCAGAACTGCATAGGCCGAGATGCCGTGGAGCATCAATAGCAATCGTTCGGATTCACCGGGCTCGGCGTCGATGAGGTCGTGCAGAACGAACCAGGCGGCGCCGGTCAGCGCGACCACCGCGGTTGCGGTCCAGACAGCGCTCTTTTGAACAAAGCCGAGGCGCATGGATCAGGCCGCCATCGACTGGAGATCATCGCCGCTGATGAAAGCCGTCGCGCCGAAGCGACCGAAGCAGGGATGCTGCGGCTCGCCGCTCTGGACCAGAATCTTTGTCAAAGCGTCCGCGACGATGCAGCTTGGTGCGACGACCGAATAGGCTCGTCTGTCGGTTGTGGAGTCCGGCGATTCCAGCGCTCCGTTCCGGCCGACAGTGGCGAAGGAGGAGGAGGTCGCGATGGCGCCGTTGCGCAAAAGTCCGGCCTGCAGCAAGCCCCGGCCTGGAACGTGCACATGGATCGGCTGGTCGATCTCGCCCATGACGCGCAGATCGCCGCCGGCGTTGACAGTCGCGCATCGGACGCCCGCAGCGCGAAGCGAGGCGACGGCGCGATCCACCGCGTAGCCCTTGGCGATTCCGCCAAGGTCGATCGCCACCGCTGCCGCCAGACGCACGGACCGATCTTCCGACAGGCGGACTGCGCTGAAGTCGCCCTTACAGACATGGTCGAGGTCGTTGGACGGCAGCAACTCGCGGCGCATCAGCTCGAAGCCGACCGCGCAGTCGAACAGGCCGTTGCTTGCTGCATGAAACGCTGCCGCGTGACTCAGAACCCGCGCCGTCCAGGGATGGACTGTCACGGGCTTTCGGAACGCCGTGCGGTTGATGCGTCCGATGTCGCTACCTGCATCGTGGAAGCTCATCAGACGCTGAACCAGCAATACCGCCTCGAAGGCGCGGGCAATCGCTCGTTCAGCGTCGGCTTGCGCGACGCCGTCGACCTCGATCTCCACGATCGTGCCCAGCAGCGGTCGTGCGCGCCTCATGGCTACTGCCCCCTCAGACTCTGGTACTGCCCGACAACACGTCTCACGCCATCGGTAATGTGCTTGCACGACAAGGTCGCGCCGCTGATGTTCTTGATATCGATATTGAGCTGCAGCGGCGAGCTCGCGCTCTTGCCTATGAATTGCGAGCGCCACGAGGCCTCGCGAACCTCGTATCCATAGGATTCGTTGTATTCGAGGATTTCGATGTGCTTGACCGTGCCGCCGGCGGTAATGCCGACGGCATATTTAATGTATTCGTGCTTGCCGAGCACGCGGTCGATCACGACGATCCCGCCCGAGGAGGCGCGGAAGACTCCCGCCCTGCCGCCGGGGGAGAACGATGCGCCGGGAAAGATCGCCTGCATCGCCTGCTGTTCACTCATATACACGGTGGCGCCAGCCGGCGCGATCAGAACGATCGCTGCCGGCGCGGTGAGGAGTGGTGTCCACTTCATACTGCCTGCCTCGAAACGTCATTTCACAGCGAACGGCACGCCGAGGCGGAACATCACCTCATCGCGCGCGTGCTCGTCGCCGTAGATGCGTCCGTGCTTCACCACCGATGCCTGGTCCTCGTTGTAGGTGATCACCATCGGCAGTTGGTGCCGCCAGGCCAGCGTCCACCAGAATTCCTTCTGGCCGTAGTGGATGACGGGTCCGGCAAAGAACGCGGAATGTTCGGGATTGTTGAACCAGTAGCCGGTGAACTCGTTGTGGATGCGAGTCTCGAAGCCGATCATCCAGTTCGGCATCACCAGATAGGACATGCCGAAGGTCACGTCGATCGGCGAAGCTCTTTCGATCGAGCCGTCGGCGTAGACCTCGCGCTCATGCTTGCCCATGATATTGATCGCGGCAATAAGGCGATCGTCCAGGAAGTTCTTCTGCAAGATCACCCGCCATTCCAGCTCCTTTTCTTTCGGCCCGATCTCCGGCTCGATGTAGAGCGCAAGCCCGATCGGATCGGTCACGGGATTGAGAACCTGGTAGATCGCCTCGAAGGAAACCGAATCGAAGCGCGTCTTCTCGTAACGCGAGTACGGGTCGAAGGAAGCATCGAGAAACTGAGTCACGCCCGGTCCGCCCGTAGTCCCGTCGAAGCCGTTGCGGAAGGCGTTGGCATAACTCCAGTTGAAATAGCCGGAAATCTGCAGCTGGTTGGTGAGGCCGTATTCGATCTCCTCCTTGTTCTGCATGAAAAAATACTGCCCCTGCGACTGCCCGGCCTGCATGAACGATTTGTGTTCGTATTCAAACGTGCCCTGCGGATGCACATCGGCGGTGTAGATCCAGCCGAACGGTGATTCCCCTGCACGCGCCTGAAAAGCGGTCAGCATCACAGCTGCCGCGCATATCGGTCCCACCAAACGCTTCACCTGTCGTCCCCTTCAAAGAAAAGCCTGTGGGACTCGGCCTACAGTGACACACGAAGGTGTGACAATACGCCTCAGCTCGGAATCGATCTAAACTCGTCCAGCGCCTTCACTCGCGGGATGCTCGGCGTCATTTCGCAAGGCTTCGGGAAGAATAAGTAAGTGAGCAGTAAGAACAGCTTACTCTCTATGCGCTTTCTTCCCGATTTTTGGTTGGAGCGATTCTAGTTTTGACAAATTCTAATCGAGGGTCGGATCTGTTGTACTTGTCGTCAGGGGGCACGACGTGCCGACGTCTTCGCAAGACGCCGCGTGAAGCGGGCCACTTCTGTTTGGTGGCTCCTGCGCCTCAGAATTTCGTAACCACCTTCCCATCCGCCCCCACCAACGTCGACGGTGCCTCCCCAAACACCAGCCCCTCCGGCTGAAACTTGATCGTCTTCCCGCCCTCGACGAACTCCGCAAAATTCCGTGGCGTTGCCGAGTGCACGCCGTTGGCCAGGAAGTCGTCGATCTCGTAGCAGGTGTCGGGCTTGCCGCCGGAGCCTTCGCTCAAAAACTTCTGGAAGGTCTGGCTCGTCACCTTGGCCTTCTTGCGCGCCGACCAGTTGGCGTCGCGGCGGTAGAGTTTTGGCGGGATCACTGGGCCCTTGTCGGTCGCGAGCACGGCGGTCTCGCCAGCCCTGGGCTCGCGCAAGTCGAAGTCGAAGGCGCCAATGGTCTTGGCGAGATGTCTCCACACCGGCAGCTTCTTCGTTCGCGCCGTCTTGGCGAGGGCGAGGATGGCCCTGATCTCGTCGTCGTTCATCGAGGAGTAGAACGTCGGATAGGCAAAGCCCTGTTCGACCAGCCAGTGGTTGATGTCGATTGTCTCGCCTCCGACCGTCACCTCGATGTCGCCGACCAGCCTTCCATAGGTGTCGAATACCTCGTTCGGCGCATCGACATGGGTGAACACCCGGCAGGGGAGCGTAGCTTCGCCGGCACGGCCAAGGAAATCATGCAGCGCCTTGCTCGCGGTGGCGCCGAGGAATTGCCGGTAGGAATGCGTGACCTCGTGATAGGCCTGCTTCTTGGCCTCCGTCAGCCCCTTCTTCTCGGCGGTCGAGAGTGGCGACGGCTGATAGTGCAGCTCCGGCGCGTCGATGCCCTGCAGGCGGACGGTGAGCTTGCCGTTCTTGATCGGCGCCGTTGCGGTCCGGCCCTTGACCTTGGCGCCCTCGAAGACATGGGTCGGTTGGAATGGCGAAGAGTCGTTCTTGCGGAAGCGGATCGCGTCCGGCGCGATGATCACCACCACCTTGGTGGTGTCGGCGTCCGACCGCCCTTCCGGCCAGAACTGGCCGACATCGATCGTGCCTTCGACCTCCAGCAGTCCAACGGGCATCGGCCGCTCCTGTCACCGCGCGCGACCATCGACTTCTGAGGAAGCGATTCGCGCGCACAATGAGGAGCAACAGATCATCTTCGTGCGACAGTCCCATGGCGGCAGGTGGGACAGGCGCGACGCGGTCGCGGCGACAGCTCTCGACTTACACGAGGCTGACAACGCGGTTCTCGCGGGGGATGAGTTCGAAGCGGCAGAGCGACGGACGGCAGCCTTTAGGCGGATGGCATCGGTCGCAACAAGTCGCCCCCGCGCCTGTCGCGCGGGGGCGGCAATGGGTTCTTGAACTAAGAACGCTTCTGAAGATCACGATCTGTACGGACAGACCATCGTCAGATAGAGCAGCGTCGGCGCCTTGTCCTCGCCATTGCCGTATTCCCACTCCAGCCGAATCTCGTGTCGGTGGGCATAGGCGTCGCTGGCCGCGTGGGTGATGATGTCGGTCTTCATCGGGATCGGCGGCTCGGAATTGAAGCATTTCCGGACGCTGGCATCGAGCAGATCGCATCGGGTCAGAGGGATGACGCCGGGCTCGTCGTTGGACAGCGGCGTGCAATTCGGCTGGGTACTGAGATCGACGCGGGCCCGGCCTTTCTCCTTGTGCCAATACGCTGCGCTCCCGTCGGGCCATCTGTCGGCCGGCGTCAGGATCAAATGGTACTGGCCGTACTCAAGGGTCGGCAGGTGGATGTCCGGCGAGGCCTTGAGAAGGTCCACGCTCCTCTGCATGTTTTCCAGAGGGAAATAATTGTCATTCATCAAATCTTTGAACGGCTTGTCGTTGTAGGTTCTAGTGCCCATCGCCCCATTCCCGTTTATGACGTCGCTGCCCCGCGAAAATTATGTGATGCTGCAATACTCGCCGCTCCAGCGGTGCCCTGGCGCAGCAAAAACTCTTGCTTCATTACTGATCGACTCTGGCAAAGTACCATCGGGGGCTGTGCTTCGTCCAGCAAGGCAGCCGAGTCGCAATGCCCTAGGGCTCATTGATAACAAGTCTTCGACTGGTAATCTAAACGCTCGCCGGGGATGGCCGGCTATCTTCCCGGGACATTGAAGGCACTCGGATGCACTGTTTGACGTGTCAGTCGACGATCGATTCGGATGATGGTCGGTGTCCGAAATGCGGTGCCATGGTCCATCGGCGGGAAGATCCTGAGAGCGAGCGCAGGTTCGTAACTATTCTCCGCGCCGATGTGATCGATTCGACAGGCTTGGTCGCCGAGCTGGAGCCGGAAGAGGCCGTCTCGCGGCTTGAGCCAGCACTTGCAGCCATGCGAGGCGCGGTGCGCCAGTTCGGCGGCATCGTCAGCAAGGAGTTGGGGGACGGGCTGGCCGCTGTATTCGGTGCACCGATCGCCGACGACAATCACGCTCCGCTCGCCTGCCACGCCGCGATCGAACTGGTCCGGCGCGTCGTCGGCCTTGGTGATCCCAGACTTCAGGTTCGGGTCGGTCTGCACTCCGGTCATGTCGTCACCTACATGGTCGCGAGCGAGTTTTCCAAGGTTTACGAGATCGGCGGCGTCGCGCAGCACCTCGCTGCGAGGCTGGAATCGGCAGCCGAGGCGAACCAGATATTCGTGTCCGAGGCCTGTCAGAAGCTTGCGGAAGGGCACGTCCGTTTCGACTTTCTCGGTCGCAAGGCGTTGCGCGGATTCAATGAGCCGCTTCCGGTTTACCGGCTTCTGGGCGCGAGTGATCTTTCGAGCTGGCGAGTGCGGCGCGCCCGCAGCGTCTCGCGGTTCGTCGATCGCACGACGGAGCGGGCGCTGCTGTGGCGCGCTGCGGAGAAGGTTGCGACAAGCCGACAGACCGTTCTGCTGATGGGCGACGCCGGCATTGGAAAGTCGCGGCTCGCACATGAGTTCGCCCAGGACCTTCGAGCCGGTGGCTGGCGGTTGATCGATACCGAGTGCAGCCCGAATCTCCAGGGTGCCCCCTACAGCGCCCTCAAGCGCCTGTTGCTGTCGGTCTTTGATGCAGCTGCGAGGGACCAGACCAGAACGGTCGATCCCAGAGACGCGTTGCCGGTGGTGCAGCAACGAGCCATCGACGCGGTCCTGGACTTACCGATATCCGATCCGCAGTGGGACGAATTGGAGCCTCACGCGCGCGGTCGCGCGATTGCAGACGCGAGCTGCGCGATCGTCGAGAGCATCGCTCGTCGCCAGCGCACGGTCCTCCTGATCGAAGATCTGCACTGGATCGATCGGGCCAGCGACACGATTGTGGCCACCCTTTCCGGACTGCAAAGCCCCGATTTGCTTGTGCTGCTGACAACGCGGCCCAACGGAATGCCGGTGTGGATCTCAAGTTGTCACGCGGAGATCGTGGCGATGCGGCCTCTCGACGACGATTCGGGCCTGGCCATGCTTGCGGAGATGCTTGGCCCCGCCACCTCGAATGCGGACCTGAAGAATCGGATCATCTCTCATACCGCCAACGTTCCGCTGTTCATCGAGGAGGTCTGCCGCAATCTGAAGGACAGCGGCCTGCTTCTTGGCCAGTGGGGTGACCTTTCCCTTGCGCGTCCTGTGGACGAGCTCGGCATCCCCAGCAGCATTCAAGGTGTGATCGCGGCACGGCTCGATCGCGTGTCTCGACAGGAAAGGTCACTTCTTCAGATCGCCGCGGCGCTTGGATCCCGGGCCAACCAGGCCATGTTGCGGAAAGTGGCAGCCTTGCCGGAAGACGTCCTGCAGGATTGCCTCGCCGCACTCGACCGGGCCGAACTGCTGGTCAAGATCGACAGTGAGTTGGAGGATTCGCTCGAATTTCGCCACGAGATGGTCAGGCAGGTGACCTACGATTCGATGGTCGAAAAGGTGCGCGAAAGCATCCATGCCAGCATACTTGCCGCCCTTGAGAGCGACCAGGCATGGGCCGATGGCCCGGACACGCTCTGCTATCACGCGACGCGGGCGAAGGATTGGCGGAAGGCGTTTCGCCACGGCAGGGAAGCCGCGCAAAAATGTTTGGCGCGCTCGGCGTTTACCGACGCCGCCAATTATTTCGTGATCGCGATGAACTCTCTGGACAAAACGGATCTCACCCGTTCACGGGAGGCAAATGCCATCGACCTCCGGTTAGAGGCGCGTTTGGCGTTCATGGCATCCGGACAGGTATCCGACTGGCTGGATCATGGAAAGGAGGCCGAGCGGCGGGCCAGCGCAATCGATGATATCGAGCGCAAAGTTGCCGCGATGACGGTCGCTGCTGCCGCTCAAAACTTCTACGGTACCCCTGCCGAGGCGGTTGCGATAAGCGAGGATGTAATCGTCCTTGCGAAGGAGTGGGGCAATCTGGGTTGGCTGAATGCCGCCGAATACGGTCTCGGGCAGGCTTATTTTCTCGCCGGGCGCTATCAGGGGGCCGAGCAGGCGTTTGCGCGCGTCCGTACCCAGTTGCAGGGGCCGGATGCCCGCCCACCGATCGGCACGCCCCCGAAATATACCCTTCTCCTCTGTTGCATGATGAAGAGCCTCACCCACACCGTGATGGGCGAGCTCGACGTCGCCGAGCAGCTCCAGCGCGAGGCCGCTGCGATCGCGGAGGAGACCGGCCGCCCCTACGACCGCGTCGCGGCCGCCTATAGCGGCGGATGGCTGAAGCTGGGGCAGAACGATCCGGCGGCGGCCGCTTCCATCCTCGAGGACGGCTTCGTCCTCGCGCAGAAGCACGGCATCCGGCTGTTCGTGCCGGTGCTCGCCTGCCATCTCGGCATGGCCTATCTGGAGCAGGGCCTGTTCGATCGGGCGCGGGGCATGCTGACCGAGGCGCGCGAGGAGGCGAAGGCGGTCGGCTATACGTCGGCGGTGCTGCGCAGCTCGATCTACCTGGCGCTGGCTACCTACCGCCTCGGCGACGCCAGGGCTGCGCAGAACATGCTGCGCGAGGCGCGCAACACGGCGCGCCAGCAGGGGTTTTCGGGCCTCGAGGCCGAGGCCCTGTTTAGCGAAGCCGTGGTGACGCCGGCGTTCAGCACCGAAAGCAGAGCGGCCATGCTCGCGTCCTTGCGCGCCGCCATCGCGATCGCCTCCGAGAGCGGCGCGCTGCCGCTCCGGCACAAGGCCGAGGCGATGCTAGGCGAGATGCTTGCCCAAGGCGATGAGCTCACCTGAACCCTCATCTGTTGGGCGTGCAATGGTACCGTCGTGTCGGTTTTTCTGCCCGACGGGTCAATTAAATATTGCAACTGATACAAAGGCTTAGCGTGACGCTTCTACTGTGCATGGGGTTGTTTTTTCACATTTTTGGCGGCTCCGTCATCGTCCAGTGCAGAGGGCGGCATGCCCGTGTCCCCCCTGATGACAAAGTCCCTTGCGCGCGCAGCAAGGTCGGCTACCGTTGGCACTAGCCGCAGGGCCAGGTGACTTTTGGTTTTCAATTTCTAGCATCCGATTCTCCGGCGCCGCGATGGCGCGACGCCCACCGAACGAGGCGGGCCATGATTACACGGGACCAGTCAGCACTTTTGGCGCCGGTCGAGCGCGACCTGCGGCTCGATCTGTTCCGCGGCATCGGTCTGTGGATGATCTTCCTCGACCACATCCCGCACGACGTCGTGGCCTGGCTGACGCTGCGCAACTACGGCTTCAGCGACGCCGCCGAGTTCTTCGTCTTCATCTCCGGCTATCTGGTCGGCTGGATCTATGGACCGATCGTCGCGGGCGGCTGGTTTCTCGCCGCGGCCAAGCGGCTGTGGCGGCGCGCGGCCGAGCTGTATGTCGCCCACATCATGCTGTTCCTGCTGTTCACGGCGCAGATCGCGCGCACCGTGCGTCGCTTCGACAATCCGATGTACGAGCACGAGTTCAACGTGTTCAATTTCCTGGCGCATCCGGACGAGCTGATCGGGCAGGCGATCCTCCTGAAATACAAGCCGGTCAATCTCGACGTGCTGCCGCTCTACATCACGCTGGTGCTCGCCTCGCCCTTCATCGTGTGGTGCCTGGTGCGCCGACCGAACTTGACGCTCGCCGGCTCCGTCGTGCTCTACGTGCTGTCGCGCTGGTTCGACTGGAACATCGCCTCCTATCCGCCCGGCACGACCTGGTACTTCAATCCGTTCTGCTGGCAACTGATGTTCGTGTTCGCGGCCTGGTGCGGCATCGGCCAGATCGACAAGATCGCGACATGGGTGTGGTCGAAGGCGGCGATGGGGCTGGCCGCAGTCTGGCTGATCTTCGCGCTGCTGATCGTGATGACCTGGCACGTCCCTGCGCTCGAGGCGCTGATCCCGAAATCGATGATCAAGGCGATCTACCCGATCGACAAGACCGATCTCGACATGCTGCGCTTCACGCATTTCCTGGCACTGGCGATCTGGGTGACTCATTTCCTCTCGCGCAAATGGCGGGCGCTGCATTCAACATGGCTGCGGCCCGTCATCCTCTGCGGCCAGCATTCGCTGCCGATCTTCTGCCTCGGCGTGTTCCTGTCGTTCTCGGCGCACTGGATCCTGACGCAATACACCAAGGGCGTCTGGGAGCAGCTCGCCGTCTCCACCGTCGGCATCGTCATCATGGTCGGCGCGGCCTGGCTGCTCGGCCGGGCTGAACGCGTGCCGAAACTGTTCGTGAAGGTGACGGAGGTCGAGGAGGCCGACACCGCATTGGACAACGCGCCGGCCGTGAGCGCTGCCGCCGCGCCTGCGAGCCGCTGAACGCACCGCGCCGCCTTGCATTCTCACGGAGGGGCCATGTCCAGACGTTTGTCGACAATTGCCGGCATCTTCCTGCTCCTCGTCTGCGGGGCGTCGGCCCAGGCGCCGTCACCCGAGGCGGTGACCGCAGCGCGCAAGCTCGTGGTCACCTTGAAGATCGCGGATCAGTATCGCACGCTGCTGCCGCAGCTCCTGCTCAAGCTGAGGCCCGTGGTCGCCCAGGACAGGCCGGAGATCGAGCGCGACTATGACGCGATGACGGCCCCTGGCTCCGAGATCTACGCCCCGTTCCTGGCATCGATCGTCGATCAGGTCGCCGCGCTCTATGCTGCGAGCTTCACGGTGGACGAGCTGCGCCAGATCGAGGCGTTCTATGCCCAGCCGGCAGGGCAGAAATTCCTGGCGAAGTCGGACGCGCTGGCGCAGGCGGGCGCGCAGATCGGCCAGGACGTCAGCCTGAAGGCCGCCGACGAATTGAAGCAGCGCCTGATCGAGGCGCTGCGCCAGAAGGGACACAAGCTCTGAACCGCGCGACTGCGGGCTAGGCCAGAAACGCGCGGAAGCGCCGCAGCGCGATCACGAAGAAGATGCCGCCGATCAGCGTGAGCGCGACGAGCTGCGGCCACACCGCCTCGAGGCCGGCGCCGCGGAACAGGATCGCCTGCGCGAGCATCACGAAATGCGTGTTGGGCGCCGCCAGCATGATGTCCTGGACGAATTGCGGCATGCTTTCCCGCGGCGTCATGCTGCCTGAAAGCGTCTGTAGCGGCAGCAGGATCATGATCAGCAGCAGCCCGAACTGCGGCATCGATCCGGCGACCGTGGCCAGGAAGATGCCCATGCTGGTGGTGGCGAACAGCTGCAGCGCCGCGCCGAGCAGGAACAGCGCCAGCGAGCCGTCGATCGTGACCGCCAGCCATCCCTTCACCACGAAGCCGATCGACAGGGCGGAGGCAACCAACACCACCGCTCCCATCGACCAGACCTTGCTCACCATGATCTCCAAGGGGGTAACCGGCATCACCAGGAGGTGCTCGATCGTGCCATGCTCGCGCTCGCGGATCAGCGCTGCGCCGGTGAGGATGATCGAGAGCATGGTGATCGAGGTGATCACCTGGTCGATGGCGCCGAACCATGACTTCTTCAGCTCGGGGTTGAAGCGCGCCCGCAGCGCCAGCTCGATCGGCGGCGTCTGCGCATCACGGGTGTGTGCCAGAAACTCCGCGACCTCCGCGCTGACGATCTGTTCGACATAGCCGCCGCCGTTGAACGCTTGCGAGATTCGCGTGGCGTCGACGTTGAGCTGGATGGCTGGCGACTTCCGCGCCAGCAGATCGCGCTGGAAGTCCGGCGGGATGTCCAGCGCGAAGGTGTCGAGGCCGGCATCCATCCTCCGGTCCATCTCGTATTGCGAGATCAGGCGCGGCTTTGAGAAATAGGGCACGGTGAACGCCATCTCGATGCGGGTCGAGACTGGCGAATGATCCTCGTCGACGATGGCGATCGCGGCGCGGTTCAGGGTCTCCGGCAGCGCTCTTGCTCCGGCATAGACCGCCAGCGTGAAGGAATAGACGATGAGTACGAGCAGCATGGGGTCACGCACCAGGCCGCGCAATTCCTTGATGCCGAGCTGGAGCACGTTGTCAAAGCGCATGGTCAGCGGGCCTGTTTCTTCAGCAGCACAGCCCCGGCCGCCACCAGCACCGGAACCGTGACGGCGAGCGCCAGGAGATCGTTGTGAAGGGTGTCGAACCCCAGGCCCTTGGAGAAGGTGCCCCGCGAGATCGTGACGAAATAGGCAGTAGGATAGAGTCGCCCGACCAGGGCGCCTAAGCCCTGGAGCGATGAAACGGGATCGATCAGCCCGGAATATTGGATGGCCGGGATCAGCGTGATCAGGACCGTGCCGAACAGAGCCGCGATCTGGCTTTTCATGAAGGCCGAGATCACGAGCCCCAGGCCTGTTGTGGCCGTGACGTAGAGCAGGGCGGCGAGCGCATAGGTCGCAAAGCTGCCGGTGAAGGGCACGCCGAAAACGGCGAGCGCAAAGCCGACGAGCAGGAGGAAGTTGCCGAATGCCAGCAGCACGTAAGGCAGCTGCGTGCCGAGCAGGAATTCCAGCCGCGTCACCGGCGTCACATAGAAATTGACGATCGAGCCGAGTTCCTTCTCGCGCACGACCGCGAGCGCCGCCAGCACCGCCGGGATCATGACCAGCAGCAGCGGGATGATCCCGGGTGCCATGGCGACGACGCTTCTGACGTCTGGATTGTAGCGATAGCGCAGCTGGAGCTGGTAGGAGCCGGCGATCGCCGCCTCGCCATAGAGTTCGCGGCCCTTCTGCGCCAGCCAGGTGGCGTGAATCGCTTGGGCGTAGGAGCGCAGCGTCTCGGCGCGGGTGGGGTTGGCGCCGTCGACCCAGGCGCCGATCTCGACACGGTGGCCGCGGCTGACGTCGCGGCCGAAGCCGGGCGGCAATTCGATGGCGAGGCCAATCTCGCCGGCGCGCATGCGGCGGTCGAGGTCGGTATAGTCGCTGATCGGTGGCTTTTCGGTGAAGTAGCGCGATCCCGCGATCTGGAGGCTGTAGTCGCGGCTGATGGCGCTGTCGTCGCGGTCGAGCACGGCGAAGGTCAGGTTCTCGACGTCCAAGCTGATGCCGTAGCCGAGCACGAACAGCAAGAGCATGCTGCCGAGAATCGCGAGCGTGGCGCGGATCGGATCGCGACGCAGCTCGAGCGCTTCGCGCCGGGAATAGGCGAGCATGCGGGTCGGATTGAATGTCGCACTGCGCTTGCGCGGGAGCGCCTTGGTCGTCGCCGCCGGCACGGGCGATGTGAGTGCCGGCTGGCCGGCCGAGTCCCGGGATTCGGCGATCGCTTCCTCCAGACAGGCGATGAAAGCCTGCTCCAGCGTGTCGGTGCCGCGCGCGGCCACGATGGCAGCGGGCGTGTCCGACGTCAGCACCTTGCCTGCATGCATCAGCGAGATTCGATCGCAGCGCTCGGCCTCGTTCATGAAGTGGGTCGAGACGAAAATCGTGACGTTGTCCTCGCGGGAGAGCTCGGCCAGGATCTTCCAGAAGCGGTCGCGGGCAACCGGATCGACGCCAGAGGTCGGCTCGTCGAGGATGAGGATATCGGGCGCATGGATCATGGCGACCGCCAGTGACAGCCGCTGCCGCAAGCCGAGGGGCAGCGCGTCGGGCAGAGTATCGGCGACATCGGCGAGATCGAACCGGATAATCATCTCGTCGATGCGCGCGGCAATAGTGTCCGCCGGCAGCTCGAACAGCCGCGCATGCAGGTCGAGGTTTTGTGTGACCGTCAGCTCCGAATAGAGCGAAAAGCCCTGCGACATGTAGCCGATGCGCCGCCGCACCGACATGTCGCGGGCATCGATCGCCTTGCCGAACAGGCGCGCGTTGCCTTCGCTGACGGGCAAGAGGCCGGTGAGCATCTTCATGGTCGTGGTCTTGCCGCACCCGTTCGAGCCGAGAAAGCCGAAGATCTCGCCCTTCCTGATGCGGAAGCTGACGTCGTCCACGGCGACGAAGTCGTTGAACCGCCGGGTCAGGTGGTCGGCCTCGATCGCGATCTCGTCATGGTCCTCGTTGCGTGGAGGGATGACGACACTGGTGTGATGGTCGCGATCTGCCTCTGGCAACAGACGGATGAACGCGTCGTCGAGCGTGTCGGCGCCGGTCCGTCGCTTCAGCGCGACCGGGGTTCCCGTCGCCAGCACACGGCCGGCGTTCATCGCGACCAGGACGTCGAATTGCGCGGCTTCCTCCATATAGGCGGTCGAGACGATCACGCTCATGCCAGGCCGGCTGTTGCGGATCGAGGCGATCAGTTCCCAGAATTGACGTCGAGACAAGGGATCGACGCCCGTGGTCGGCTCGTCCAGGATCAGAAGCTCGGGATCGTGAATCAGAGCGCAGCACAGGCCCACCTTCTGCTTCATGCCGCCGGAGAGTTTTGCGGCGGGGCGGTCGGCGAAGGCGGTGAGTCCGGTATCGCGCAGCAGGCCCGCGATCCGTCTACTTCGTTCCGCCTTGTCGTGTCCGAACAGGCGGCCGAAGAAGTCGATGTTCTCGAACACCGACAGCGTTGGATAAAGATTCTTGCCGAGGCCCTGCGGCATATAAGCGATGTCGGGGCAGACCGTGCGGCGATGCCGTGAGCTCGCCATGTCGCCGCCGAGCACATGGATGCGTCCTTCCTGGATCGCACGCGCGCCCGCGATCAGGGTGAGCAGGCTCGATTTGCCGACGCCGTCGGGACCGATCAGTCCGACCATGCAGCCGGACGGCAGGTCGAGTGTAATGGCATCGAGCGCCCGGGTCTTGCCGTAGTTCAGGCCCACGCCGTCCAGATGCACCACGCTGCCGACGGCAGCCAATGCATCGGCTGTGGCAATCGCGCTCATCGGGTCAGCTTGATCTTGAGATTGTCGGGCCATTGCGTTGCCGGATCGAACTGCACATAGGCCATCCCCGGCAGGCCGGTCTTCACATGCTCGATATGCTGGCGCAGCAGCTCGGGCGCGATATGCGCCTTGATCCGGAACATCAGCTTCTGCCGCTCCTCCTCGGTCTCGACCGTCTTGGGCGTGAATTGCGCGACGTCTGCGACGAAGGTGGCTCTTGCGGGGATCACATATTGCGGGATGGCATCGAGCACGAGACGAACATCGGCGCCGATCGCGACGCGGCCGGCCTGCGCCGTAGGCAGGAAGAACGTCATGTAGACGTCGCCGAGATCGACCATGTTGAGGACGCGGCCGCCGGCCGCGAGCACCTCGCCGGGCTGCGAGACGCGATACTGCACGCGGCCGTCGCGCGGTGCCTTCAGCACGCTATCATTGATATCGGCGTTGATGCTCTCGATCGCGGCCTTTGCCGCGTCGACCGCGGCTCCCGCATCGATCACCATGGCGCGGGCGGAGCTGATCGCGGCCTCGGATGCTGCGACCTGGGCCCTCGAAGCGGCAAGCGCCGCCTTCGCCGTGGCGTTGGCAGAGCGGTCGTCGTCCAGCACCTGCTGCGACACTGCACTTGTCCTGATTAGCTGCTCGGAGCGATCGAGCTTGCGGCTCGTGGTGTCGAGCTGCGCGACGCGCTGGTCGACAATGGCCTCCGCAGCCTTGCGTTCGGCCTCGCGCTGGTTGACGAGGCTCTTCGCGGTCTCGACATTGATTGACGCGCGCTGGAGCTGCGCTTCGGCCTGGCGACGCTGGGCCTGCAATTGCTCGGTGTCCATCCGCGCCAGAACTTGGCCCGCGGTCACGAAGTCGCCTTCGTTGACCACGATCTCGCGGATTCGTCCTGGCGTCTTGGTGGCGATGTCGATCTCCACCGCCTCGATACGGCCGTTGCCTCGGGCGAAACCCGCGGGAAGTGCATTGGTATCGCGGTGCTGCCAGTAGAAATAGCCGCCGCCCGCAAGGAGGATGGTGATCGCGGCAATGACGCGGCCGGAAGTGAAGTTCATCGGTCCACAACGCCGCGCAGCGGCGCCCACATGTTGAGACACGAACGCCCCACCGCTGATCACGCAGAAGGGCCGGCTCAACATGCAGCGATTTTTGCATCGCAACTTGATGTAGATCAGACGGCAACGAGGTGTGCCTGTCGCTATTTTGGGCAGCTCGTCGCCGCGGCCCGCCCGCCTTGGCTGATCAGGCGGACAGGCAGGCCTAGCTGAACAGATGTCGTCGGCCCACAAGTGAGCCGTGCCGCCTCACTTCACCAGCGGACAGCCACCATCCTTCAACGGTCGGAACGCCTGGTCGGCGGATACCTCGGCGAGCAGCTTGTAGTAGTCCCACGGCCCCTTCGATTCCTCGGGCTTCTTCACCTGGAACAGGTACATGCTGTGCACCATGCGGCCGTCCTCACGCAGCACGCCGTTGTCGGTGAAGGCGTCGCGCACCGGCAGCTCGCGCATCTTGGCCATCACCGTCTTGGTGTCCTTCGTGCCCGCGGCCTGCACGGCCTTGAGGTAATGCAGCGTGGCGCTGTAGGTCGCGGCCTGGTTCATCGTCGGCATGCGCTTGACGCGTTCCAGGAAGCGCTTGCCGAAGGCGCGGGTCTTGTCGTTGAGGTCCCAGTAATAGGCCTCGGTGACGATCAAGCCCTGCGCGAGCTTGAGGCCAAGGCTGTGCACGTCGGAGATGAACATCACGATCGCAGCCAGGTTCTGGCCTCCGGCGACGATGCCGAACTCGCCGGCCTGCTTGATCGCGTTGATGGTGTCGCCGCCGCCGTTGGCGAGCCCGATGATCTTGGCCTTGGAGGCCTGGGCCTGGAGCAGAAATGACGAGAAGTCCGCCGTGTTGAGCGGGTGCTTGACGCTGCCGAGCACCTTGCCGCCCGCCGACTTGACGACGTCGCCGGTGTCGCGCTCGACCGAATGGCCGAACAGGTAGTCGGCGGTGAGGAAGAACCAGGTATCGCCGCCGTTCTTGACGATGGCGCTGCCGACGGTGTGCGCGTTGGCGTAGGTGTCGTAGGTCCAGTGCGCGGTGTAGGGCGAGCAGGATTTTCCGGTGATGTCGGAGCTGGCCGCGTCCGTCACGATCATGATCTTCTCGTACTGCTTCGACAGCTCCATCACCGCGAGCGCGGTGGCCGAGGTCGGCAGGTCGATGATCATGTCGACGCCCTCGGTCTCCCACCATTTGCGGGCGATGGTGGAGGCAACGTCGGGCTTGTTGAGCACGTCCGCCGAGACCATGTCGATCGGCTTGCCGAACATCTGGCCACCAAAATCCTCGATCGCCATCTTGGTCGCCTCGACATTCCCCATGCCGCCGATGTCGGAATAAACGGAGGAGAAGTCGGAGAGCACGCCGATCTTGAGCGGTGCCTGCTGGGCGGAGGTGGGAGAGATCAGCACAGCCGACAGCAGGCCGGCCGCAGACATGAGGGCTGCGATAGGTCTCATGGATACGTTTCCTCTTATATGGGGACTATCCTGTCCCTTTGTCCGACAAAGTTAGAGCTGGGTTCCTGCGGAGTCAATTTGCTCCGGATGCGGCTTTCAGTGATGTAGTTTGACGCACCCAGGGCGAAGTCATATAGTTTGTCGGACAATCGACATTGGAGGCCGTCTTGCCTGTCGCGCCGCTCTTTCGTCCGATCGATATCGCGCCGGCCTATCAGAAGGTCGCCGACGCCATCGAACGCGAGATCGTCAATGGCCGCATCAAGCCGGGCGATCCCATCGGCACCGAGCATGATCTCGTCCGCCAGTTTGGCGTCAACCGCTCGACCATTCGCGAGGGCATCCGTGTGCTGGAGGAGGGCGGGCTGATCCGGCGCGACTCTTCGCGCCGCCTGCACGCCTGTCTGCCGCGCTACAGCAAGCTGGCAAGCCGGCTCAGCCGCGCCCTCGTCCTGCATGAGGTCACCTTCCGCGAGCTCTACGAGGCCTCGATGACGCTGGAAGTCGCCAGCATCGAAGGCGCAGTGGAGCGAGCGACGGAAGACAACATCGCCGAGCTCACCGACAATCTCGCGCGCAGCGAGGCCGTGGTCGGTGATCCCGCGATGCTCGCCGAATGCGACGCCGAATTCCACGTGCTGGTTGCCAAGGCCTCGCAGAACCGCGTGCTCCAGCTCGCGCGCGAGCCGGCCGCGCAATTGTTCTATCCGACCACCGAGATGATCGTGACTGGCGTGGCCGAAGGCGGGCCGCGTCTCGTCGCCGCGCATCGCCATCTGATCGACGCGATCCGTCGCCGCGACCGCGAGGCCGGCGTGCTGTGGACGCGCCGGCACTTGCAGGACTGGCGCCGCGGCTTCGAAAAAATCGCTTCGCTCGATCGCTCGGTCGAGCACATGTACATGGAGCACGCGCAGGCGGCCCGGCGCAGGTAGTGCATGATCCGGAAAAGTGTGAAGCGGTTTTCCGAGAAGATCATGCGCAAAATGAAGACAAGCCTCAAGAATTCAAACGGATTCAACAAACAAAGACGTCACATCGGAGGGACACATGATCAGCGACACCGCAGCCACCATCTCGAAAGCCCGCGAGCATTCCATCGGCGATCTCCTGCGCCGCGCAGGCAGCCGGGAGCCGAACAAGCTCGCGGTGAGCTGCGGCGATGTCAGCTGGAGCTTTGCCGAGATGGACGCGATCTGCAACCGGCTCGGCCGCGGCCTGCTCGGCCTCGGTGTCAAGAAAGGCGACCGTCTTGCGGTGCTCTCGCGCAATTCACATGCCTTCGCGGCGCTGCGCTTTGCAGCGGCACGGATCGGCGCGGTGCTGGTGCCGATCAACTTCATGCTCAATCCGGACGAGATCAATTTCATCCTGAAGAGCTCTGGGGCAAAGCTGCTTGCGAGCGGCCCCGATTTCGTCGAGCCGGCGCGCGCGGCCAGCGGCAAGGATTGCGCCATCGAGAAGATGATCTGGTTGCCGGGCGAGGATCCCGCCATGGCACCTTCGGGCCTCACCACCTTCGATGATCTCCTGCATGCCGACGGCTCGTTCCTGGAGGCGTCCGTCGACAGCCGCGATCTCGCACAAATCGTCTACACCAGCGGCACGGAGTCGCTGCCCAAGGGCGCGATGCTGACCCATGAAGCCGTGATGTGGCAGTATGTCAGCTGCATCATCGACGGCGGCATGAGCGTGGACGACAGGTTCCTGCACGCATTGCCGCTCTATCACTGCGCCCAGCTCGACGTCTTTCTGGGACCGCAAATCTATCTCGGCGCTTCCGGCGTGATCACGGGCAAGCCGACCGCCGACAACATCCTGGCGCTGATCCAGGCGCACAGGATCACCTCGTTCTTCGCGCCGCCGACGATCTGGATCGCGATGCTGCGCTCGCCGAATTTTGACAAGACCGACCTGTCGACCTTGCAGAAAGGCTATTATGGCGCTTCGATCATGCCTGTGGAGGTGTTGCTCGAGCTGCAACGCCGTCTGCCCAACGTCAAATTCTGGAATTTCTACGGCCAGACCGAGATCGCTCCGCTCGCGACCGTGCTGCGCCCCGAGGACCAGCTGCGCAAGGCCGGGTCGGCCGGCAAGCCGGTGCTCAACGTCGAGACGCGCGTGGTCAACACCGCGATGGAGGACGTCAAGGTTGGTGAGGTCGGCGAGATCGTGCACCGCTCGCCGCATCTGCTCTCCGGCTATTACAACGATCCCGTGAAGACCGCGGCGGCGTTTTCCGGTGGCTGGTTTCACTCGGGCGACCTCGCCACCGTGGACGACGAGGGCCACATCACCGTGGTCGATCGCGTCAAGGACATGATCAAGACCGGCGGCGAAAACGTCGCAAGCCGCGAGGTCGAGGAGATGGTCTACCGCATCCCCGCCGTCTCCGAGGTCGCCGTGGTCGGCCTGCCCGATCCGCGATGGATCGAGGCGGTGACCGCGATCGTCGTGGTCAAGAGCGGCGAGACGCTGGACGAAGAATCCGTCATCCAGCATTGCGCCGGCCAGATGGCGCATTTCAAGGTGCCCAAGCGCGTCATCTTTGTTGATAGTCTGCCGAAGAATCCGAGCGGCAAGCTGCTCAAGCGCGAATTGCGTCAGCGCTTCGTCGGCGGCGAGACGCTCGACAAGGCGATCCAGAAGAATTTTGGAACGTGAACGCGCTTTTCGCCTCTCCCGCGCCTGTCCCGCCGAAGCTTTAGCGAAGGCGGATGCGGGCGAGGTCTCCGCGAGTCCCTCCCGTAGGTTTGAAATAAGTCGGCATCCACATCGTCATTGCGAGCGCAGCGAAGCAATCCAGAGTCTTCCCGCGGTGACAGTCTGGATTGCTTCGCTGCGCTCGCAATGACGGGAGGAGGAAACTGCGCGAGTCCCTCTAGCACCATTTCCACGGACGCGGCCCGTCACCCCGGCCCTCTCCCCGTGCAGGGCAAGGAGAGGGGGAAGAACTCAATATTTCTTCACCGCCGCCCCGAAGGCTAGCCACAGCGTCATCGAGACCAGCCCGAAACCGCCGAGCAGCAGGAAGGTCGGGCCGTAGCCGACCCATTGCGCGATCCAGCCGCCGAGCGCGGGACTGAGGCTCGCGCCGACGCCCTGCACCGTGATCACGGCGCCCTGGCCGAGATTGATGCGGCCGGTGCCGTTGAGCGAGCGCGCGACCATGCCGGGGACGGCAACCGTCTGGAGCCCGGTGCCGATGCCGTCGAGCACCTGCATCGGTACGACGCCCCACCATCCCGTGACGAAGAAGGAAAGCACGCCGCGGATGGGCAGGAACATGAAGGAGATCAGGATCACTGGCCAGTAATTGCGCTTGCTCGCGACCTTCATCGCGATCAGCGAGGTCACGATCATCACGCCCTGCGCGATCACGATAGTGGTCGCGACGAAGCTCGGGCCATTGGCCTGGGCGTCGGCCACCGCCGCAAGTCCATAGAGCGGCACGATCGCGGCATTGCCGAGATGGAAAAGGGCGAGCGCGAGTGCCAGCACGAGCAGCGGCTTGTGCTTGAGCAACATCGTCATCGCATCCGGCGGAGCTTTGGAGTCATCCTCCTTGCTGCCGCGCGAGGCTCGATCGTCGATCGCCTTGGCGGGGATCATCAGCACGCAGGCGATCGCGATGGCGCCGAACATGGCGGCCAGCACGAAAACGGCAAAATAGCCAAGCCTGTAGCCGAGATAGCCCGACAGCGCGGCGCCGACCATGTTGCCGGCGTGATTGTACGCCTGGTTGCGACCATTGAGTGCGTTGAAGCCCTTCTGCTTGGCGATGCCGAGCGTGATGCCGGTCACCGCTGGCACGATCGCGGCACTCGCCAGCGATTGCGCGACCTGGGAAAAGGTGACGGCCCAGAAATTTTGCGAGATCAGGATGATTGCGGATGCCAGCACCACGCAGATGCCGGGGATGACGACCCACATGCGCTTGTTGCGGCTGGAATCGATGAAGCCGCCGATCGGCGTCGTGACCAGCATGCCCGCGACATTGCCGACCGTCATCGCGGTGCCGATCAATCCGCTCGCCCAGCCGCGCTCCTGCAGGAAGACGCCGACGAACGGCCCGATGCCCGACTGCATGTCGGCCATGAAGAAGTTGAGCGCGAACAGGGGCCAGATACGAGGTGAAGGGCGCGATGTCATCGAGACGCTGAACGCAATGCTGCCGATCGACTGATCTCGCATGAGGCGGAGACTGCGGGCCCATGGGTGCCCGGGGCGGACTAGAACCTAACCTGCGCTCACCGCGTTGGTTCCGATCGCCCTTGTGATCGCAGAGCCCGCGACGTCATGTCATACTTGCGACAGTCTCAATCAGGATCATGGCCATGCCACTCTGGACCTGCGAAACCTGCGGCGCGCAATTTCCGGACAGCGGACACCCGCCCGCATCCTGTCCCATCTGCGAGGACGAACGGCAGTATGTGGGCTGGAACGGGCAGATCTTTCTGACGCGCGAGACGCTGGCAGAGCGCCACCGCGTCGTCTGGCGCGACGATCTCGGCCTGACAGGGCTCTCGCTCGAGCCGAGCTTCGCCATCGGCCAGCGCGCGCTGCTGGTGCCGCTCGGCGACGGCTGCTTGATGTGGGACTGCGTACCGCTGGCAACGCCGGAGGCGATTGCGCATGTGCGTTCGCTCGGCGGACTGAAGGCGATCGCAATCTCGCATCCGCATTATTATGGTGCGCTCGCCGACTGGAGCGAGGCGTTCGGCGGCGTGCCGGTCTATCTGCACGCAGATGATCGCCAATGGGTGACGCAGCCACATGCATCGATCGTGCACTGGGCTGGCGATCACCATCGCATCTCTGACGACGCGCTGTTGCTGCGCACTGGCGGTCATTTCGCCGGCGCCACCGTGCTGCACTGGCGGCACGGTGCGGACGGCAGGGGCGCGCTGCTCACCGGCGATATTGCGCAGGTGACGATGGATCGCCGCTTCGTCAGCTTCATGTATTCCTACCCCAACTACATGCCGCTCAACGCCGCCGCGGTGCGGCGGATCGCGGCGGCGGTGGAGCCGCTCGCCTTCGATCGCATCTATGGCGCTTGGTGGGACCGCAACATCGGCGCAGGCGCCAAGGCCGCGTTTGCGGCGTCTGTCGCGCGTTATCTGGCGGCCATTGCCTGAGCCTCATGCCGGTTTGGGAGCGCTTGATGTGCCCGAATAACTGTACTATAAGTACATTATTGAGCGCGAGTTTCGGCATGATCGATGCATTGCCAAACGCCGCGCGCATTGCGGTCAGTGAGCGGGAGTTGGGGCCATGACGGCGCAACGCGACTACGAGATATTCGAGGCCGGCGACGTCGCGCTCCAGTCCGGCACCGTCTTTCCCGCGCTGAAGCTCGCCTACAAGACCTATGGAACGCTGAGCCCGGCCAGGGACAACGTCATCCTCTATCCGACCTCGTTCAGCGCGCAGCACGTCGACACCGAATGGCTGATCGGGCCCGACGGCGTGCTCGATCCCACCCGCTACTTCATCATCATCCCGAACCTGTTCGGCAACGGCCTGTCGTCATCGCCGTCGAATACCGCCGGGCCGTTCCCGAAGGTGACCTATCACGACGCGATCGCGGTCCAGCATCGGCTGCTCACCGAACGTTTCGGCATCTCGACGCTCGCGCTCGTCTATGGCTGGTCGATGGGTGGCATGCAGGCCTATCATTGGGCGGCGCTGCACCCCGATATGGTCGAGCGCGCAGCGATCGTCTGCGGCAGCGCGCGCTGCGCGCCTTACAATCATGTCTTTCTCGAAAGCGTGAAGGCCGCCCTGACCGCCGATCCCGCGTTCCGCGATGGCCGCTTCGTCGAAAAGCCCGTTGCCGGCTACCGCGCGATGGGACGCGTCTATGCCGGCTGGGCGATGTCGCACAGCTTCTATCGCGACGAGATTTGGCGCGAAGCCGGTTTCACCTCGCTGGAGGATTATCTCGTCCGTGGTTGGGATGCGGCCTTTGCGCGGCGCGACGCCAATGACCTCCTGGCGCAGATCGAGATCTGGCAGAATGGTGACGTCAGCCGCTGCACCGCATTCGGTGGCGATTTCGACCGCGCGCTTGCCGCGATCAAGGCCCACATGCTGCTGATGCCGGGCGCGACCGATCGCTATTTCGACGTCCGCGACAACGAGGACGAGCTCGGCCGGTTGACCAGCGCAAAATCCGCGCTGTTGCATCCGATCCCGTCGCAGCACGGCCATCGGGCCGGCAACCCCGTGAACAATCCGCGTGATCAGGCTTTCATCAAGGCCGAGATCGCAGCGCTTCTCAGCCGATACGCAGGCATCCGGTCATGACTGACACAACCGTTTCAGAGCCCGGCCATCGCCTGAAACCGCTGACACCGGCGATGCTGCGCCAATTGTCGGTCCGCTCCGACCTCAGGGGCGCGGCGCAGAGCCTCGGCCATTACGGCGCGATTGTGCTGGTGGGCGCGCTGATCTGGATGGTCGTCTCGCGCCATGGCGTGCTCTGGGCGCTGCCGTTGATGGCGGTGCAGGGCTATGTCGTCGCCTTCCTGTTCATGGCGGTGCACGAGACCGCGCACAAGACCGCGTTCAAAAGCCGCGGCCTCAATCTCACTGTGGGCTATCTCTCGGCCTTCATCATCGGATTGCCTTACGAATATTACTGCCTGTTTCACTGGGATCATCACCGCTACACCCAGGATCCGGACAAGGATCCTGAGCTGATCGTTGGCGTGAAGCCGACCTCCGACACCCAGCTCGCGATCGCCTATAGCGGTCTGCTCCAGGTCGCCGGGCGTCTGCGGCTGATGCTCGGCCACGCCGTCAGCGGCAAGGTCGTCGTGCCCTGGATCCCCGAGAGCAAGCGCGCCATCATCGTGACCGAGGCGCGCGCCTATGTCGCGCTCTACGCGCTGTTGCTTGCGCTGTCGCTGTGGCTCTCGTCAGCGCTGCTGCTCTGGGTCTGGATCGTCCCGCTTGCGATCGGGCAGTTCTTCCTGCGGCCCTATCTCTACGCCGAGCATACCGGCTGCGACCGCACCCGCAGCGCCTTCCAGAATACCCGCACGACCTATACCGGCGCGATCGTCAAATGGTTTGCGTGGAACATGCCCTATCATGTCGAGCATCACGCCTATCCCTCGATCCCCTTTCATGCGCTGCCGAAGCTGAACGAGCTCGTCGATGGCGAGATCGTCCATCGCGGCCGCGGCTACATCAGAACGACACGCGAGACCTGGGCCTGGTTTCGGCGGCAGCGGCAAGAGGGCTAACTCAACGCAAAGCTCCGGTCGCGCTGCGACCGGAGCTTTGTCGTGAAGGCGAGGTATCAGTAGATCCCGTAGGCGCAGACATTCACGACGCGGACGCGCAGGCCGTGGCGGGTCTGGACGAGGCGCTCCTGGTAGCAGTTGCTGACGCCGGTGTTGAGATAGACGCCGCCAAAGCCCCAACCCGGGCCCCAGCCATGACCCCAGTGGTGATGATGGAAGCCGCCGGCCGAGGCGGCGGTGGGGGCGAGCGCGGCAACGCCGAGCGAGCCGGCAGCGATCAGACCAAGTGCAAGCTTACGAAACATCTTCATTCTCCATGTGGCGCAGGGCCATTGTTGTGTCCCTGCATCTCGGTCGGACCGAGACGCGAATGCGTTCACCGCGATGGCTGAGAATCGTGTTTCAGGATTGTTTCTTGGGCCGCGGCAAAATGTGCCGCCGTCAGGCTTTCCGTGCCACGCGATAGCGCGCGGCCATCGCCTGCGTCAGCTCGATCATCTTGTCGCGGAGATCGGCGGGCTCCAGCACTTCGGCCTCGGGGCCCAGCCGCAACAGTTCGGCCGCGGCATGCCATGACGTCTTGCCGACCGGGACCCTGGCGATGCGCCAGCCATCTGCGTCGACGGTCTCCTCAAGTTGCGTGCGTGCCTTGACGTAAGGTTGGCTCAACGCGTCGAGCAGCTTGACGCCGAATGGCGACAGCCGGACGACCGCGACATTGGGATGCATCTCGGCCTCGAGACGAAGTGTCGCGGCCTGCCAGTAAGCCGCGAGATCGAAATCGGCCGGACGATCGAAGCGATCGTCGAGCGCCGTGCAGTCGAGCACCCGCGCGACGCGATAGGTGCGCACGTTGCCGTCGACTTGCCCTGCGAGATACCAGCTGCCGCCCTTCAGCACGAGGCCGAGCGGGGCGACGCGGCGCTGTTTCTCTGCGCGCCAGCTCTGGTATCGGATCTTGATCAGCGTTCCGCGCAACGCCGCGCCGGCGATGGTGCGCAGATGCTTTGGGTCCTCGGCCTCGCCGAACCAGCCCGGCGCATCCAGGTGAAACCGTTCCTGCATCCGCCCGGCGTCCTCGCGCAGATTTGCAGGCAGCGCGGCCATCAGCTTGTTCTGCGCGGCGATCATCGCAGCGTCCAGCCCGAGCGCCGCGGCCGGGCCCGGCAAACCCGCCAGGAACAGTGCGCCTGCCTCGCTCTGCGACAGCCCGTTCAGCCGCACGCGATAGCCGTCGAGCAGGCGATAGCCGCCCTCGGCGCCGCGGTCGGCGTAGACAGGCACGCCGGTCGCGGCGAGCGCATCGATGTCGCGATAGATCGTGCGCACCGAGACCTCGCAGGCTTCGGCGAGTTCGGGCGCGGTAACCTGCCCTCTGGCCTGGAGGGTGGTGAGGATCGACAGCATCCGGCTTGCGCGCATGATCCCTTAAACCATACCTGACACAGGATGTCAGGTATGATCCGCTACAGAATGCCATCGCCAAATGGGCAGATGGGAGACCCGCCATGACCGATTAGAACCGCATCACGCTGTATTATTCGCCGCAGAGCCGCGCCACCGGCACGCGGGTGCTACTGGAGGAGTTGGGCGCGGCCTACGATCTCCATGTCCTCAACATGAAGGCGGGCGAACAGCGCAAGCCCGCCTATCTCGCCATCAACCCGCTCGGCAAGGTACCGGCGGTCCGCCACGGCGAGGCGCTGGTGACCGAGCAGGTCGCGATCACCATCTATCTCGCCGACCTGTTTCCACAGGCGGGGTTGACGCCCGCGCTGAACGATTCCTTGCGCGGTCCTTATCTGCGCTGGATCGCCTATTACGGTGCCTCGTTCGAGCCGGCCATGATCGACAAGTTCATGCAGCGCGAGCCGGCGCCGATCACGCAATCGCCGTATGCCGATTATGACACCATGCTGGGCGCGCTCGAGGCGCAGCTGTCGAAGGGGCCGTATCTGCTCGGCGAGCGCATGACGGCGGCGGATGTGTTGTGGGGCGTCGCGTTCAGCTGGACCATGATGTTCGGCATCGTGCCGAAGAAGGATGTTTTCGTCCGCTATGCCGAGCGCATGACCTCGCGCCCTGCGTACCAGCGCATCACTGCGGCCGACGCCGAGATGGCGGCGCAGCATGCCAAGGCTGTTGGGGGGTAGGCAGCGCGCCTCAATCTCCGCTGTCGTCCCGGGCAAGCGTAAGCGCAGACCCGGGACCCATAACCACAGGATTTGGTGTGGCGAAGACTCGAAGTTATCAGCTCGCCATCGTTACCACTCCCTGTGGTTATGGGTCCCGAATCTGCGCGCTTGAGGCGCGCTTGTCCGGGACGACGGCTGAATGTGGAGCGCGCCCTCGTGCTCCCTCACCGGTCTCTCAAAACCGCGGTGCCCGTTTCTCGGCGAACGCCTTGATGCCTTCCTTGATCTCGTCGCCGCGCATGCTGTCGCGGTGGCGCTGGTCGGCGGCGGCTTCGTCGAGCTCGCCGCGGGCGAACTCGTTGATGGCGCGCTTCATGCCGCGCATCGCCTGCGGCGCGTTGCCGGCGAGGACGCTGGCGAGCTTGTCGACCTCCTCGTCCAAAAACTCCACCGGCACCATGGCAGTGAGATAGCCGATGCGCAGCATCTCCGGCGCGCTGATCCTTGCGGCGGTGAGGAACAGTTTTTTCGCATTGTCGACGCCGAGCCGGGTCACGTAGCGTTTGATGCCGCTCGGGTAATAGTGCAGCCCGAGGCGTGCCGCCGGCATGAACATCTCGGCGGTGTCGACGCCGATGCGGAAATCGCAGGCCAGCGCGAGGTCGGTCGAGCCGCCATAGACGCCGCCGTTGAGCCGGCAGATCGTCGGCACGCCCAAATCCTCGAGACGGTTGACGACCACCTCGAAGGCCGAGCCCGCGCTCTGCTGCTCGCTCGCGCTCACCGCGCGCTCCGCCACCGAATTGAGATCGTAGCCCGCGGAGAGGGCGCGCCCGGTGCCGGTCAGCACCAGCACGCGAATGGCCGGATCGCTCTCGATCCGGTCGAACAACTTGACCAGGTCGCTGAGATCCTCGGCCTGGAGCCGGTTGAGATGTTTTGGCCTGTTGAGGCGGATGGTGGCGCGTGCGCCGGTGATGTCGAGTACGGGGCTGGTCGCGTCGGCTGTGTCCGACATTCTTGTCTCCATTTAATTGTTCTCGAGCGCGCGCCGTCTTGCTTCAGCGTCGATGGTCTCGGCAAGATCGGGATGCCGCGCCATCAGCACGCGGAAATCGACGAGGTCGAGCACCAGAAGCCGCGATACTTTCGTGGTCGCGACGTTGGCACCGCGCTTGTTGTTGCCGAGCAGCGCCATCTCGCCGAAGAAGGCGCCTTCGCCGAGCTGCACCTTCTTGCCGGGCAGGTCGACCTCGACCTCGCCGGCGGCGATGAAATACATGCAGTCGCCCTGCGTCCCCTTGCGGATGACCAAGGTGCGCGCCGGCAGCTCCATGGTCCGCAGCATATGGGTGACGTCGGCGATGGCCGCAGGCCCCAGCGCCGCAAAGAACGGCACCTTGCTGACGGATTCCCAAGTCTTGAGGAAATTGTCGCGACGGGTCTCCGCGGCAAAGCCGGTCGCCAGAATACCGGTCCACAGCCCGAACACGCCGAGGCCGGAGATCATCACCAGCGCCGCCACCATGCGTCCGAGCGGCGTGACCGGCACGACGTCGCCATAGCCCGTCGTCGTCAAGGTCACCACCGCCCACCACAACGCGGCCGGCACGCTGCCAAACGTCTGCGGCTGCACGTCCCGCTCCAGGAAATATTCGGCGACCGAGGCGAGAAAGATCACCATCAGGAAGATCACGAGCACGCTGACCAGCGGCCCGGATTCCAGCACGAGCACGCGGCGGAGCTGCCGCAAGCCCGGAATGCCCGGCACCACTTTCAGCACCCAGAGCACGCTGAGCAGCCACGCCGTCTTCGGCTCGATGCCGAGAACCAGCGCGAGCGGCACGGCCAGCGCCCCGATCGCGTCAACGATGCCGGCGGAGGAGGACATATAGAGCGAAAGCCGACCCTGGCGCGTCATGTGGCGCAGCCGAATCAGCCATTCGAACACGAAATAGGCGAGGCAGACCCATAGCAGGCCGTTAACCCAGCCGCGCGCCTCATTGGCCCGGTTGTCTGTCAGCAGTACCATGCTGAGCACGCCGACGCCGACGGCCACATAGGCCGTCTTGGTCATGTTGCGGCCGGCCGTGGCGGCCGCGAACTGGGCCAGAGCGGAAATCAGCGGCTTGGACATGCGGGAAGGCGGCTCGGTTCTGACTCGTGTGGTCCCGGCTGGGACTTCAGGGCCAAAGTGCCCGCCCGGGCCGAGGCCGTCAACGACAGGCGCGGGCCGCAGCGTCGTCGAACAGGGGAGGGCGGTGAGGCGGCTGGCTGAGGCTATCTGAAATGCGGTGGCTCGTCGTAGCCGCGGCGGCTGCTGAAAAACAGCAGCACCATCAGGCCAACGCCGACGACGAGGGAAAATCCTGCCCCCAGCGCGAGGGCCCAATAGCCTTCCGTCGGGATCGGATCGCCTTCGACCGCCATGGCGGAATAGGCGAAATAGCCAACTGCCGCCAGCATTCCCAGCAGGAAGATGACGAGGAGTGTACGCATGGCGCGTTCTCCGGCTGCAATCCGTGAGCCAACGGCTGTAGATGGGGACGGTTCCTGGGTTCCGACTGTCCATCCACCGCCAAGACGTCCGGCAGCCCCGACCTGAGGACATCAAACTGTCGGATCAGGCGCTCTGGGCGGTCTTGACGACCACGACGTTGCTGTCGTCCTGCTGCGGCGAGCCGGCATCGCGGGCGGCCTTTTCACTCTCGCTGGCATGACGTTTCAGATAGTCGCGGCGCATGCTGATCTCGTCGCGGACGAACTCATAGCCGAGCTTGAAGGTATCGAGCCCGTCGGTGCTGATCGTGCCGTCCCTGAGTCCAATGACAGCCCCGCGCAAGATGCCTTCCAGCTCGTCCTGGAGACATTCGAGCTGATCCAGCGAGTGGGCGTGCTCGATCCGCTCGCCAATGTCGAGGATGGCGGTGGAGAGCTCGCTGGCCTTCTCCGGCGCGATCCTCGTGATCTTGGCGTAGATCGCAGCGAAGATCGAGCCGATGACGCTGAGCGCGGCGGCGCCCAGATACATCACGTCGCTGTACTTATCCATGAACGACTTGGTGTCGTCGTTGATGTAATCGGCGGCACCCCGATGCGCCATCACGAAGGCGTCCTTCTCGACGGAGGCCGGCTCTATCCTGCTGGCAAAGCCGTTGTCGAGCCCGAGCGCGGATTTGTTCTCGTAGACGATGCGCGCGAGCTCGCCTGCGGTGGTCGGGGACATCCTGGATTGTGCGACCAGGAGCCATTCGAGCCCAATCGTGTCGAGATCGTCGTCGGGAATTTGCGGGTACGTCGACAACGTGCCTGCTGTCAGCGTCTCGTCGGAAATGCCCGGGAGTTTGCGCGCCAGCGTCTTGGCGTCGTCGATCGCGTTGAGCGTGAAGCCGCCGCGCTTGGCAACCTGTTCATAGGACTTGTCCCGCACCGCCCTGGAGGCGTGGACGATGGCGATCACCGCACTGAAGCCGCTCGCCGGCGCAAACAGCTTGTCGAGTGCTACACCCTGCGGTGCCATCTGGATCTTCGCGGCATCGGGACCGTCGGGGACGTCGAGAATACTGCGGACGAAGGCGAGCGAAGATTCGTTCTCGGCGACGACCGCGACCTTCTTCTTCTTAAGCTCGGCGAGCGACTTGATCTTCTTGTTGCCGGGACCGAGCAGGAGCACGAGATCGTGCTCGAGGATCGCAAGCGTGCGCGCCCGCAGCGGCACTTTGGCGTCCGTGCGCAGCACGGCGAGGTCGGCCTGCTTGCGGTCGAACTGTGCGATCGCCTTGGCGTTGTCCGCGTTGTTGACGATCTTGATCCGGAAACGCGAGGCGTTGTTCTTCAGGAGAGTGGCGAGCTTGGCCGCGAACAGCGCCTCGTCGCTGTTGGGGCCGCCGACGGCAAATGTCAGCGTTTCCGAATTGTGCACCAGCGTGCGCCCGGCCCAGACGGTGGCGAGCGACAGCAGAAGGGTCAGCACGACGTAGAGGAAGACCTGCTGCTGGTTGGTCTTGATCACCTTGGGGCGCCGCGGCGGCGGCTCAGGTAGTGATGCGGTGGGGCCTACAGTACTCATGGCAGCACTCTGGCCTCATTCTTTGGCTGGCGGCGCGTAGCATGGGAAGCGCAGCGGTCGCCCTGTAATTCGTAAACGCCTGAAAAAAGAACGATATTCTCTGCCGCCGATGATAGCGCGAAGGTCACGGGATGCAAATTTCGAGCCGAAGGTAACCTTACTCGACGCCGCCGCGGCGATTGGTCATCCTATCACCAGTTAGCCACAGTTGGCGATTTTCCGGTTCCCCCGGCTGCATTCCGCCGCGGGAAATGTCATAAATCAGAGGTCCCGGCGATTTGACCGGTCCAAGAAGAAGTTGCGCTGAACGCTCCAATTTTTCTTGTCACCTCAATGAGGGCGTCGGCTTGTCGTTTCCACCCATGTCTTCGGCGGTTCCGGTTGAAGCGCTCATTGGCTGGATGCTGCTGCTCACCTTCAAGCACATCATCGCCGATTTCGTCCTCCAGACCGCCTGGATGGCGCATGGCAAGGACCAGAAGCACGGCTGGGCCTTGCCGCTTCTGGTGCACTGCCTCGTTCACCTTGCGGTTGCGCTGCCGCTGATCCTGATCGTGGCGCCGAAATTCTGGTTCGTGGCGTTCATCGACTTCGCGATCCACATCACGATCGACCGCGCCAAGGGGTTCATCTCGGCCAATTTCGGTGTCGACCTGGCGCATCCCTGGTTCTGGACCCTGATCGGCGTCGACCAGGCGCTGCATCACCTTACCGGCTTCGGCCTCTCCATCTTCATGGCGGCGAACTGAGGCTAGCCACGTTTGGCCGGCTGCTCGGCCTTGCATGGTTCGAGACGCGCCGTGCGGCGGCGCTCCTCACCATGAGGGTCTGGGATCTCGCCGCGGGACAAGACCTCATCCTGAGGGCCCGCCAAAGGCGGGCGTCTCGAAGGAGGGCCACCGGAAACGTTTTTTCCTCTGCCTCCGATTCGCGGCCACGACGCAAGCACCCCGGGTCACTACCGGGCAGCGTGGTTAACCTTTCGTTAGAGAATTGCGCTGCATCTTCCCCACACGAGGGAGAACTGCAATGTTTTCAAGCCGCGATTCCTTTGAAAGCGATTTCTGCCCGGTTCGCGACGAGCTCCTTGGCGAGATGTATCGCGCCAGCGCGAGTGGCCTGCCGAGGCTGGTAGAGAGTGTTTCCCCTGACGCACGCGCCAGGCTGGCGCTGTTCTGCTATCGCCGCAGCCATCTGCATTCGCTGGCGGTCGCGATCGCCGCCAGCTGCAGCGAGCGCGACCTGATCGACAACGGTGGCCGCGTCGGTTCGACGCTCTACGCGCTGTCGCGCGAAGGCGCAGCGAAATCCTCGCCGTCGCTGTCGGGCGGGCGCAAGCCGATCACGCTGTCGACCAAGCCGCTGTCGGTGCTGGCACCGCTCGAGGACGAACTCGACGACGAGATCAGCGAAGCCGTTCCGGCCTAAGCGGCCTCTATCACCGCAAGCCCGAACTTCCGCCGCGCCATCGCGCATTCGGCGTCACCGGGCATGCAGGTGCGGCACACCTCCGGCCGCGCGGCATAGATGCCGCACGCCGTCGCCTTGCCGATCTCTCCCTTTAACGCCGAGCAGCGATCGCCCTCGCAGCGCATGCCGGATTGACGCGCGTTGACCAGCGCCTCCGGGATCGCTGCAAGCTCGTCGTCGCTCTCGATCGAGAAGCGCGGCCAGTTCGCCGAATAGCCGCAGCAGGCACCGCAACTCTGGCAACAGCTCGACAGATCGAGCGGCGAGGTCTGTTCCATCGTCGTCACGTGTCCTTTGGCGGACCCCAGACCAGGCTCTGCCGCCATCTTGCGCGCAGCACGTCGCGCCGCTCCGGATATTTTTCGTCGAGATAGGTTGCCTCGACCACGCGGTCGGTGCGGAAGCTGCGGAAGTCGCTGCGCAGCTCGCACCAGGCCGCGAGCAGGCGCACGGCTTCGAGATAGCCGACCGAAATCGGCCAGATCATGCGCTCGCTGGCGCGGCCCTGCTCATCACGATAGCGCAGCATGATCTTCTTGCCTTCGTGGATCTGGGTGCGCGTGCGCGCCATGTCCAGGCGGTCCGGCTCCCTGTTCCAGCTCGGCCGCGCGCGGCTCGCCGGCTCCAGCACGAAGGGACGCAGGCGCTCGGGGACGGTGTCGGCGATCTTGGCCATCAAATCCTCAGCGGCGCGCGCCAGCGCGGAGTCGGCGTGGCCCGCGACCCATTGCGCGCCGAGCACCGCCGCCTCGATTTCGTCGGGCGTCAGCATCAGCGGCGGCAGGTCGAAACCCTTCTCCAGGATGTAGCCCATGCCGGCTTCGCCGCGGATCGGCACGCGCTGGCCGATCAGCGTTGCGATGTCGCGATAGATGGTGCGCTTCGACGTCTCGAGCTCGGCCGCGATCGCGTCCGCCGTCAGCGGTTTACGCGTACGCCTCAGCACCTGGATGATCTGAAACAGCCTGTCGGCGCGTCTCATGACGGGTCTCTTGTTCGTGGTCTTTTCAAAAGGCGACGCGCGGCTGCTGACAGGATGTTGGCAGCAGGGGAGTTCTATACCGGGACAACACGTCGACTGAAGAGGATTTGTCCATGATCGTTCCAACCCATTTCGGCCCCGCCGGCCCGCTGTGGCGCGCCCAGATGTGGCAGGCCCGGGTGTTTAGCCGTCTCGTTTCGCTCGATCTCATGGCCGTCGATCTCCGATTTGCGTTCGCAAGCGTGGTGGCACGCGCGCTGATCCAGGCTGCGGACGCGCTCGCCCGCCACATCATGAGCCGGGCCTGGCAGGGGGCCCGTTTCGCAGAAGATATCACGGCTGCTGCCATCATGGTGGCAGCAGCCGGCAGGTAGGTTCCGTTCACGTTCGGCAGGTTCAGGAGAGGTTTCATGATCACGCTTTACGGTTTTGGCACCGGCTTCGGCCTGCCGGAAATCAGCCCTTTCGTCACCAAGACGGAGGTGCAGCTCAAGATGGCGGGGCTGCCCTACCGGAAGGAACGCGCGATGCCGCCAGCTTCGCCCAAGGGGCAGCTGCCCTTCATCGACGACGGCGGCGAGGCGGTGGCCGATTCCACCTTCATCCGCGCCCATATCGAGCGGCGCTACGGCTTCGATTTCGACGCCGGGCTTTCGTTGCAGGAACGTGCGCAGGCCTGGGCGTTCGAGCGCATGATCGAGCATCACGTCTATTGGGCGCTGGTCGGAGCGCGCTGGGTCGATCCGGTCAATTTCGCCAAGGGGCCGTCGCATTTCTTCGACGGCGCACCCGAGCACAATCGTGAGAAGCTGCGCGAGGACGCGCAATTCCGCGTCGCCGAGAATTATCTGCTCTCCGGTCTCGGCCGCCACGCGCCCGACGACGATGTCGATCTCGCCGTGCGCTCGCTGTTCGCGCTCTCGGTGCAGCTCGGCGACAAGTCGTATCTGATGGGCAACAAGCCCTGCGGCGTCGATGCCACCGCCTTCGGCGCACTCTCCGGCATCCTGACGCCGTTCTTCGAATCGGCCTTGCGCCAGCGCGCCGAGGGATTTCCGAACCTCACCGCCTATGTCGATCGCATGATGGATACATATTATCCGGAGTTCGCCTGGACCCCGTTGCGACAGGCGGCTTGAGGCCCGCGGTGTATCCGCCCGATCGCTGTAACCTCTCCCGCTTGCGGGAGAGGTCGGCGCGCAGCGCCGGGTGAGGGTTCTCTCCGCTGGGGGACTTTCCGTAGGCCTCAGATAGTCATTATGCGGAGGCAACCCTCACCCCAACCCTCTCCCGCAAGCGGGAGAGGGGGCGCACCAACGCCCGTAGCCGCAGCTCGTGTCTAACCGCAAAACAAAAGAGCCGGCCCATCGGGCCGGCTCTTCTCGTTGCGAACTATCGCGGCGCCTACTTCACCAGCGAGTACTTGCCGTTCTTCACCGTGAGCAGGATGCGCGAGCGGTCGTCGAGGCCGTAGCGGTCCTTTTCGGTGAAATTGTAGACGCCCTGGCTTGCCGCCAATTCCTTCTCAGACAGCAGGGCCTGGCGGATCGCTTCGCGGAATTCCGGCGTGCCGGGCTTGGCGATCTTCAATGCCGCCGGAATGATGCGCTTGAGGAGCTCGAACGCATCGTAGGAATGGCCGGCGAACTGGCTGCGGCTGTTCGGACCGTACTTGGCTTCATAGGCCGAGTTGAGTGCGAGGCCCGGCTTCTTGGTCAGCGCGGTGTCCGGCTGATCCTCGGGGTCCATCACCGGGCCCGAGGCCATCAGCACGCCCTCGGCCGCTTTGCCGGCGATGCGGATGAAGTCCATGCTGGCCGCGCCATGGGTCTGGTAGATCAGGCCCTGATAGCCGCGCTCGCGCAACTCGGTCTGCGGCAGCGCGGCCGCGGTGCCGGAGGCGCCGATCAGGATCGCGTCGGGATTGGCGGCGACGAGCTTCAGCACCTGTCCGGTCACCGAGGTATCGGGACGGGCGAAGCGCTCCTCGTCGACGATGGTCATGCCCATCGGCACGGCCTGCGCCTTGAGGTCGTTGAACCAGAGGTCGCCATAGGAGTCGGAATAGCCGATATAGCCGAGGGTCTTCACGCCCTTGGCCTTCATGTGATCGTACAGCACCTTGCCCACGATCGGGATCGGCTGCGGCATCGCCACCGACCACTTCATGCGCTCCGGCGTGATCGGAAACGGCGCGAGGCCGAAATGCGGAATGCCGGCTTCGTTGGCGACGTTGGAGACCGCGATGGTCGGCGGCGTCAGCGCCGAGCCCATGATGATGTCGGCCTTGGATTCGGTCACGAAGCGGCGGGCGTTGGTGGTCGCGGTGGTGGGATCGCCGCCGTCGTCGAGAACGATCACCTTCAGCGGTACGCCGCCGATCTCCTTCGGCACGAATTCCAGCGCGTTGCGCTCGGGAATGCCGAGCGCTGCGCCCGGGCCGGTCGTGGTGGTGGTGATGCCGATGGTGATTTCGTTGGTCTGGGCCAGCGCGGGCAGGGCCGGCAGCGCCAGCGCGGCCGCGGTGATGGCGGCGGTCAGGTAAAAGCGTTTCATCTATTCCTCCCTTTACGTCTTTCTTCGAAAGCAGAAATCGGGGGGTAATTCAGCCCCCTCTTTTGGTGATGCGGCGATTTAGCTCCGGCTCTAACTTCCCGTGAACTTGGCTACCATTTCCGCCGGGAATGGTGCCGATTTCAGCTTGTCGGGGTTAACGGGATCGCGGCCGACCAGGACGCGGGTTTCGAATCCCTCGATCGCCAGCGCATCGCCCTTGTAGACGTTGTGCTTCACCTCGAAGCTCGAGCGCTTGATGCTCTCGATTTTGGTCTCGATGGTGATCCAGTCGCCATAGGTCGAGGGAATGTAGAACTTGGCCCGCGTGTCGACCATGGGAATGCCCACCAGACCGTATTTGCGGACCAGATCCTGCTTGGAGAATCCGGCGACCTCGAACAGGGTCGACGTCGAATCGTCGAACATCGCGAAATAGCGCGGGTAGTAGACGATGTTGGCGGGGTCGCAATCACCCCACTGGATCTGGACGTCGCGCCGGTTCACGAACATGCGTTATGCATCCATAAGCGCTGTGCCACACCTCTCCCGGAGGGAGAGGTCGAATTGCGCCTTGCGATGCGCAGCATCGTCAAGAGCAATTCGGGTGAGGGATTACGGTCCCTCGATAGGGCAGGGCCCCTCACCCGGCGCTCTGCGCCGACCTCTCCCAATGGGAGAGGTGCGGCCGAGATCGCTGCTCCAATAGCGCTCATCGATTTACTTCGGCGCCATGCGCAGCGAGCCGTCGAGGCGCACCACTTCGCCGTTCAGATACGCATTCTCGACCATGTGCAGCGCAAGCGCGGCGAACTCGTCGGCATTGCCGAGCCGGCGCGGGAAGGGGATCGCGGCGGCGAGCGAGTCCTGCGCTTCCTGCGGCAGGTTGGCGAGCAGCGGCGTCAGGAACAGGCCCGGCGCGATCGTCAGCACGCGGACGCCGAATTGCGCGAGCTCGCGCGCGATCGGCAGCGTCATGCCGACGATGCCGCCCTTGGAGGCCGAATAAGCCGACTGGCCGATCTGGCCGTCATAGGCGGCAACGGAGGCGGTGTTGATGATGACGCCGCGCTCGCCGGTCGCCTGCGGCTCCAGCTTGGACATCTCGGCTGCGGCAAGGCGCAGCATGTTGAAGGTGCCGATCAGATTGACCTTGATCACCTTGTCGAAATCGGCGAGCGCCATCGGCCCGTCGCGGCCGACGACGCGTTTTGCAACGCCGATGCCGGCGCAATTCACCAGCACGCGCGCCGGGCCGTGGGCCTTGGCCGCCTGCGCGATCGCGGCTTCAGCGGAAGCGGCATCGGAGACGTCGCAGGTCACGGCCACGCCCTTGATCTCGGCGGCAACGGTTTCGGCAAGCTTGGCGTTGAGGTCGCACACCGCGACCTTGGCGCCCTGCGCCGCCAGTTTTCGCGCGGTCGCAGCGCCCAGCCCCGATGCGCCGCCGGTGACGATGACTGCCTGATCCTTCAACAACATGGCGTTCTCCTTTGGCGATTCTAATTCAGACGCGATCGTATCCAAGCGCTCGATGCGCTCCCTCGCCCCGCTTGCGGGGAGAGGGTTGGGGTGAGGGGGACTCTCCGCGGAGGAGGTGAGAGTGAGACTCGCGGAGAGTCCCCCTCACCCGAATATGCGCAGTGCGCAAATTCGACCTCTCCCCGCAAGCGGGGAGAGGTGAAGGAAGAGCCGGCTGGTTCATTCCAATTGACATGTTACCCGACCGATATCACACGGTCCGACGGATTGGCAGCGTAGAGCTCCTCGATCAGGAGGTTGCGATGTTCCAGCACCGCGCGCTGGTTGATCGAGCCCTTGTCGGTGACCTCGCCCTTGTCGATCGACAGCGGCGTGTCCATCAGGATCGCGCGCGTGATCCGCGTCGAGGAGCCGGTAGCTGAGCTGAGGAAACCGGTCAGGCGTTCGCGGAATGCTTCGCGCACGAGCCGGTCGCGCGTCGCGACGACGAGATCGTCGGCCGGCAGCGTCGGGTTGATCAGGCGGCAACCGTCGAGATCGAGCACCACGAGTGCGGAGACCTCGTCACGGTTGATGCCGGCGATGACGACGTCGCGCACCAGCGGCGCGCAGGCAGCAGTGAGACGCGCGCGCAAGGGGCCGACGCTGACCCAGGTGCCGCTCGCGAGCTTGAAATCCTCGCTGACGCGCCCGTCGAAATCAAAGCCGGCATTGAGATCGTCGGGATCGGCGGGCTTGAGCGCGTCGCCCATCTTGTAAAAGCCTTCCTCGTCGAAGGACTTTGCGCTGATGTCGGGCTGGCGCCAGTAGCCGGGCATCACGTTCGGCCCCTTGGCGCGGACCTCGAGCTTGCCGTTGTTCGGCACCAGCTTGGCCTCGTTGCCGGAGACGGGCAGGCCGACATGGCCCGAGCGGCTGGTGCGCGGATTGACCGACATGAAGAACGGCGCGGTCTCGGTCGCGCCGAGGCCCGTCAGCATCGGCACGCGATAGCCCTTCTCCTTCACCGCGAGCTCGTCGAGGCTGTTCCAGACGAACGGCGACAGCGCCGCGCCCGAGAAGAACATCGCATGCAGCCGGTCGAAGAACTTTGCGCGCAGGCCCTGATCGTCGCGCAAATACGGCAGCAGCGACTCATAGCCCTTGGGCACGTTGAAATAGACCGTCGGCGAAATCTCCTGGAGATTGCGCACCGTCTCTTCGATGCCGCCGGGCACCGGCTTGCCGGCGTCCAGATACATCGAGCCGCCATTGTACAGCGTCAGCCCGATATTGTGGTTGCCGCCAAAAGTGTGATTCCAGGGCAGCCAGTCGATGATGACGGGCGGCTCGTCCTTGAGGAAGGCGAGCGTCTCGCGCAGCATCACCTGGTTGGCGCAGATCATGCGCTGGGTGTTGATGACGGCCTTGGGATTGCCGGTCGAGCCCGACGTCAGCAGGAACTTTGCGATCGTGTCGGGGCCGATCTTGCCGTGGACCTCGTCGAGATCGTCGCGGATCGGCGTCGCCATGAGATCGGCGAGCAGGGTGACGTCGCGGCCCGGCACCTTGCCATAGGACGTGGCGATCTCGGTGCCGAGTGAGACGTTTGCGGCGAGCGCATCGGCGAATCTGTCGGCGTCTTCGGCGAAGACGAGGCCGGGCGTCAGCAGCTTCATCAGATAGGAGAGCTTGCCGTAATCCTTCGACACCAGCGAATAGGCCGGCGACACCGGGCAGAACGGAATGCCGGCATAGAGCGCGCCGAACGCAAGCAGGGCGTGGTCGATCGAATTGCCGGAGAGAATGACGACCGGCCGCTCAGCCGACAGGCCGCGCGCGATCAGGCTTGATGCGATGTGCCGGCTCGCGGTGAGCAGCTCGGCATAGGTGATCTTGCGCCACCCGCGGCCGCCGTCGCGCTCGGCCATGAAGACGCGATCCGGTGTCGTTGTCGCCCAATGATGCAGGCGGTCGGTGATGCGGACGGGATAGTCGCCGAGCGGCTGCTTGGGCCTGAGGTAAATCGTGCCGTCGTCGCGGCGCTCGATGTTGACGACGGGATCGCCGAACGAGATGGGCCGCAGCGGAAAAGTGCTCGCGCCGCGCTCCATGCTGGAAGAGGACGGCTGCGCGCTCATGACTTCGGCTTCACCTTTGCGGTCTTGTGTTCGAGGAATTCGCGGATCCTGCGCTTTGCCTCTTTATCGCTCTGCGCGACGGTCGCCATCAGTGATTCCATGAGGAGGCCGGTCTGCGGATTGGCCTCCGCGATCATCGGCAACGCCTGGAGCACAGCAAAGTTCGTCAGCGGCGCGTTGGAGGCGACCTTGGTCGCAAGCTCCAGCGCCTTGCCGAGCCCGTTGCCGGCTTCCGTCAGATATTGCGCGAAGCCGTAGGAGGCGCCTTCGGTCGCGGAATAGACCCGGCCGGTCAGCATCATGTCCATCATCCGGGCGACGCCGATCAGCCGCGGCAGCCGCACTGAGCCGCCGCCGCCGACGAAGATGCCGCGCTGCCCCTCCGGCAGGGCGAAATAGGTCGAGGGCTCGGCGACGCGGATATGTGCGGCGCAGGCGAGCTCGAGGCCGCCGCCGATCACGGCGCCTCTCAGCGCGGCGATCACGGGTACACGGCTGTACTGGATGCGGTCGAACACCCGGTGCCACATCTGGGAATGGAGCAGGCCGCCGGTCGCGTCATGCTCGGTCAGCTCGGACAGGTCGAGACCGCTGGAGAAATGGTCGCCGATGCCGTGAATGACGACCGCGCCGATATCCTCGGGCAGGTTCGCAAAACACTCGCCGATTTCCAGGATAATGCCGTCATTGAGCGCATTGCGCTTGGCCGGCCGGTTCAGACCCACGGTCAGAACCCGCTCCGCCCGCTCGATCCTCAAAAGCCCGGAGGCGCCCGCGTTAGCGGTCTCGGCGTTTCCCTGTGTCATTTGCGTCCTTGTCAGAATAGTTATGTTGTATAACGAATTTTGGTGGAGTCAAGGAGGGCGATATGAACTCCGGCGCTCATTGGGCCGGTTTGGGGCCTGCTCCGGCGAGGGAGTCCGTTGTGATAGGCTGCCGCAGCCCTATCCTCGTCATTGCGAGGAGCTCTTGCGACGAAGCAATCCAGGCTGCCGCCGCGGAAAGATTCTGGATTGCTTCGCTGCGCTCGCAATGACGAGGTGGTAGCGAGGATCACATCACCTGATGCACGTCGATCACCACGCGGTCGGCATGCCGCGCAGCTGACCCGATGAAAATATGTTCCATCAGCCAGCGGTATTTTTGGTGCCCGGTCTCGAACCGCGGCACGGTGCGGAAATAGATCAGCTTCGGATCGACCGGCTCGCCGCGCTTGAGCTTTTGCAGCAGCTCCACCGGGCCGAAGCGCATGCCCTTGTTCTCGACATAGACGGTCGCGCCGTCGTCGGTCTCGAAGGCGTATCTGGCTTCGAGATCGATCAGCTCGTTGGGGCGGATGGTCTGGAAGTCGGCGCCGAACGGCAGCACCTTGCCTGTGATTGCGCCCGTCACCTCGCCGCCGATGATCGGAATGATGCGGCGCACGCCGATTCCGGTCTCGCCCGCGGTGACGACGTCGCCGATACGAGCGGTGATGGTGAAAGCGTATTTTGTGTCGAGCCTCGGTGTGGTCATTGATCACCTCTCATGTACCCATTAGCGCCGCAGCTCTTCCTTCTCCCCTTGCGGGAGAAGGTGGCATAGGCGGCCTTCGGCCGCCGTTCTTGAGAACGCCGATGCTTCGCATCGGCTATGGCGCCGGATGAGGGGTTGCCTCCGCAAACGCAAATGTGCGTGTGGAGAGAGACCCCTCACCCGTCTCGCCGCTATCGCGGCGGCCACCCTCTCCCACAAGGGGAGAGGGGAGGACTGCTCGCCGCTCTATCACGCAGGCCTAATGCGCCATCATACGCGTCGGCAGCCAGGTCGCCAGCAGCGGGAAGGCGATCAGGATCACGAGGCGCACCAGATCCGTCGCGACGAACGGGATCACGCCCTTGAAGATGGTGGAGAACGAGACGTCCTTCACCACGCTTTTGATGACGAAGACATTCATGCCGACCGGCGGATGGATCAGGCCGAGCTCGACGGTCATGACGATGATGACGCCGAACCAGATCGGGTCGAAGCCGAGATGCATGATCACCGGGAAGATGATCGGTACGGTGAGGATGATCATCGCCATGGCATCCATCAGGCAGCCGAGCACGAGATACATCACCATGATCAGCGCCAGCACGCCGTAGGGACCGAGGCCGAGGCCGGTGAGGAATTCCGTGACCTTCTGCGGCGTCTGCGTCACCGTCAGGAAGTAACCGAAGATCAGCGCGCCGATCAGCACGGTGAACACCGCGGCCGCGGTGCGCGTCGCCTGCAGCAGCGAGGCCAGCACCTTCTCGCGGTCGAGCCGGCCGGTCAGCACGCCGATGATGAAGGCGCCGGTGGCGCCGACGCCGCCGGCTTCCGTCGGCGTGAAGCGCGGCAGGAACGGCAGGCCGTAGAGGCCGCCGATGACGAACACGAACAGCAGCACCGGCGCCCAGATGTCCTTCAATCCGGCAAAGCGCTCGCGCCACGACAGCACCTTGCCCTTGGGCAGGAAGTCGGGCCGGAAATAACCGATCAGGCCAATCGTGATCATGTACATGGTCATCGCCAAGAGGCCCGGGATGATGCCGGCGATGAAGAGTTTTCCGATATCCTGCTCGGTGATGATGCCGTAGACCGCGAGCACGGTGGAGGGCGGCAGCATCGCGCCCAGCGTGCCGCCTGCCGCGATCACGCCGGTGGCAAACGATTGCGGATAGCCGAAGCGGCGCATCTCGGGATAGGCGACGGCGGAGAAGGTGGCGGCGGTCGCGACCGAGGAGCCACAGATCGCGGCAAAGCCGCCGCAGGCACCGACGGTGGCGATGCCGAGCCCGCCGCGCAGGTGGCCGACAAAGCCGTTGGCGGCGCGGAACAGCTCGCGGCTCATGCCGGAATTGCTGACGAACGAGCCCATCAGCAGGAACATCGGAATGACGCCGAAGGTGTAGTCAGTGACCGTGCGCATCGAGGTCTGGCCGACCAGCTTCAGCGCCGGCGTCGCGCCGACCAGATAGGAGAAGCCGGACACGCCGACGAGGCCCATGGCCATGCCGACAGGCACGCGCAGCAGCATCAGCACAAACAGGGAAACGAAGCCGATTACGGCGACGGCATCGGTGCTCATGATTACTCCGTCGCCTTCAGCTTGGGGTCGTGCATCTCTTCGGGATGGAAGATCAGCCGGTAGGTGCGGATCGCGATCAGCAGCACGGCGGAGACGTCGCCGATCCAGGCGATCGCGAAGAACGGCCAGGTCGGCATATGCATGTCGAAGGTTTGGACGTTGTCATTGTAGGTGCCGCGCACCTTGTCGAACAGCGTCCAGGTCTGAACGGTCACGACGAACAGCAGCACCAGCGTTGCGAACACGTCGATCCAGCGCTGATAGCGCGGCCCGACATTGCCCCAGACGAGGTCGACCGTGATGTGGGTGCCGCGATAAGACGTCGCCGCGATGCCCCAGAAGATGAGGATGCCGAGCAGCATGCGGCCGATGTCAAAACTGTCGGGGATCGAATAGTTCAGCGTGTTACGCAGCAGCACCGATAGGAAAATGTCGAGCGCGACGAGGCCGACGAAGCCGGCCGCGATCCATTCGATCGTGTCGATAAAGCGGTCCATCCAGGCGCGCTTCATGGGGGTGTCCTACGAAATGTCATTCTCGCTCTCGGCTCCGGCGGCGGCTTTACGCCTCTCCCCGCGTGCGGGGAGAGGCCGACGCGCGCCGAGCGATGCGAAGCATCGTCCGAAGCGCGGCGGGTGAGGGGGACTCTCCGCGAGTCCATCTGTCAGTAACTGTGCGGAAGCAGCCCCTCACCCCAACCCTCTCAGCGCGAGCGAAGCTCGTCGCGCCCCCGTACGAACGGGGAGAGGGGGCGGGATAGAGCGCGCCGCGCAGCACTACTCCGCCAGCGCGTTGTACTTCTTCAGCGATGCCTTGAGATCCGCGAGCGCCGCATCCGGATCGGCGCCGGCCTTCTTGGCGCCGTCGCTCCAGGTCTTGACCAGCGGCTCGGCGGCCTTCTTCCAGGCCGCGGTCTGCTCGGCCGTCAGCTTGTAGACCTCGTGGCTCGATTCCGCCTTCACCTTGTCGATGCCGGCATCCTCGAACTTGCCCCAGTGCTCGCCGACCGCGCCGGCCATCTCGACCGTGCAATTCTTGTCGATCGCGGCCTTCTGCTTGTCGGACATTGCATTGTACTTGTCCTTGTTGATCACGAACACGAAGGTCGTGGTGTAGAGCGGCGCCTCCATGTCGTATTTGGTCACCTTGTCGATACCGAACAGCACCAGGGAGCCCCAGGGGAAGGTGACGCCGTCGGCGACGCCGCGCTCGATGATGTCGCGCACTTCGGGCGCGGAGGACTGCACGTTGGTGCCGCCGAGCGAGGTGACGAAATTCGCCATGGTGGCGTGGGCGGGACGGATCTTCAGGCCCTTCACGTCCTCGGGAGCCACGATCTTCTTGGTACGGGAGTGGAAGGAGGAGGGCGAGTGGACGAAGGCGAGGCAGTACTTGACGTCCTTCATCTCCTTCTCGGCATATTTGCGGTACCAGGCATCCAGCCCCATCGAGCCGCCCTTGGCGTCCGAGATCAGGAACGGCAATTCGCCGGCGCCGATGATCGGGAAGCGGCCGGGCTGGTAACCGGGATTGACGTAGGTGACGTCGGCGATGCCGTCGCGGGCCATGTCGTAATGATCGAAGGCCTTGCCGAGCTGCTGGGCCGGAAACACCTTGCCCTTGATGGTGCCGCCGGAATCCTTCTCGACCGCGGCCGCCCAGTCTTCCAGCGATTTCTGCAGGGGATGCGAGGCCGGCACCCAGTGCGAGATCTTCAAATCGAAGGTCTTGTCCTGCGCGAACGCAGGCGTCACGCTTGCTGCCAGCAGCAACGCCAGACAGACTTTCCTCATCACGCGTCTCTCCCTGTTTTCGACGACGGGCTTCGATGGCCCGGTCTCGTTAATTAACATGTTATCTAATTGGCCGGCGTGTTCAAGCCGGAACTGGCGCGCACCCTGTCGCGTCATCTACGTCAGCCATGTTGCATGGATTTGTCGCTGCTTGGGCGACGAGCGCTCCCTTTTGCCCAACAATTATATGATATAATTATCGTCTGCGGGCCGGCGCGACAAGCAGGCCGCGACGAAAGCCTACAGCATCGGAAGGAGCAAGTATTGCGGACAAAAGTCGCAATCATCGGGGCCGGGCCGGCCGGATTGTTGCTTGGGCAACTGCTGCACACTTATGGCATCGACAATGTCATTCTGGAGCGGCAGAGCCCGGACTATGTGCTCGGCCGCATCCGCGCCGGCTTGCTGGAGGAGGGGACCGTCGCGCTGCTCGACCAGATCGGCGCCGGCGCGCGGGCCCATGCCGAAGGCCTGGTGCATGAAGGTATCGAGCTTGCCTTCTCCGGCCAGCGTCACCGCATCGACATGAAGGGCGCGACCGGCAAGACGGTGATGATCTACGGCCAGACCGAGGTCACGCTCGACCTGATGAATGCGCGCAAGGCCGCAGGTCTCGTTTCGGTCTACGAGGCCAAGGACGTGCAGCCGTATGATTTCGACCGCAGTCACCCGCGCGTAACTTACGTCAAGGACGGCGTCACCCACACGATCGATTGCGACTTCATCGCCGGCTGCGACGGTTTCCACGGCGTCAGCCGCGCCAGCGTCCCGGCCTCGGCGATCGAGGAGTTCGAGCGGGTCTATCCGTTCGGCTGGCTCGGCATCCTCTCGGACACGCCGCCAGTCAGCCACGAGCTGATCTACACCAACCACGCGCGCGGCTTTGCGCTCTGCACCATGCGCTCGACCAAACGAAGCCGCTACTATGTGCAGTGCGCGCTCGACGATCATGTCGACCAATGGCCGGACGACCGCTTCTGGGACGAATTGAAGCGCCGGCTCGACCAGGAGGCGGCCGCCAGCCTCGTCACGGGACCGTCGATCGAGAAGAGCATCGCACCCTTACGCAGCTTCGTCGCCGAGCCGATGCGCTTCGGCCGGATGTTCTTGTGCGGCGATGCCGCGCACATCGTGCCGCCGACCGGCGCCAAGGGGCTGAACCTCGCCGCGTCCGACGCGCATTATCTGTCGAGCGCGCTGCGCGAGTTCTACGACGAGAAATCCAGCGCCGGCATCGACGCCTATTCCGCCAAGGCGCTGGCACGGGTCTGGAAAGCCGTGCGCTTCTCCTGGTGGATGACCTCGATGCTGCACAAATTCCCCGACACCGGCACCATCGGCGCCCGCATCCAGCTCGCCGAACTCGATTACGTGACGCAGTCGCAGGCCGCGATGACCTCGCTGTCGGAGAATTACGTCGGGCTGCCGTTTTAAGAGGAAGACATCGGTGCCGTAGGGTGGGCAAAGCGCAAGCGTGCCCACCACTCCGGCCTGAATCGTGGAGAGATGGTGGGCACGGCGCTGCGCGCCTTTGCCCACCCTACGGCACTGCCGTTTTGACCACAGGTGCCATGCCCCGCGCAGGCGGGGGCATCCAGTACGCCGCGGCCTCTCGGTTTAATCACAACCGCCTCTGGAATACTGGATCACCCGCCTTCGCGGGTGATGACAGTGTAGTTGGGGCGACGGCGAGGCCGTTTCAAACACCTCGGCAAATCCCGTTTAAAACTTTGTAGGCGGTGAAACTGTCATCCACATCGCGTTCAATAGCAGCAATCAACGATGCGAGACAGCCATGACCGCCACCGACATCCCCGCCGGCTTCGAGCCGCATTTCCGCAAGGCCCCGCTCACCGATCCCTGGGAGCCGCTCTATTCGAAGAAGACCGAGAAGGGCGTCACCGTGGGACTGCGCCTGGCGCAGCCGCACACCAATGCACGCGGGCTGATCCATGGCGGGCTGATAGCGGCGCTGGCCGATGCCGCCATGGGCTATAGCTGCGCCCAGGCGACGGGCTGGACGACGTCGTTCGTCACGATCTCGCTGTCGGTCGACTATGTCGGCGCTGCCGAGATCGGCCAATGGCTCGCGGTCGAGGGCGAGGCGATCAAGACCGGCTCTACGATCTGCTTCGCGCAATGCCTGGTGAAGGCCGATGATGCCGTGATCGCGCGCGCCAGCGGCACGTTTCGCGTCGTGCCGAAGAAGTAGTTCTCTCATGCCCCGGACGCAGCGCAGCGCCCTCTTCGGCGATGCGCTGCTGAGCCGAAGCCCATCCATCTGCTGGGTCCCAGCTCTGCGCCGCTCCGCGTCCGGGACACGCGCCTAGCCAAACCTCCATTCCGCCGTCTCCACCACGAGATCGACGAACGCGCGCACCTTGGCCGAGAGCAGGCGCGAGGTCGGGTAGACGATGTGGATCGGCAGCGCCGGCTGCTCGTATGCCGCGAGCACGATCTTCAAGCGCCCGCGCTTCAGCCCTTCGGCGGCCTGATAGGCTAGCACCCGCGTCACGCCGCCGCCGGCCTCGGCATATTGCAGCGCCGCGTCGGCGCTGTTGCTGATGAAGCGTGGCGCTGGCGTCACCTCGATGTCGCGGCCGTCGCGCAAGAAGCGCCATTCGGATGCGGGGCCGAACTGGATGGTCTGGTGTGCGGCGAGCGCTTCCGGCGTCTTCGGCTCGCCACGGCGCTTCAAATAGTCCGGCGCGGCCACCACGATCCGCCGCATCTCGCCGACCTGGCGCGCGACCAGGGAGGAATCGGCGAGATGGCCGATGCGGACGGCGGCGTCGACCGCGTCCTCCACGAGATTGACGAGATGGTCGGACAGCCGCAATTCGGCGGCGACCTCGGGATAGCGCTTGAGGTAAGCGGTCATGACCGGCCCGACATGGAGCCGGCCGAAGCCGACCGGCGCCGACACCACGAGGCGACCGCTCGGCCGGTTGCGCTCCTGCCGCGCCGAGCCGTCGGCCTCCTCGACGTCGGCGAGGATGCGGCGGGCGCGTTCGAGATAGCGCGTGCCGACATCGGTCAGCGTCACCTGTCGCGTGGTGCGCTGCAACAGTCGCGCGCCGAGATGCTCTTCCAGCGCCGCGATCAACCGCGTCACCGCCGAGGGCGACAGGCGCAGCTTGCGCGCCGCCGGCGCAAAGCCGCGCAAATCGGCGACGGTGACGAAGACGTTCATGGCTTCGAGCCGGTCCATGGCATTATTGCATATATTGCAATGATGAAGTGTCAAGCGGCCAGATTGTTCTGGCGGCGGGCAAGTCCATGTTAACTGGCGAAAGACGCAAGCATGCGCCGGAATTCCAGGAGACGTTCCGATGACGACAGCAGCCCAGCCCTATGCCAGCGACGTCGCGTTCTCGCCGGCGGTGAAGGCGATCCAGGCGCGGAAGGGCTCGCGCGAGGCCTATGCGCGTAGCGAGCAGCGCGGCTGGCGCACCGAGGTCGACGACAACCTCGCCGCCTTCCTGGCTGATGCCAACAGCTTCTATTTCGCCACTGCTTCGGCGGACGGCCAGCCCTATATCCAACACCGCGGCGGCCCGAAGGGATTTCTCAAGGTGCTGGATAAGCAGACGCTCGCCTTCACCGACTATGCCGGCAACCAGCAGTTCATCACCCAGGGCAATCTCTCGGAGAATCCCAAGGCCTACATCTTCGTGATGGACTACGCCCATCGCCGCCGGGTGAAGATCTGGGGCGAGGCGCGCGTCGTCGAGGACGACGAGGCGCTGACCACGTCGCTGATGCCGAAGGGCTACCGCGCGCGGCCGGAGCAGGTGATCCTGTTCAAGATCGCGGCGTGGGACACCAACTGCCCGCAGCACATCCCGCAGAAGTTCGACGCGGGCGATGTTGCCGCGGCACTGGCGGCAAGGGATGCGAGGATCGCGGAGCTGGAAGCGGAGGTCGCGGAGTTGAAGGAGAAGGCGGGCTAACCTTTGATCCTCAAGTAAAAGCGTTAGCCACGAGCACAGTGCACCCTCTCCCCTTGTGGGAGAGGGTGGCTCGCCGCAAAGCGGCGAGACGGGTGAGGGGTCTCTCTCCTAACGGGCGGTTTCACGATTCGAGAGGACCCCTCATCCGGCGCTTCGCGCCACCTTCTCCCACAAGGGGAGAAGGGAAGAGGGGCTCACTACAAAATCAGATCGCACTCTCACCTTCATGCTGGAAGCCGAGATAGCTCGCCGCCACGCGCTCGTTCGCGGCGATGTCGCTGGCCTTGCCGCTGAGCATGAACTCGCCGAGCTCCATGACATAGGCGTGGTCCGCGATTTTCAGCGCGGCCTGCGCGTTTTGCTCGACCAGCAGGACGGAGACGCCGCTGGCGCGCAGCTCGGTGACGATGCGGAAGATGTCGGCGACGATGATCGGGGCAAGGCCCAGGCTCGGCTCGTCCAGCATCAGCAGTTTCGGCTCGCCCATCAGCGCACGGCCCATCGCGAGCATCTGCTGCTCGCCGCCGGAGAGCGTGCCGGCGAGCTGCTTGCGCCGTTCCTTCAGCCGCGGAAACAGGGTATAGACCCGCTCGATCGAGGACTTCGCTCGGCTTCGCTCGATGCGGAAGGCGCCGAGTTCGAGATTGTCCTCGACATTCATGGTCACGAACAATTCGCGGTGCTCGGGAACGAGGCCGAGCCCCATCGCGACGCGATCCTCGATGTCGAGCCGGGCGAGATCCTGGCCGGCAAAGGCGACGCGGCCCTTCAGCGGCAAAATGCCCATGATGGCCGAGAGCAGCGTAGTCTTGCCGGCACCGTTGGCGCCGACGATGGTGACGATCTCATTGGTGCCGACCTCGAGCGAGACTGAACGGACGGCCTCGACCTTGCCGTAAGCAACGTGCGCGTCGGTGACGGACAACAGCGTGCTCATGCCGCCACTCCGAGATAGGCCTTGATCACTTCGGGATTGGTCTTGATCGTGGCGGGGGTGCCTTCCGCGATCTTGGTGCCGAAATCGAGCACCACGATGCGGTCGGCGAGGTTCATCACGAAGCCCATGTCGTGCTCGACCAGGAGCACGCTCATGCCGCCGTCGCGCAGCTCGCGCAGCAGCGTCGCGAGCCGCTGCTTCTCCATGTGGCGCAAGCCGGCGGCCGGCTCGTCGAGCAGCAGCAGCATCGGGTCCACGCAGAGCGCGCGGGCGATCTCGACGATGCGCTGCTGGCCGAGCGACAACGAGCCTGCGAGCTGATGCATCTGCTCGGCAAGGCCGACGCGCTCGATCTGGCGCGCGGCTTCCGCGAGCAGCTTGGCCTCATCGGCGCGGTCGAGCCGCAGCATCGAGGCGATCGGCCCGGAATGGCCGCGCAGATGGGCGCCGATCGCGACGTTCTCCAGCACGGTCATGTCAGGCACTAGCTTGACGTGCTGGAAGGTCCTGCTGATGCCGAGCTTGACGATCTCCTGCGGCGGCGCCTTGTCGACCTTCTTGCCGAGCACCGAGATCGAGCCTGCGGTCGCCGACAGCACGCCGGTGATCAGGTTGAACGTCGTGCTCTTGCCGGCGCCGTTCGGTCCGATCAGCGCGACGATTTCGCGGGCCTGGACGTCGAAGGAGACGTTGTTGACCGCGACCACGCCGCCGAACTGCTTTCGCGCCTTGTCGACCTGGAGCAGGATGCTGGACTCGCCGGGCGCGCGGGGGCGATGCTCCAGCTTCAGCGAGGTATCGGGCTTTCTGCCACTGGTGCGCTCGGGCAGGAACGACATCAGCCAGGGCCAGAGGCCGCCGGGCGCGAGTTGCAGCAGCGCCACCAGCATGATGCCGAAAACGATGGTCTCGACCTGGCCGGAGCCGGGCAGGATCAGCGGCAGATAGCTTTGCAGCACCTCTTTCAGCACCACCACGATCGCCGCGCCCAGCACGCCGCCCCAGACATAGCCGGCGCCGCCGACCACCGCGATGAAGAGATATTCGATGCCGGCCTGCGCGCCGAACGGCGTCGGGTTCACCGCGCGCTGGAGATGCGCGTAGAGCCAGCCGGAGAGGCCGGCGAGCACCGCGGCATGAATGAAGACCAGCAGCTTGGCGCGCGGCGTGTGCACGCCGAAGGCTTCCGCCGCGACATGGCCGCGCCTGAGTGCGCGGATGGCGCGGCCGGTGCGGGAGTCCAGCAGGTTTATCGTCAGCAGGGCCGAGACGATGACGGCGACCCAGATCGCGTAATAGATCGAGCCGGGCGAGAGCATCTTGAAGGCGCCGATCGACAGCGGCGGGATCGCCGAGATGCCGTCGTTGCGGCCCAGAAACTCCAGCTTGCTGAAGAGATAGAACAGGCCCAGCCCCCAGGCGAGCGTGCCGAGCGGCAGATAATGGCCGGAGAGGCGGACGGTGATCAGCCCGAGCAGCACTGCCAGCGATCCGCTGACGACGAGCGACAGCGGCAGGGTCAGCCAGGGCGACAGGCCGTAGGCCGTCGACAGCACCGCGGTGGTGTAGGCGCCGAAACCGACGAAAGCTGCCTGACCGAAAGAAGTCAGGCCGCCGACGCCGGTGAGTAGCACGAGGCCCATCGCGACGAGCGCGGCAAGGCCGATATTGTCGAGCAGCACGATCCAGAACGGCGGCATCCCGGGAACGAACGGGATCGCCGCCATGACAAGCGCGAAGACGAGGATGGGAAGCCGGCTCTGCATCGCGCGTCAGTCCTTCTCTTCCTCGACCGCGGGCGCGGCGAGCGAGCGCAGCAGCAGCACGGGGATCAGCAGCATGAAAACGATCACCTCCTTGTAGTTGGAGGCATAGAAGGACGAGAACGCCTCGACGATGCCGACGACCAGCGCCGCGACGGCGGTGAGGGGGTAACTGACCAGGCCGCCGATGATCGCGGCGACAAAGCCCTTCAGGCCGATCAGGAAGCCGGAGTCATAATAGAGCGTCGTGATCGGCACGATCAGGATGCCCGACAGCGCGCCGATCACGGACGCCAGCAGGAAGGCGATCTGCCCCGACAGCGTGGTGCGGATGCCGGCGAGCCGCGCCCCTAACCGGTTCACCGCGGTCGCGCGCAGCGCCTTGCCGTAGAGGGTCAGCCCGAAGAACAGCCAGAGACCGACGATGAAGGCGATGGTGATGGCGTAGACGGTGATGCTCTGGCCGGTGAAGCGCAGCGCGCCGGCGGTGAAGGCGCCGGACAGCACGGCCGGCCCGCGCTGGCCTTCGGCGCCGAAGAACAGCAAGCCCAGCCCCTGCATCGCGAGATGCACGCCGACTGATGCGATCAGCAGCACCAGCACGGAGGTGTGCGCCAGCGGCTGGAATGCGATCCGGTAGAGGTACAGGCCGATCATCGCGACGATCACCAGCGACAGCGCGATGCAGATCGCGACCGGCGGCTTCTGAGCGGCGAAGTACAGGGTCAGCGCCAGCACGATGGCCGGCAGCACGATGTTGGTGAGGATGCTGCGCAGGACCAGCCGCCCATGCAGCGCCTTGCGCGCGACGAAGAGATCGAAGGCGAAGGCGCCGATGCCCAGCGCCAGTGCGAGCTTTGCCGTGCCCGGCATCTGGCCCGCCGCCAGCGAGGCATAGGTCAGCGCGCCATAGGTGACGAATTCGCCCTGGGGAATGAGGATGACGCGGGTGACGGCGAACACCAGCACCAGCGCCAGGCCGAGCAGCGCATAGATCGCGCCATTGGTGATGCCGTCCTGCACCAGGAACAGCATGATGGTGGTATTCAAGACCGGACGCTCCCCCTAAAGATAAGGACCGGTCCTCCCGATTGTGGTGGACGGTCCGCTCACAGCCATTGAAAAACGTTGGCGATATTTGATATGGTCCATAACAATTATCAAATATAACATCAAGCGTGGGGAACGACCCGTCCCGAACTTAGCGGGATTACGAGCACGAGGCGATGACCGTTTCCAAAACCGCTGAAAAGTCCTCCGAAAAGCCTGCCGATACGGCCAAGGGTCGCAAGGATGCGTCCGAGCCGCAGGCCGAAGCGCTCCAGCTCGACGAGCTCTCCGAGCAGCTCGGCTATGTGCTGAAGCGGGCCCAGCTCAAGGTGTTCGAGAACTTTTTGCGCTGCATGGCCTCGCTCCAGCTCACGCCGGCGCAATTCTCGGTGCTGCTGCTGGTCGAGAAGAATCCGGGCCGGAACCAGACCGAGATCGCCTCCACGCTCGGCATCCTCCGGCCGAACTTCGTGGCGATGCTCGACAATCTCGAAAGCCGCGACCTATGCGCGCGGATCCGCTCCACCAACGACCGCCGCTCGCACATCCTGGTGCTGACCGACAAGGGCAAGGCCGTGCTGACCCGCGCCAAGAAGCTCGTCGCCACCAAGCACGAGGCCCGGCTGAACGACCTGCTCGGGCAGAGCAACCGCGAGGCCTTGATCGGGATGCTCGCGAAGATCGCCAACGAGTTTTGAGGCGGACAGTCATTCCCGGATGCGCGCGAGCGCGCCCCGGAATCTCACGCCGCATTTATGCGGTCGTCATGCCCGGGCCCACACGCGTCCCAGAATGACGCTGGGGCGGGACGAGCCCGGCTATGATGGCGGGGTGCGGGGCGTGAGCTCGGAGGACATCGAGCGGAATGATGCGTTGCATCTAGAAAATGATGCTTGAAACGTCATTTTGTGCGTCCTAAGCTTGGTAAATCAAGCGCTGTAACTGCCACGGACATTCTGCCCCGTGATCACCGCCGCGCAGCTTCGAGCCGCCCGTGCCTTGCTCAGGATCGACCAGCGCGAACTCGCGCAGCGCTGCTCGCTGTCGCTGCCAACGATCCAGCGCATGGAAGCCTCTGAAGGGGTGATCCGCGGCAATGTCGATTCCCTGGTGAAGCTGGTCGACGCGCTGTCGGTTGCCGGCATCGAGCTGATCGCCGAGGGGGCAACGTCGAGCGCGGGGGGGCGCGGTGTGCGGCTGAAGTCTCCACCCCCGAGCGCAGGTGGCCAATAGCGATGATGACGCGCGCGCAAATCATGATCCAGGAGCGGCTATGATCGCCGTGGCGCTATGGTCAGTGGCGGCCCTGCTGGCGCTGGCGCCTGCGGGAGTCGTGCTGTCGACGCGCCCGCGCGGCTCGATCATCCTCTACGGCGGATGTCTGATCGCCACGTCGACGCTATGTGTCACGGCGCTGTCAGATCTGCTCTATTTCCCTCATCTGACGCCGAGCGCGACACTGCCGATCGGCCTGCCCTGGCTCGGTGCCCATTTCCGGCTCGATGCGCTGTCCGCCTTCTTCCTCGTCGTCGTCAATCTCGGCGGCGCTGCCGCGAGCCTGTTCGCGCTCGGCTACGGCCGGCACGAGGACTCCCCCGGCCGCGTGCTGCCGTTCTATCCTGCCTATCTCGCTGGGATGAACGTCGTAGTGCTGGCAAACGATGCCTTCAGCTTCCTGGTCGCCTGGGAATTCATGTCGCTGACCTCCTGGGCGATGGTGGTGTCGCATCACCGGGAGGCCGAGAATGTCCGCGCTGGCTATGTCTATCTTTTGATGGCAAGTTTCGGCACGCTGGCGCTGCTGCTCGCTTTCGGCCTGCTCGCGAGCGGCGCCGGTTACGATTTCGATGCGATCCGAGCCTCGCATCCTTCCGCTGCGCTGAGCGGCGTGGTGGTGATCCTCATGCTGCTGGGCGCCGGCTCCAAGGCTGGCCTGGTGCCGCTACACGCTTGGCTGCCGCTCGCCCATCCCGCCGCACCCAGCCACGTCTCTGGCCTCATGAGCGGCGTCATGACCAAGGTCGCCGTCTACGGCTTCGTGCGCATCGTCTTTGATCTTCTGCCCGAACCGGTGTGGTGGTGGAGCATGGTGGTGCTGCTGGTCGGCGGTCCGTCGGCGACGCTGGGCGTGCTCTATGCGCTGATGCAGCGCGATATCAAGCGCGTGCTCGCCTATTCAACGATTGAGAATATCGGCATCATCTTCACCGGCCTCGGGCTGGCGCTGGCTTTCAAGGCGGAAGGGCTCGACTGGGTGGCGGCGCTCGCTTTCACCGCGGCGATGCTGCATGTATTCAATCATGCGCTGTTCAAGAGCCTGTTGTTCTTCGGCGCCGGCGCGGTGCTGGGAGCAACCGGCGAACGCGACATGGAGAAACTCGGCGGGCTGATCCATCGCATGCCGAAGACGGCGTTCGCGGTGCTGGTCGGCTGCGTCGCGATCTCGGCATTGCCGCCATTCAACGGCTTCGTTTCGGAATGGCTGACCTTCCAGGCGATCCTGCTCTCACCCCAGCTGCCCTCCTGGGGCCTCAAGCTGATCATTCCGGCGGTCGGCGGTTTGCTGGCGCTCGCGGCCGCCTTTGCCGCGGCCTGCTTTGTCAAGCTCTATGGCATCAGCTTCCTTGGCCGGCCACGTTCGGATGTCGCGGCGTCGGCACATGAGACCGACCGCTTCTCGCTGACCGCGATGCTCGTGCTTGCCGCCTTCTGCCTCGTTGCCGGCATCCTGCCCGGGTTGTTCATCGATGCGTTGGCGCCGGTGAGCAAGAAAATGGTCGGCAACATTATGCCGCATCAGGTCGGATTGCAGTGGCTCACCATCGTGCCGATCGCGGAAAGCCGCAGCTCCTATAACGGCCTTCTGGTGTTCCTGTTCGCGGCACTCTGCGGCACGACGGCGGCGACAGCCATTCACCGTTTCGCCTCCGACCGCTTACGCCGCGCGCCGGCCTGGGATTGCGGCTATCCCGATCCGAACCCAGCGATCCAGTACTCAGCCTCCAGCTTCTCGCAGCCGATCCGCCGCGTATTCGGCAGCGTCATCTTTGCCGCACGCGAGATCGGCGAGATGCCGCCGCCGTCCTCGCCGGTTCCTGCGCGGCTCCGGGTCGAACTGCACGATCTGATCTGGGATGTGCTGTACGCGCCGATTGCGAAGCTCATCGGCTTTGCGACGGACCGCATCAATATCTTGCAGTTCCTCACCATCCGCCGCTACCTGACGCTGGTCTTCGTGGCGCTAATCGTGCTGCTGCTGGTGGTGGCACTATGAACGCGCTGAGCGACATCCTCTCCCAGGGCGCCCAGATGTCGCTGGTGCTGGGGGTCGCGCCGCTACTGACGGGTTTCGTGCGGAAGGTGAAGGCTCGGCTGCTACGCCGGCGCGGGCCGCCGCTGCTCCAACCCTATCGCGACCTCATTCGCCTGATGCGCAAGGACGTCGTGCTCGCGGACAACGCATCCTGGCTGTTCCGCGTCATTCCCTATCTGATCTTCGCGGGCACCTGGGTCGCCGCCTCGCTGGTGCCGACTTTCGGCAATGGCCTGTTGTTCTCCTGGACCGCCGATCTCATCGCCATCATTGCGCTGCTCGGCAGCGCCCGTTTCTTCCAAGCGCTCGCCGGCATGGACGTCGGCACCGCCTTCGGCGGCATCGGCTCCAGCCGCGAGGTCATGATCGCCTCCCTCGCCGAGCCCGCGATGCTGATCACAGTGTTCTCGGTTGCAATGATCGCTGGCTCGACGCAGCTCCCCAACGTGGCCGAGTTCATGGGCTCGGACGCGGTCGGTCTGCGTGTGTCCCTGGGCATGGCGTTTGTGGCACTGACCATCGTAGCGCTGGCGGAGAATGCCCGTATCCCCGTCGATAACCCCGCCACCCATCTCGAACTGACCATGGTGCACGAGGCCATGGTGCTGGAATATTCGGGGCGGCATCTCGCGCTGATCGATCTGTCGTCGCATCTCAAGCTCCTGCTCTATGTCTCGCTGATCGCCTGCGTGTTCCTGCCATGGGGCACGGCGACTGTGGACGCGGGAGTTGGGAGGCTCGTCTTTGGCGCGCTACTCTATTTCGGCAAGCTGGCGGTACTTGGCTTCTTGCTCGCCGTGTTCGAGACGTCGATCGCCAAGATGCGTGTGTTCCGGATTCCGGAGTTCTTGGGCGCGGCGCTGATGCTGGCATTGCTTGCCACCCTGTTGCGCTTCGTGTCGGGGAGCCTCTAAGAGATGAGCAGCCTGCAATTCGACATCGCCCATCTGCTCGCCGGCTGCCTCGTGCTGGCGAGCTTCATGATGCTCTATCAGGACCGGCTCTATGCGCTGCTCAATGTCTATGCGCTGCATGCCAGCGTGCTGGCGCTATCGGTAGCCTGGCAGGCCTATGTGCAGCAAGCGCCGCATCTCTATGTCACGGCGCTGATCGCGCTGGTCTTTAAGGCTATCATCATCCCGGTGGCGCTGCACCGGATCATCAAGCGGCTCGGTATCCACCGCGAGATCGAGAATGTGATCGGCATCGGGCTGACCATGATGGCTGGCATCGGCCTCGTCGCGCTGTCGATGGTGGTGATGCTGCGGGTGACGCCGAGCGCCGATGCGCTCGCGCGCGAGGACCTTGCCTTCGCGCTGTCGGTGGTGCTGTTGGGGCTCCTGATCATGGTTACGCGACGCAACGCCGTGAGCCAGGTCGTCGGATTCATGTCGCTGGAGAACGGCCTGGTGCTGGCGGCAACCGGCGCCAAGGGCATGCCACTGGTGGTCGAGATCAGTGTCGCCTTCTCGGTACTGATCGCCTTCATCGTGATCGGCGTCTTCCTGTTCCGCATCCGCGAGCGTTTTGACAGCGTGGACGTGCAGGAACTTGATCGTTTTCGCGGAGAGCGGCGATGAGCATCGACGCCCTCAGCGCCATCCTCTTGATTCCGGCCCTCTCGGCGGCGGTGCTGGCAATTTTGCCCGGCTACCGACTGACGGCGAAGCTGAACGTAGTGGCAGCGCTCGCGACCTTCCTTACCTCGCTCTCGCTGTTCGTGGTCGAACCGGTATCGGGGCAGTATCTGCTGATGGACGATCTCAACAAGGTCTTCATCGTGTTGACCACCTTCGTCAGCCTCACCACATCGGTGTTCAGCGCAAGCTACATCCAGCACGAGATCGAGATCGGGCGCCTGGCGCCGGCGTTCCTGCGCTTCTATCACGCGATGTATCAGACGCTGATGTTCGCGATGAACCTCGCGCTCGTCGCCAACAATATCGGCCTGATGTGGGTCGCGGTTGAGGTGGCGACGCTGACGACCGTCCTGATGGTCGGCATCTACCGTACCCATGAGGCGCTGGAAGCAGCTTGGAAATATTTCATCCTCGGTAGCGTCGGCATCGCGCTCGCGCTGTTCGGCACGATCCTGGTCTATATGGCAGCGCGCCCCGTGGTGGGCGAGGGGCTGGACGGCATGGTGTGGACGGTACTGGTGAAGCACGCCGCACAGTTCGACCCGGCGTTGCTCAACGTCGCCTTCGCCTTCCTCCTGCTCGGCTACGGCACCAAGGTCGGTCTCGCACCGCTGCATGCTTGGCTGCCGGATGCGCATGCCGAGGGCCCGACGCCGATCTCGGCGGTGCTGTCCGGCCTGTTGCTCAATGTCGCGCTCTATGCGCTCCTGCGCTTCAAGATGATGCTCGCGGTCAACTCCGCGGCGATCGCGCCGGGTCCGTTGATGGTGACCATGGGTCTGATCTCGGTGATTTTCGCCGCGCTGATGCTGTACCGGCGCCGCGACATCAAGCGGATGTTCGCCTATTCCTCGATCGAGCATATGGGCATCATCGTCTTTGCCTTCGGCATGGGCGGGCCGCTCGCGAATTTCGCAGGGCTGTTGCATATGACCATGCATTCGCTGACCAAGTCGGCGATCTTCTTCGCGGTCGGCCATATCGCACAGGTCAAGGGCACACAGAAGATCGCCGATATCGGCGGGCTCACGGTGACCAACCCCGCGCTCGGCTGGGGCCTGATGCTCGGTGTCATCGCCATCGTCGGGCTGCCGCCGCTCGGCATCTTCATGAGCGAGTTTCTAGTGGTGAGCTCGACTTTCGCCCGCGCGCCCTGGCTGACGGTAATCCTGGTGCTCGGCATCATCATTGCGCTCGGCGGGCTTTGGTTGCGGATCGGCGCGGTGATGTTCGGCGAGCCCAAAGGCAAGACCGCGCCGGCGGAAGCCTCCTACGTACCGATGTTCACGCACCTCGGATTGGTGCTGATGGCCGGCATCTATCTGCCGCCGGTGCTGGTCACCGGCTTCCAGAACGTCGCGAAGCTCCTGGGGTAAGCCATGGGCATCCTCGACAGCATCTCCCATATCCATGCGGTGTCGTCGCATCGGCCCTGGCCGCGCGCGGTCGTGACGGAGGCGGGCTGGCAGGCGGCGATCGATCGACTGGTCGAGGGAAGCCTCACACTGCTTGGCTTCTGGGGCGAGCCGACCGCGGTGCATATGGCGATGCTCGATGGCGGCTCGGCCGAGATCGCGGTCGTGACCTACGAGTGTACGGCCAGCACATTTCCAAGCGTCGCCAGTCGTCATCCGCCGGCGCTTCGGCTGGAGCGTAGCATTCATGATCTGTTCGGGCTTATTCCAACCGTCGCTGACGATCTGCGGCCATGGCTCGATCACTATGTCTGGGGAAAATCCTATCCGCTCTCGGGCCGCAACGCATCGCGCGACGTGCGGCCATACCAGTTCCTACCGGCCGAGGGCGAGGCGTTGCACCAGGTGGCGGTCGGCCCCGTCCATGCCGGGACCATCGAGCCCGGCCATTTCCGCTTCACCGCCAATGGCGAGCATGTGGTGCGGCTGGAGCAGTGGCTCGGCTACACCCACAAGGGTATCGAGTCGCTGATGCAGGGCGCGAGCCTCGAGGCCGCGGCAAAGCTCGCCAACCGCACCTCCGGCGACAGCGCCGTCGCCTATGCCTTCGCCTTTGCGTGCGCCGTGGAAGCGGCGCTGCAGATCGAGGCGCCTCGGCAAGCGACGCTTTTGCGGGCGCTGATGGCGGAACTGGAGCGCCTCGCCAATCATTTGGGCGACATCGGGGCCATCTGCAACGACGCTTCGTTCGCGCTGATGCATGCCCAGACCGGCATTTTGCGTGAGCGCTGCTTGCGCGCTGCGAATGTCGCGTTCGGCCATCGCCTGATGATGGACGTCATCGTGCCCGGTGGCGTGACGCGTGACATCGCGCCGGACGGCGTTGCCGCGCTACGCGCGCTGCTCGCGGAGCTACGAAAGGTCTTTCCGCGCTTGATCGAGCTCTATGACAACACGGCGTCCTTGCAGGACCGCACCGTCACCACGGGCATCGTGAAGGCGGAATATGCGCGCCAGTTTGGCGCCGGCGGTTATGTCGGCCGCGCCTCGGGCCGCGATTTCGATGCGCGGCGGGCGATTGCCTACACGCCTTACGACGCGTTATCGTTCGAGGTGCCGGTACTACAGGCCGGTGACGTGAACGCGCGGGTCTGGATCCGAATCCGCGAGGTCGAGCAGAGCGTCGAGTTGATCGAGCAGATCCTCGACCGACTTGGGCCGGGAGAGCTCGCAACCGCGCTGCCTCCCAGGATCGGCCACGGTGCCTGTGAAGGCATGGCGCTCACCGAGGCCTTCCGCGGCGACGTTCTGGTGTGGCTGCGGCTCGATGACGAGTTGCGCGTCGAACGCTGCCACCTGCGCGACGCGTCGTGGTTCCAGTGGCCGCTGCTGGAAACCGCGATCGAGGGCAACATCATTGCCGACTTTCCGCTCTGCAATAAGTCGTTCAACTGTTCCTATTCGGGCGCGGACCTCTAAGCCATGCGCAAGACCCTGCTCGAAAGCCTCACTCATGGTTCGCTGACGGAGCCCGCACCGGCGCCGGACGAGTCGGCGCTGGCGGAGCTTGCAACGAGAGTTGACCGCGCCGCCCAGGCCAGGCTTGGGCGTTCTCTTGCCATTCGCGAGGTCGATGCCGGGTCCTGCAACGGCTGCGAGCTGGAGATCCACGCGCTGTCCAACGCCTTCTACGACATCGAACGTTTCGGCCTGCGCTTCGTCGCCTCGCCGCGCCACGCCGACGTGCTGCTGGTCACGGGTCCGGTGACGAAGAACATGCGACAGGCGCTGGAGCGGACCTACAACGCGACGCCCGATCCGAAATGGGTCGTCGCGGTCGGCGGCTGCGCGATCGATGGCGGCATTTTCAGAGGCAGCTACGCCTGCGTTGGCGGCGTGTCCGAAGCCATTCCGGTGGATTTGCACATCAAGGGCTGCCCGCCGTCGCCGACGGACTTGTTGAAGGGCCTGCTCGCGCTGTTGGAGCACGTCAGCCGCAAGCGCTAAGCCGCACCCACACACTCCTCAAGGCGATCATGGTCAGGCCAAGCCGCGATGGTGTCGAACAGGACGAGCCCTAATCCACCAGGATCACCCTGATATCGTTCACGTTGGTCAGCGTCGGTCCCGGCATGAGCAGATCGCCGGTCGCCTCGAAGAAGGTCGTCGCGTCGTTGTTGTCGAGATAGGCCTGCGGCTTAAGCCCCTGCGCCTTCATCTTGGCGAAGGTGGCCGCGTCGATCAGCGCGCCGGCGGGGTCGGTGGGATGGCCGGCGCCGCCATCGGCGCCGTCGGTGTCGCCGGCCAGCGCCGAGATGCCAGCCGTGTCCTTCAAGAGGCTGGCGAGCGCCAGCGCGTATTCCTGGTTCGGTCCGCCGCGCCCATTGCCGCGCACCGTGACCGTGAGCTCGCCGCCGGAGAGGATCGCGACGCGCTTGCCTTGCGCGCGCGCTTGCAGCGCGAGCTTGGCATGATCGGCAGCGACCTCGCGGGCCTCGCCTTCGAGATCGGCGCCGAGGTCGATGGTCTCGTAACCGGATTCGCGCGCGAGCTTCACCGCCGCCTCGAGCGATTGCTTGGGCCGCGCGATCAATTCGAAATGCGCGCGCGCGAAGGCGGCGTCGGCGGGCTTGCAGCTTTCATTGGCGGGATCGTCGAGCGCGCGGCGGACGGCTTCGTCGATGACGAGCTTGTATTTCGCCACGATCGCGCGCGCATCGGCCAGCGTGGTCGGATCCGGCACGGTGGGGCCGGAGGCAATCGCGGAAGGGTCGTCATGCGGCACGTCGGAGATCGCCAGCGTCACAATCTCGGCGGCATTTTTGCCGGCGCGCGCCAGCCGGCCGCCCTTGATCCGCGACAGATGCTTTCGGACCGTGTTCATCTCGCCGATCGGTGCGCCCGAACGCAGCAGCGCCTTGTTGACCGCCTGCTTCTGCGCAAAGCTGATGCCGTCGACCGGCGCGATCCAGTTCGCCGAACCGCCGCCGGTGAGCAGCACCAGGAGGAGATCGTCAGGGCCGGCCTCGCCTGCGAGCGCGAGCGTATCGGCCGCGCTCTTCAGCCCGGCCTCGTCAGGCACGGGATGGCCGGCCTCGACCACGCGAATGCGGCGCGTCGGCACGCCATAGCCGTGGCGCGTGGTGGCGATGCCGAGCAGCCGCTCCGGCGCGAGCTTCAAGGTGTCGAGATAATGCCGCTCGGCGGCCGCGGCCATCGCGCCTGCACCCTTGCCGGCGGCGAGGCAGATCACGCGTCCTTTGGGCGCGGGCCTTAAGTGCGGCGCCAGAATTGTGCTCGGATGGGCGGCGGCAACGGCGGCGTCGTAGAGCGCGCGGAGCAGGGGACGTCGGTCGATCATGACGAAGGCCTTGGGCAGGAGAGATCGGCGGCAAGCGCCGTCAGTCACATGCCTACCGCATCGGGCGCAAAAGCGTAAGCAGGCTTTGCCATCATTCGATTATGCAATCGCGTGATCATAATCGGCACGCAAGCAAAAGCCCCCTGCGATGGTTCGCGGGGGGGCCTGTTGTCGTTGCGTCAGGCTGCTAGCCGCCGGCGTCGGCGCTGATCACCTCGCCGAACAGTTCCCAGCGCTCGCCCTTGAACTTCTCGAGGCGGAGCTGGCTGATCGGCGCAAAGTCGTTCGACCCGGTGTTGATCTGGATACCCGGCAGCAGTGCCTCCGTGCGGAAGTTCTTCAGGCTGGCGGCCTGCTTCATGAGGTTCTCGCGCGTGAGATTATCGCCGCACTGCTTCAGCACCTGAACCAGCGTCTGCGCCACCGCGTAGCCGACGATGGTGCCCTTATCGAGCTTGTCGCCGTCGGGGAAGTACTTGGTCATAAACGCCAGAAACTCCTTCATGCCGGCATCGTTGCTCCATTCCGGATCCGACACGTCCTTGAGATAGTCGGCCGAGATGATGTCCTGGCCGTTCTCGAAACCAGCGGGCTTCATCACGCTGCCGACGGAGGCCGAGACGTTGTTGAGGAAGTGCAGCGGCTTCCAGCCGATCTCGGCGTTCTTCTTGATCGCTTGCGCGGCGAATTTCGGCGTCGTGATGTTCATGAACACGTCGGCACCGGTCGACTTCATCTTGACGATGTGGCTGTCGATGGTCGGCTCGGAGGTCTCGTAGCTCTCCTCGATGACGATCATCGAAGCGGCTTTCGCCCCTAGGCCGTCCCTGAGGCCTTTCAGATAGTCCTTGCCGTAGTCGTCGTTCTGGTAGAGCACGGCGATCTTGGCATCCGGCTTGTTCTTGAGCAGCCACTTCGCGTAGATCTGCGTCTCGCTCTGGTAATTGGGTTGCCAGCCCATCGTCCAGGGGAAGTCCTTCGGGTCGTTCCATTTGGTGGCGCCGGTGGCGACGAACAGCTGCGGTACCTTCTTCGAATTCATGTATTTCTGGATCGCCGAGTTCGGCGGCGTGCCGAGCGAGTTGAAGATGAACAGCACCTCGTCGCTCTCGACCAGCTTGCGCGCCTGCTCCACCGTCTTCGGCGGCGAATAGGCGTCGTCGTAGCTGATGAAATTGATCTTGCGGCCGTTGATGCCGCCCTCGTCGTTGATCTTCTTGAAATAGGCGGCTTCGGTCCGCCCGATGATGCCGTAGGCGGAGGCCGGTCCGCTATAGGGCATGATGTTGCCGATCTTGATCTCGGTGTCGGTCGCACCGGTATCGTATTTTTTCTGGGCCGATGCAGTGGAGGCCGAGGCCGCAATGAGCGCGAGCGCCAGTGACGCGGCCGCAAGTTTGCCGGTGACAGCAGGCATTCCAATCTCCCTAATTTTCTTGGTGTGTGCGTCCTTCTTCTTGGCTTGATCGTTTTTGGTGACGCAGCCCGCAATTCAATACGATTTGCCCAAGAGCTTCAAGGAAAAGCCCCTGCGGCAAGGCCGCAGGGGCTTCGTCTTTAGTCGATTGGGATTACGTCTTTAGCGATTGGTTAAGGTCAGCCGCCGACGTCGCCGCTCAAGATGTCACCAAATCGCTCCCAATGCTCGCCCTTGAAGCGGATCAGTTGCAGCTGCGAGAGGGGCGCGAAATCGGTGGCCGAGGTGTTGACCTTGATGCCCGGCAACAGGCCGGCCGGCTCGTAGTCCTTGATATTGGCGGCCTGCTTCATGATGTTTTCGCGGGTCAGATTGTCGCCGCAGGATTTCAACACGTGCACCAGGCCTTGCGCGACGATGTAGCCGTACATCACGGAGGCGTCGGCGCGGTTGGCTTCCGGATAGTACTTATCCAGGAATTCGTTCCAGGTGATCATCGCCGGATCGCTCTTCCATTGCGCGTCGGTCGGGTCCTTGAAATATTGCGAGGAGATGATGTCCTGGGCGTTCTCGAAGCCGGCCGGCTTGATCACGCTGCCGATCGAACCCGATACGTTGTTGAGGAAGTGTAGCGGCTTCCAGCCGATCTCGGCATTCTTCTTGATCGCCTGTGCCGCGAATTTCGGCGTCGTGATGTTGAAGAACACGTCGGCGCCGGTCGCCTTCATCTTGACGATGTGGGAGTCGATGGTCGGCTCCGATACCTCGTAGCTTTCCTCCATCACGATCATCGAGGCCTTGGCGCCGAGCCCGTCCTTGAAGCCCTTCAGATAGTCCTTGCCGTAATCGTCGTTCTGGTAGAGCACGGCGATCTTGGCGTTCGGATGGTTCTTCAGGATGTACTTGGCGTAGATGATCGACTCGCTCTGGTAGTTGGGCTGCCAGCCCATGGTCCAGGGGAAGTCCTTCGGATCGTTCCATTTGGTGGCGCCGGTTGCGACGAACAGCTGCGGCACCTTCTTCTGGTTCATGTATTTCTGGATCGCGGTGTTCGGCGGTGTGCCGAGCGAGTTGAAGATCAGCAGCACCTCGTCGCTCTCGACGAGCTTGCGTGCCTGCTCCACCGTCTTCGGCGGCGAGTAGGCGTCGTCATAGGTGACGAAATTGATCTTGCGGCCGTTGATGCCGCCCTCGGCGTTGATCTTGCGGAAATAGGCCTCCTCGGTCTTGCCGATCACGCCGTAAGCCGAGGCTGGTCCGCTATAGGGCATGATGTTGCCGATCTTGATTTCGGTGTCGGATGCGCCGGTGTCGTATTTCTTCTGCGCCAGGGCTGTCGTGGACAGGGTGGCAGCCAGCACGAGGGCAGCCGAGAAGGCCCCCAATCGCACATGCATTGCAGGCATCTTGATCTCCCTAGGTAGGTTTGAATGTGCCGTGTTCTTGATCGGAAGCGATCGTTGCGCGTCGCTCTGGTAAGCATTCAATACCCTTCCCGGGCGGCCAGCAAGGAGAACGCCCCGCCGGGGCTGCCGCCGCGAGGCGATCTTTTTTGAGAGGATGTGGAATATTCCGGCGCTTGAGATGGGCTGCGCCGTTAACCAGCTGCGCGGAAGTTGTCTTGTTAAATGTAGGCTATTTTGAATTGCGCGCTTGCGACGCTCAGTGTCCGATCTCGCTGGAGATGATGTCGCCGAACAGCTCCCACTTCTTGCCCTTGAAGCGCATCATCTGGAGCTGCTCGATCGGGGCGAAATTGTCCGGCGCGGTGTTGATCTTGATCCCGGGCAGCAGCGTATCCGGTTCGAAATCCTTCAGGCTTGCGGCCTGCTTCATGACGTTCTCGCGGGTGAGGTCGTCGCCGCACATTTGCAGCACCTTCACCATGGTCTGCGCGGCGGCATAGCCGAACACCACGCCGGCATCGAGCTTGTTCGCTTTGGGCGCGTATTGGGCGAGGAAGTTATAGAACTTCTTCATGCCGTCATCGGCGTTCCACTGCGGGTCGGAGCCGTCCTTGGTATAGCTCGCCGACAGGATGCCTTGCGAGATCTCCAAGCCCGCCGGCTCGATCACGCCGCCGACCGAGGCCGAGACGTTGGAGATGATGTGCATCGGATGCCAATTGATCTCCGCCGCCTTCTTGATGCCCTGCGCGGCAAATTTCGGGCTGGTGATGCTGATGAAGATGTCGGCGCCAGCCGCCTTCAGCTTTACGACGTGCTCGTCGATCGCCGGCTCGGAGGTGTCGTAGGGTTCTTCCAGCACGATCATCGAGGCCTTGGACCCCAAGCCGTCCCTCAATCCCTTCAGATAGTCCTTGCCGAAATCGTCGTTCTGATAGAGCACGCCGATCTTTCCGTCCGGCTTCTCCTTCATGATGTATTTGGCGTAGATCCGCGCCTCGCTGACGTAGCTCGGCTGCCAGCCCATGGTCCAGGGATATTGCTTGGGATCGTTCCACTTGGAGGCGCCGCTCGCCACGAACAATTGCGGCACCTTCATCTCGTTCATGTACTTGCGGATTGCGCTGTTGGTGGAGGTGCCGAGCGAGCCGAAGATCAGCAGCACCCCGTCGTTCTCGACCAGCTTGCGTGCCTGCTCCACCGTCTTCGGCGGCGAATAGGCGTCGTCATAGGAGATGAACTTGATCTTGCGGCCGTTGATGCCGCCCTCGGCATTGATCTTGTTGAAATAGGCCTCCTCGGTCTTGCCGATCGCGGCATAGGCGGAGGCGGGGCCGCTATAGGGCATGATGTTGCCGATCTTGATCTCGGTATCGGACGCGCCGGTGTCGTATTTCTTTTGCGCCAGCGCCTCGCTGCTCATTGCAGTGCACAACGCGAGTGCGGCAAAGAAGGCCGCAACCTGAAAACGAACGGCAGTCATTGTTCTCCTACCCCGAGCTGGATCGGCGCCGCATTGAACAAGATTGGCGCTCGGCGTCAACAAAAAGCCCCCGCGGTCGCCCGCGGGGGCTTATCGACTTGAATTATTGCGTCAGCGTGTCATTCGGAGGCGACGTCGCCGCTGATGATCTCGCCGAAGAGTTCCCACTTCTCGCCCTTGAAGCGCTGCATCTGGAGCTGCGCAATCGGGGCAAAGTCGGTGGCGCTGGTGTTGATCTTGACGCCGGGCAGCAACGTGTCCGGAGCAAAGTCCCTCAACGACGCCGCCTGCTTCATGAGGTTGGCGCGGGTCAGATTGTCACCGCACAGTTCCAGGACCTTGGCCAGGGTCGACGCTGCGCCATAGCCGTAGACCATGGCGGTGTCGGTCTTGTCGGCACCCGGCATGTACTTGTCGACGAACTCGTTCCACTTCTTCATGCCGGGGTCGTTGTTCCACTGCGGATCCGTCGAGTCCTTGGCATAGGCTGCCGACAGCACACCCTGAGCGTTCTCGAAGCCGGCCGGCTTCATCACGCTGCCGACCGAGATCGACACGTTGGTGAGGATCTGGAGCGGTTTCCAGCTGAGCTCGGCGGTCTTCTTGATGGTCTGGGCCGCGAACTTCGGCGTCGCATAGATCAGCAGCACGTCGGGATTGGCGGCCTTGATCTTGACGATATGGCCGTCGATCGACGGCTCGGACACCTCATAGCTCTCTTCCATGATGATCATGGACGAGGCCTTGGCGCCGAGGCCGTCCTTGGTGCCTTTGAGGTAGTCTTTGCCGAAATCGTCGTTCTGGTAGAGGATCGCGACCTTGGCGTCCGGCTTCTCCTTCATCAGCCATTTCGCGTAGATCTGCGCTTCGCTCTGGTAGGAGGGCTGCCAGCCCATGGTCCAGGGGAAGTTCTTCGGGTCGTTCCACTTGGTGGCGCCGGTGGCGACGAAGAGCTGCGGGATCTTCTTGGCGTTCAGGTATTTCTGGATCGCGCTGTTCGACGGCGTACCGAGCGGGTTGAACACGGCCAGCACCTCGTCGCTCTCGACGAGCTTGCGGACCTGCTCGACCGCCTTCGGCGGCGAATAGGCGTCGTCATAGGTGACGAAGTTGATCTTGCGGCCGTTGATGCCGCCCTTGTCGTTGATCATCTTGAAATAGGCTTCTTCGGTCTTGCCGATGATGCCATAGGCCGACGCCGGACCGCTGTACGGCATGATGTTGCCGATCTTGATCTCGGTATCGGACGCGCCGGTGTCGTATTTCTTTTGGGCGAGTGCAGCGCCGGAGGTGAGGGCAATGGCCGCCGTTGCCGTGACCAGCGCGGCGGCTCGCAGTGTTCTTCCAGAAAGCAATTCGGTCTCCTTCGTTAAACGACTGTCGTGATGAGAGGTATTCAGGTCTTTCTGAGCTTGCCGGAAAGTTGCTGGCCCAGGATCGCGAGCTGCCTTGCGCCATGCGGCACGAGGTAGATGACGAGCAACAGGAGCACGCCGAACACAGCGCCGGAGAGGCCCTTGGAGATGCCCTCCGCGATGTTCGGCACGAAGATGATGAAGGCCGCGCCGACGAACGAGCCGGGCAGCCAGCCCACGCCGCCGACGACCATGCCGAGGAACAGCGAGATCGCGAGGTTGATCGTGAAGCTGTCCGGCGCCACAAACTGCACCGCGATCGCACCCAAAGCGCCGGCGATGCCGGTGATGCCGGCGGACACGCCAAACGCCAGCGTCTTGTAGAGCGCGACGTTGACGCCCATTGAGGACGCCGCGATCTCGTTGTCGCGGATCGCCATGAAGGCGCGTCCCGAGCGGGAGCGCAGCAGGTTCACCGAGAAGACGTAGATCGCGAGCGTGACCGCAAGCGTGAAGTAATAGAGCCACATGTCCTGCGACATCGGCAGCCCGAACGGCGCGTCCGGCTTGGTGACGACCAGGCCCTGCACGCCGCCGGTCCAGTGCTCGAGGAAGTTAAGCTTGAGCAGTTGCGGCATAGCTGTGGCGAGCGCGAAGGTCGCGAGCGCGAGGTAAACGCCGGAAAGCCGCAGCGCCGGCTGCCCGAACAGGAAGCCGAAGCCGAAGCAGACGACTCCGGCGATCGGCAGCGTCAGCGCGTAGTTGACGTTGAAGTACTCCATCAACACCGCGGTCGTATAGGCGCCGACGGCATAGAAGGCGCTCTGGCCGAGCGAGAACTGGCCGGAGCCGCCGGTCAGGATGTTCAGCGCCAGCACCGCAAGCCCGTAGATCAGCAGCATCGTCATCTGGAAGATGATGAAGTTCTTGACGAAGACGGGCGCGATTAGCAGTGCAGCCAGCACGACCAGCGAGGTGGTCGTGCTCAGCGTCATGGCCCGCTTCGGAACGGCTTCGACCGTCTCGTGGCCTTCCGCGACGACTTCTTCTGCTGCGCTCATGATCAAACTCGCTTGACGATGTGCCGGCCGAACAGGCCAGCGGGTTTGACGACCAGGACGGAAATGATCAGCGCAAGCGCGATCGGAAGTTTCAGTTCATTGCCGACGCCGGGAATGTAGGTGCCGACGAGGTTTTCGAAGATGCCCATCAGGAAGCCGCCGACCACAGCGCCGAACGGGCTCGACAGACCGCCCAGCACCGCCGCAGCAAAGCCATAAAGCAGGACGCCGACCATCATGTTGGGCTCCAGGAACACGACCGGCGCGATCAGCATGCCGGCAATCGCGCCGATGGCAGAAGCCATGCCCCAGCCGAGCGCGATCATCCAGCTCGTGTTGATGCCGACGAGCCGCGCCGATTCAGGTAACGAGGCGGCCGCCCGCATTGCGAGCCCGATCCGGGTGTACTGAAAGAAGAAGTAGAGCGCGACCAGGAGCAGCAGGGTGACACCGATCATGCCGGCCTGGTGGGTCGAGATCAGCTGACTACCCAGGAACGGCGAGGAGCCGAACGGGGTCGGATATTGCTTGATGGTAAAATCCCAGATCAGGCCGGCCGAGGAGTTGATGATGGCGAACAGCGCGATGAAGCCGGCGACATTGGTCAGGATCGGCGCCTTGGCGAGCGGCTTGAACAGGATGCGCTCGATGGCGATGCCGCCTGCGAACGCGAAAGCCAACGTAAGGACGAAAGCGACCCAATAGGGCACGCCCCATTGCATCAACTGCCAGGAGATGAAGGTCGAGAACATCGCCATCTCGCCTTGCGCGAAGTTGAGATGGTCGATCGCCTGGTAGATCATGACCACGGCGAGCGCCATGCAGGCATAGATCGCGCCGGTGGCAATCCCGGCCAGGACCTGGTTGGTGAACAGCTCCATTGTCCCGGCTCCCTAAAACTTGCCCGATGTGGGTTGAGATGCTTCAAAGGTCCACCTCTCCCTTAGGGAGAGGTCGCGCCGAAGGCGCGGGTGAGGGGTCTTGGTCTCACGGTGAAGCTGCGGCCCCTCACCCGATTTGCTGCGCAAATCGACCTCTCCCCTGCGGGGAGAGGTATGCGGAGAGCGCGGATAATTCATTGCCATCATCCGCTCCCTCAGTAACCCAGATAGGATTTGCGGATTTCTTCGTTGTTCGCGATGTCCTTGGCTTTGCCCGACATCACAATGCGGCCGGTCTCGATCACATAGGCATGGTCGGCGAGTTCGAGCGCGAGCTGGGCGTTCTGCTCGACCACCAGGATCGTGACCTTGTCCTCGCGGTTGATCTTGCCGAGGATGCCGAAGAGGTCGCGGACCACCAGCGGCGCGAGGCCGAAGGAGGGCTCATCGAGCAGCATCAGCCGTGGCCTCAGCATCAGCGCGCGGGCTACCGCGAGCATCTGCTGCTCGCCGCCGGACAGCGTGCCGGCCTGCTGGGTGTGCCGCTGCTTCAGCACAGGGAAATGCGCATACATGCGCTCGATGTCGGAGACGATGCCGGCGCTGTCCTTGCGGGTAATGGCCCCGAGCTGGAGGTTCTCCTCCACCGTCATGGTGGTGAAGGTGCCGCGACCCTGCGGCACATGGGCGATGCCGAACCGCACGATGTTCTCGGTCGAGCGGTTGTTCAGCGGCTTGCCGTCGAACTCGATGCCGCCGGTCGAGCGCACCATGTTGCAGATCGCGCGCAGCGTCGTGGTCTTACCGGCGCCGTTGGCACCCAGCAGCGTCGTCAGCGAGCCCTCGTTGAGCGAGAAGGACAGGCCATGGAGCGCCTGGACCTGGCCGTAATAGGCGCGCAGGTCCTTGACGTTGAGCAGCGTCGTCATTGGTCCTTGCTCCCGAGATAGGCCTTGATGACGTCCGGGTCCGCCTGCACCTGGGCAGGCGTGCCTTCCGCGAGCTTCTTGCCGAAATTGAGCGCGACGACGTGGTCGGCGATCGACATCACGAGGCCCATGTGGTGCTCGACCAGCAGCACGGTCATGTGGCGATCGTCGCGGATGCGGCGAATGAGGTCGCCGAGCACATAGACCTCTTCGTGGTTGAGGCCGCCGGCCGGCTCGTCGAGCAGCAGGATCTTCGGGTCGGCCGCCAGCGCACGGGCCAGCTCGACGCGCTTCTGTGTGCCGAAGGGCAGGCCGGAGACGACAGTGTGGGCGACATTCTCGAGGTCTAGATAGGCGAGGATCTCGTGCACCTTCTTGTTGACGCTGGTTTCGCTGCGCCGGACCCAGGCCAATTTCAGAGAGTCGCTGACGATGTCGCTGGAGGTCTTCGAATGGGCGCCGACACGGACATTGTCCATCACCGAGAGATTCGGAAATAGCGCCACGTTCTGGAAGGTGCGGCCGATGCCGATCTCGGCGATCCGGTGCGGCGGCCGCGACAGGATGCTCACGCCCTCCATCAGGATGTCGCCGGACGACGGCTGGTAGAGCCGCGAAAGGCAGTTGAAGAGCGTGGTCTTGCCGGCGCCGTTGGGGCCGATCAATCCGAGGATCTGTCCCTTGTGCATGTCGAAGGACACGCCGTTGAGCGCGATGATGCCGCCGAACACGACGCTGACGTCGCGAACCGCGAGCAGGGGCGATGTCCCCCGCGCGAGCTGTGCCTGCGTCATCTCGTCTCGCCCACACTGAGCAGTGGGCGAAGGGGCGATGCGGACCGCTCCCGATGATGACAAAGGCTATCTGAATCCCTCGGCCACACGCGCAACTTTTCCTCCTGATTTCAGCTTTTTGCTGACGTCTTTTTTTGAATGCGGCATCAGACCCCCGAGTGCCGCTTCGATGTTCCTTACCATCGCAAGCAGACGCGGTCCAATGTCGTTGATCAAACGCTCTTCCGTGAAACGGAATGCGGGCGCGCCGCAATTGAATGCGTAGGGTCCGGTTCCGTCGTTGAGCTTGAGCGCGACGCCGGCGGCGCCGATGTCGTCGTGCCAGTCGCCGACGGAAATCGCAAAGCCGTATTTCGCCACGGTCTCGCCGGAGCGTTCCAATCCATCGCGCATCTTTGGCCAGCGGCTGCCGTAATGCTCGCGCAAGAGACGCGAGAGCTCTGCGCGATCATCGGCGTCGAGCGCCCAGAAATAGGCGCGACCCATCGCACTGGTTGCAATCGGCACGCGCGAGCCGACGTCAAGTTGAACCCCGACCGTCTCGCTGCCGCGGCTCTGCCCGAAATAGATCATGCTGTGACGGTCGCGGCCGCCGACGGCAACCGCTCCGCCGGTCGCGCGCATCACGTCCTCGCGGAACGGCTCGGACAAATGCCGAACGCCGAGATTGGCGAGCGCGGCGTAACCGAGCGACATCGCCGCGGGTGCGAGCTGGTACTTCTCGAAACGGGGAACCGGCGTCAGATAACCGAGCTTCGTCAGCGTATAAGTCAGCCGCGACACGGTCGGTTTGGGCAGATTTGTCCGCGCCGCGATCTCCTGATTGCCGAGAAGGCCGTCATTGGGTTGGAATGCGCGCAATACGTCCAGTCCGCGGGAAAGCGCGACGACGAAATTCCGATCAGTCGCGGTCTTCTTTCCTGTACGCTTCATCCCTAATCTGCTTCTTGCGCGGAGTCGTTGACAACGTCCGTGCTTCAAAATAACCCTGCCGTCAAGATGCGGAATTAAATTCCGCACCGCGAAATCGAACAAAATTAAATCCCCACCAAGGAGGGACACCGTGAGCGAAGTGGTCAAGCTTGAGCGTCATGATGAAGTCGGGATCGTTACGGTCGACAGCCCTCCGGTCAATGCGCTGAGTGCCGCGGTCCGCGGCGGCATCTTGGAGTGCATCAAGGCCGCGGTCGCCGATCCCGCGATCAAGGGCATCGTTCTGACCTGCGCCGGCCGCACCTTCATTGCGGGCGCCGACATCACCGAATTCGGCAAGCCGCCGAAGCCGCCCGCCCTCAATGACGTGCTGTCCGAGATCGAGAATTCGCCGAAGCCAGTGGTCGCCGCGATCCACGGCACCGCGCTCGGCGGCGGCCTCGAGGTCGCGCTCGCCTGTCATTACCGCGTCGCTGTTAAGGAAGCCAAGCTCGGCCTGCCCGAGGTGAAGCTCGGCCTGCTGCCAGGCGCCGGCGGCACCCAGCGCCTGCCGCGCGCGGTCGGCCCCGAGCTCGCGGTCAAGATGATCGTCGGCGGTGATCCCATCGGTGCTGCGGAAGCGCTCAAGAACGGCCTGATCGAGGAGATCATCGAAGGCCCGGCCTCGGGCGGCGAGGCCTTTGTGCGCAAGCTGCTGGCCGAGAAGCGCCCGCTGCGGCGCCTGTGCGACGACGATTCCAAGCTCGCGGCGGCCAAGGCCGACCGTTCGATCTTCACCAATGCCGTTGCGGCCATGACCAAGAAGTCGCGCGGCCTGGAAGCGCCGTTCGCGGCGGCCGACGCCGTTGGCTACGCCATTGACCTACCGTTCGACGAAGGTCTGAAGAAGGAGCGCGAGGGCTTCCTCAAGCTCGTCGCCAGCGACCAGTCCAAGGCGCAGCGTTATGCCTTCTTCGCCGAGCGCGAAGCTGCCAAGATCGCGGGTGTCCCTGACGGGACCAAGTCGCGCTCGGTCAACCGTGTTGCCATTCTCGGCGCCGGCACCATGGGCGGCGGCATTGCTATGTCGTTTGCCAATGCCGGCATCCCCGTCACCCTGATCGAGACCGGCGAGGAGCAGCTCAAGCGTGGCATGGGCGTCATGCAGAAGAACTGGGAAGCCACCGCGGCGCGCGGCGGCATCCCGGCCGATGCGCCCGCCAAGCGCATGGCTTTGATCAACGGCGTCGTTGGCATCGAGAATGTCGGCGATGCTGATCTCATCATCGAGGCCGTGTTCGAGACCATGGCGGTGAAGAAGGAAGTGTTCGGCAAGCTTGACCAGTACGCCAAGCCGGGCGCGGTGCTCGCCTCCAACACCTCGTATCTCAACATCGACGAAATCGCGAAGTCGACCAAGCGTCCGCAGGACGTTTTGGGCATGCACTTCTTCTCGCCGGCCAACGTCATGAAGCTGTGCGAGATCGTGCGCGCCGACAAGACCGCGCCGGACGCACTGGTGACCGCCGTCACCATCGCGCGCAAGATCGCCAAAGTGCCGGCCGTGGTCGGCGTCTGCGACGGTTTTGTGGGTAACCGCATGCTCGCCCAGCGCGGCAAGCAGTCCGAGAAGCTGCTGTTCGAAGGCGCGCTGCCGCAGCAGGTCGATGCTGTCGTGACCAAGTTCGGCATGCCGATGGGGCCGTTCGCGATGGGCGACCTCGCCGGCCTCGACATCGGCTGGCGCTCGCGGAAAGATCGCGGCATCAAGTCGGAGATCGCGGACGCGTTGTGCGAAGCCGGCCGCTTCGGCCAGAAGACCGGCAAGGGCTACTACAAATACGAGGCAGGCTCGCGCGCGCCGCTGCCGGATCCCGAGGTCGAGAAGCTGATCGACGAGACGCTTGCCCGTCTCGGCCGCAAGAAGCGCGCCGTCAGCGACGAGGAGATCCTCGAGCGCATGATGTATCCGATGATCAACGAGGGCGCGAAGATCCTCGAGGAGGGCATCGCGGCGCGTCCCTCCGACATCGACGTGGTCTGGCTCTACGGCTATGGCTGGCCGATCTACCGCGGCGGCCCGATGTTCTGGGCCGACAGCGTCGGCCTCAAGCACATCGCCGATCGCCTGGCCTTCTATGCCAAGGAGACCAACGACCCGAGCCTCGAGCCCGCGCCGCTGCTGAAGAAGCTCGCGGCGGAGGGCAAGACCTTCGCGTCACTGGCGGCGGCGTCGAAGGCGGCGTGATGGCGGCTGCCTCTCCGGGCGTCATTCTCCGTTGCGCAATTGCGCAACGGAGATGGCCCGAAGGGCCAGGCCCGGAATCCATTTCGCCTTTGAGTGTGCTGCCTGATGGATTCTCCGATGCGCAATTGCGCATCGTAGCTCGCGACTTTGTCGCGCCCCGGAATGACGACTGATTGTGGTGCAGAGAATGACCCATCCCGGCGAACAGTTTTATCCCGAGGGCGTGCGGTGGGATGATACCATCGTCCAGGGCACGCTTCCGGACTTGCTGGCAAAGGCCGCCGCTGACTACGGTCCGCGCACCGCGCTGGAATTCCGGGACCGTCCGATCAGCTACACCGAGCTCGCCGCGATGGCCGAACGCGCCGCCGCGGCGTTCCTGCGCGCCGGCTGTGGCAAGAACAGTTCCGTCGCGCTGTTCCTCGGCAACACGCCGGATCATCCCGTCAATTTCTTCGGCGCGCTGAAGGCCGGCGCCCGCGTCGCGCATCTGTCGCCGCTCGACGGCGAGATCGCGCTGACGCACAAGGTGTCAGACTCAGGCTCGCGCCTGCTGGTCACCTCCAATCTCGCGGCGCTGCTGCCGACGGCGCTGAAATTTTTGGAGAAGGGGCTGATCGATCGCCTGGTCGTCTGCGAGGACGATCATTGGGGCAAGGTCGGCACGCCGCAGGCCGCGATCCCCAGGGATCCCCGCATCGTCACGTTCAAAGCCTTCGTCGAGGGCGCGGCCGCGCCGGCAGAGTGGCCATCCGTCGCGGCCGACGACGTCGCGCTGCTGCAATATACCGGCGGCACCACCGGTCTGCCCAAGGGCGCCATGCTCACCCACGGCAATCTCACCTCCGCGGTGTCGATCTACGACGTCTGGGGCAAGCCGGCGCGCGCCGCGCGCGGCGATGTCGTCGAGCGCGTGATCTGCGTATTGCCGCTGTTTCACATCTATGCGCTGACCGTCGTGCTCTTGTCCTCGCTCCGCCGCGGCAATCTGATCTCGCTGCATCAGCGCTTCGACGTCGAAGCCGTGATGCGCGACATCGAGGTCAAGCGCGCGACATATTTTCCGGGCGTACCGACGATGTGGATTGCGATCGCCGCGCAGCCCGATCTCGACAAGCGCGACTTCTCCTCGCTCGCCAGCATCGGCTCCGGCGGCGCGCCGCTGCCGGTGGAGATCGCGAGCTTCTTCGAGCGCAAGGTCGGCAAGAAGCTGCGCAGCGGCTGGGGCATGACCGAGACCTGCTCGCCCGGCACCGGCCATCCGCCTGTTGGCCCTGACAAGCCTGGCTCGATCGGCCTGATGCTGCCCGGCATCGAGCTCGACGTCGTCGCGCTGGACGATCCGAGACGCGTGCTGCCGCCGGGCGACGTCGGCGAGATCCGCATCAAGGGTCCGAACGTCACCAAGGGCTACTGGAACAAGCCGGAGGGATCCACTGATGCCTTCGTCGACGGCCGCTTCCTCAGCGGCGACATCGGCTACATGGATGCCGACGGCTATTTCTTCCTGGTCGATCGCAAGAAGGACATGATCATCTCCGGCGGCTTCAACGTCTATCCGCAGATGATCGAGCAGGCGATCTACACCATCCCCGGCGTGCACGAGGTGATCGTGCTCGGCATTCCCGACCAGTATCGCGGCGAGGCCGCAAAAGCCTTCATCAAGCTGAGGCCCGACGCAAAACCGTTCTCGCTCGACGAGCTCCGCGCGCAGCTCTCCGGCAAGCTCGGCAAGCATGAACTGCCGGCCGAGGTCGCATTCGTCGATGATCTGCCGCGCACGCCGGTCGGAAAGCTGTCGCGCCACGAATTGCGCCAGCAGCAGAAATCGTCACAATCCACCAAAACCGCATCAGGAGGTCGCTCTTGACCGACGCCGTCATCGTTTCCACCGCCCGTACCCCGATCGGCAAGGCCTATCGCGGCGCGCTCAACGCCACCGAGGGGGCGACCCTGCTCGGCCACGCCATCGGCGAGGCCGTCGCCCGCGCCAAGGTCGACCCCAAGGAGATCGAGGACGTCGTGATGGGCGCAGCGCTGCAGCAGGGCGCGACCGGCGGCAACATCGCGCGCAAGGCGCTGCTGCGCGCCGGCCTGCCCGTCACCGTCGCTGGCACCACCATCGACCGGCAATGTGCCTCGGGCCTGCAGGCGATCGCGCTCGCCGCACGCTCGGTGATCTTCGATGGCGTCGAGATCGCGGTCGGCGGCGGCGGCGAATCGATCAGCCTCGTGCAGAACGACAAGATGAACGGCTTCCACGCCCAGGATCCCGCGCTGCTCAAGATCAAGGGCGAGGTCTACATGCCCATGATCGACACCGCCGAGGTCGTCGCCAAGCGCTACGGCATCTCGCGCGAGAAGCAGGACGAGTATTCGCTGGAGAGCCAGCGCCGCACCGTCGCCGCGCAGCAGGGCGGCAAGTTCAAGGACGAGCTCGCGCCGATCACCACGCAGATGGCGGTGACCGACAAGGCCACCGGTGCGGTGTCGATGAAAGAGGTCACGCTGTCGCAAGACGAAGGTCCGCGTCCCGAAACCACGGCCGAAGGCCTTGCCGGCCTCAAGCCCGTGCGCGGCGAAGGTTTCACCATCACCGCCGGCAATGCCAGCCAGCTCTCCGACGGCGCCAGCGCCTCCGTCATCATGAGCGACAAGGAAGCCGCCAAGCGCGGCCTCAAGCCGCTCGGCATCTTCCGCGGCTTCGTCTCCGCCGGCTGCGAGCCGGACGAGATGGGCATCGGCCCGGTCTTCGCCGTGCCGCGCCTGCTCAAGCGTCACGGCCTTACCGTCGACGACATCGGCCTCTGGGAGCTCAACGAAGCCTTCGCGGTGCAGGTGCTGTATTGCCGCGACAAGCTCGGCATCGACCCCGACAAGATCAACGTCGACGGCGGCGCGATCGCGGTCGGCCATCCCTACGGCATGTCGGGCGCGCGCCTCACCGGCCACGCCCTGATCGAAGGCCGCCGCCGCAAGGCGAAGTACGCCGTCGTCACCATGTGCGTCGGCGGCGGCATGGGCGCGGCCGGACTTCTTGAGGTGTTGTAGTAGTTACGTCGTCCCGGCGGAGGCCGGGACCCATACTCCGCAGCAGGAGTGTGGAACGCAGATGGTAGTGGCCTTCACAAAACAACGAAGGCCGGTGGTTATGGGTCCCGGCCTTCGCCGGGACGACAAGGGTAGGAGGATCCGATGGATCTCGCATTCACGAAAGAAGAGCAGGCGTTTCGCGAGGAAGTGCGGCAGTTCTTCCGCGACAACGTGCCGCCGGATACGCGGCGCAAGCTGGTCGAGGGCCGTCACCTCAGCAAGGACGAGATGGTGACGTGGTGGCGCATCCTCAACAAGAAGGGTTGGGGCGTCAGCCACTGGCCCAAGCAATATGGCGGCACCGGCTGGACATCCGTGCAGCACTACATCTTCAACGAGGAGCTGCAGTCCTATCCGGCGCCGCAGCCGCTCGCCTTCGGCGTCAGCATGGTCGGCCCGGTCATCTACACCTTCGGCAACGAGGAGCAGAAGAAGAAGTATTTGCCGCGCATCGCCAATGTCGACGATTGGTGGTGCCAGGGCTTCTCCGAGCCCGGCTCCGGCTCCGACCTCGCCTCGCTCAAGACCAAGGCCGAGCGCAAGGGCGACAAATGGATCATCAACGGCCAGAAGACCTGGACCACGCTCGCCCAGCACGCCGACATGATCTTCTGCCTCTGCCGCACCGACAACAATGCCAAGAAGCAGATGGGCATCTCCTTCATCGTGTTCTCGATGAAGTCGAAAGGCGTCACCGTGCGCCCGATCCAGACCATCGACGGCGGCCATGAGGTCAACGAGGTCTTCTTCGACGACGTCGAGGTGCCCGTCGAGAATTTGATCGGCGAGGAGAACAAGGGCTGGGATTACGCAAAATTCCTGCTCGGCAATGAGCGCACCGGCATCGCCCGCGTCGGCGTCTCCAAGGAGCGCATCCGCCGCATCAGGGATCTCGCCTCCAAGGTGGAATCCGCTGGCAAGCCGATCATCCAGGATCCCGCCTTCCGCGAGAAGCTCGCCGCCTGCGAGATCGAGCTCAAGGCGCTCGAGCTGACGCAGCTCCGGGTCGTCGCGGATGAAGGCAAGCACGGCAAGGGCAAGCCAAATCCGGCTTCGTCCGTGCTGAAGATCAAGGGTTCCGAGATCCAGCAGACCACCACCGAGCTGCTCATGGAAGTGATCGGCCCGTTCGCCGCGCCCTACGACGTGCACGGCGACGACGGCTCGAACGAAGCCATGGACTGGACCGCCCAGATCGCGCCGAGCTACTTCAACAACCGCAAGGTCTCGATCTACGGCGGCTCCAACGAGATCCAGCGCAACATCATCGCGAAGGCGGTGCTGGGGCTGTGATCTCCCTTCTCCCTCGCCCCGCTCTTGCGGGGAGAGGGTCGGGGTGAGGGGCCTCTCTCCGAGCTTGAGATCGTCGAGAGAGCGGTACCCCCTCACCCGGATCGCACCGGACGATGCTTCGCATCGCCGAGGCGATCCGACCTCTCCCCGCAAACGGGGGAGAGGTGAAGAAGGGCCCCACGCAACGCACACACTCGTTACTTGAGGAAACAGAAATGGATTTTGATCTGTCCGAGGAGCAGCGGCTTCTCAAGGAAAGCATCGACGGCCTCTTGACCGATTCCTACGATTTCGAGAGCCGCAAGAAGTACATGAAGGAGAAGGGCGGCTGGAGCAAAGCCGTCTGGCTCAAGCTTGCCGAACAGGGCCTGCTTGGCCTGCCCTTCAGCGAGGCCGATGGCGGCTTCGGCGGCGGCGGCGTCGAGACCATGATCGTGATGGAGGCGCTCGGTAAGGCGCTGGTGCTCGAGCCCTATCTCGCAACGGTGGTGATCGGCGGCGGCTTCCTGCGCCATGCCGGCACCGACGCGCAGAAGGCCGCGCACGTGCCTTCGCTTATCGACGGCAGCAAGACGCTCGCGTTTGCCCAGCTCGAGAAGAACTCGCGCTACGATCTGTTCGATGTCACCACGACCGCGAAGAAGAAGGGCGATGGCTATGTGATCGACGGCGAGAAATTCGTCGTGCTCAACGGCGAGAATGCCGACACCCTCATCGTCACCGCACGCACCAAGGGCGAGCGCCGCGATCATGGCGGCATCGGCGTGTTCCTGGTTCCCGCCAATGCAAAGGGCGTAGCTAAGAAGGGCTATCCGACCCAGGACGGCCTGCATGCTGCCGACATCACCTTCACCGGCGTCGAGGTCGGCCCCGAGGCCGTGCTCGGCAATCCCGAGGATTCGCTCGCGCTGATCGAGCGCGTCGTCGACGAGGCCCGCGTCGCGCTTTGCGCCGAGGCGGTCGGGCTGATGGACGAGTCGCTCAAGACCACGGTCGAGTACATCAAGACGCGAAAGCAGTTCGGCGTCGCGATCGGCTCGTTCCAATCCCTGCAGCACCGCGCCTCCGACATGTTTGTCGCCGCTGAGCAGGCGCGCTCGATGTCGATGTTCGCGACCATGGCGAACGACTTCGAGAACGCTAGGGAGCGCAGCAACGCGATCGCCGCCGCCAAGGTGCAGATCGGCAAGTCGCTGAAATTCGTCGGCCAGCAGTCGATCCAGCTCCATGGCGGCATCGGCATGACCATGGAGGCGAAGATCGGCCACTACTTCAAGCGCCTCACCATGATCGAGAACAGCTTTGGCGACACCGACTACCACCAACGCCGCGTCGCCGACGCGGGCGGGTTGATCTGAGTTGATCTAGACCACACGAAGACTGTCATGCCCCGGCTTGACCGGGGCATCCAGTACTCCGCGGCGGCAATTCGTTTACGCAACTTCAGCCGCAGAGTACTGGATCGCCCGATCAAGTCGGGCGATGACACCGAGTGTGCGGCCATAGCGGAGCCCAACAATGAAAAACACCCCGTTCGATCTCACCGGCAAGGTCGCCGTGGTCACCGGCTCCAGCCGCGGCATCGGCCGCTCCTCCGCTGAACTCCTGGCAAAGCTCGGGGCAAAAGTCGTGGTGTCCTCGCGAAAGGCCGACGCGTGCAAGGAGGTCGCCGACGGCATCATTGCGGCCGGCGGCGATGCCATCGTCATTCCCTGCAACATCGCACGCAAGACCGAGGTCGAGGCGTTGATCGCGGGGGCGACCAAGCATTACGGCAAGATCGACATCCTCGTCTGCAACGCCGCGGTGAACCCGTATTACGGCCCGTTGCTCGACATCACGGATGAAGCCTTCGACAAGATCATGGGCAGCAACGTCAAGAGCAACATCTGGCTCTCCGCGCTCGCGATCCCGCAAATGGCCGAACGCGGAGGCGGCTCCGTCATCATCATCTCCTCGATCGGCGGCCTGCGCGGCTCCACCGTGATCGGCGCCTACGGCATCTCGAAAGCCGCCGACTTCGCGCTGTGCCGCTCGCTCGCCGGCGAATGGGGCCCGAAAGGCGTCCGCGTCAACTGCATCGCCCCCGGCCTCGTCAAGACCGATTTCGCTCGCGCGCTGTGGGAAGACGAAGCCATGCTGAAGCGCCGCACCGCCACCACGCCGCTCCGCCGCATCGGCGAACCCGACGAGATCGCCGGCGCCGTCGCCTATCTCGCCTCGGACGCATCGAGCTTCATGACCGGCCAGACCATCGTCATCGACGGCGGCGTGACCACGGCGGCGGTGTAGCCGTCCACTACTTGCAATTGTGCCGCGAGCGCGCTTCCCTTACCCTCCCCTGGAGGGGGAGGGTCGCTCGCGCACCGCGCGAGCGGGGTGGGG
>NZ_JAULLN010000009.1:0-275998 GCF_041357655.1 Bradyrhizobium sp. DN3 | reverse complement strand
TCGCGTAGAAATTGTCCGACGTCGGCACCACGGAGCCGAGATATTTCTGCACCAGTTCAGGGTGCTCGCGGATCGCCTCCGAGATCGGCATGAAGATCACGCCAGCCTTCTTCAGCTCCGCCTTGAACGTGGTCGCCACCGAGACCGAATCGAAGACCGCGTCGACCGCGATCTTGCGGCGGGCGGGGTCTTCCTCGCCCACCTTCGGCTCGACGCCTTCGAGCATGGCGACTTCCCGCAAGGGAATGCCGAGCTTTTCGTAGGTCTTCAGAATCTCCGGATCGATCTCGTCGAGCGAGGTGACCGTCTTCTTCGGCTTCGGCGCCGCGTAATAGTAGATGTCCTGGAAGTCGATCTTGGGATATTCGACGCGTGCCCAGGTCGGCTCGGTCATGGTCAACCAGCGCCGATAGGCTTCCAGCCGCCACTGGAGCATCCAGGCGGGTTCATTCTTTTTCTGCGAGATGAACTTTACGATCTCTTCCGAAAGCCCCTTGGGGGCCTTCTCGGAGTCGATCAGGGTTTCAAACCCATAACGATACTGGTCGACGTCGATGCGCTTCACGCGCTCGACCGTCTCTTGTACGGCTGGCATTCCATCCTCCGCTCGCGGTTTCAAGGACCGCGGTGGATCAAACTCGGACGAGTATTACGTCTATTACGATGTTTTTTGGCGGAAAGCACGCACCTAGAACCATTCAAGCCGTGTTTCGTCGCCTAGCCCTTAAGTAGGTTATTACCGAGCTTTCGCCAAGCCTCTAACGCTCGATTGATCTCCTCGAGTTCCGTGGACCAGCCAAGACTGAGGCGCACCGCTCCCTGGGCCACAATGGGATCGTACCCCATGGCCGAAAGCACGTGGGACGGCTGGACCTTTCCTGATGAGCAGGCTGAACCTGACGACACGGCGACGCCCGCGAGGTCAAAGCCGATCACAGCGGTCCCGGCCTTCAGGCCTGGCGCGGTGAAAAGGACGGTATTTGGCAACCGCTCTACATCGTCCGCAAAGACGATCACCCCGGCAATTGCGCGAAGGCCATTTTCCAAATGATCCCTGAGGGTTGCCATTCGCTTCGCATCCTCCGGCAGAGCCTGAAGCGCCACTTTGACCGCCGCGCCAAAGCCGGCAATCCCAGCGACATTCTCGGTGCCCGCCCGGCGGCTGAGCTCCTGCCCGCCACCCCGCAGAACCGGCTCCAGACCGGCGAGCCCTTCCGCCACCACCAGCGTGCCAACGCCCTTCGGGCCGCCGATCTTGTGCGCAGAAAAGGTCGCAAGGTCTGCGCCCACAGCCTTGATATCGAACGGAATTTTGCCCAGCGCCTGGATCGCATCGACATGCAGGAGGCCGCCGACCTCATGAACGATCCGCGCCGCCTCCGCGACCGGCTGGAGCGCGCCCGTCTCGTTGTTGGCGGCCATGATGGAGACCAGCGCCGGCGGGCCGCCACTGAGTTGGGCCTTCAAGTGGTCGAGGTCGACCACGCCGGAGCGCGACACTCGAATCTGACCGATCTTGTCCGCCGGGAACCGGCCGCCCGCCAGCACCGAGGCATGCTCGACTGCGGAGACCAGCAGTCGCTCGACGGGTCCGCCCGACGGTCCCCGCAGGCCGGGCGACAGCGCCAGCCCGTTGGCTTCGGTTCCGGCTGAGGTGAAAATGACGTTCCGCGGCAGCGCACCTACGGCGGTGGCCAGCGTGGCACGGGCCTCCTCGACCAGGCGCCGTGCCTCCCTGCCCTCGGCATGGACCGAGGATGGATTGCCGATCAGGTCGTATGTAGCCAGCATCGCAGCCCTCGCCTCAGCGCGGAGCGGCGTGGTCGCGTTCCAATCGAGATAGACCCGGGTCGGCATTGAGTAAGATATTACCTCAAATCAAAGGGGCATTTCCGTCGTCCCGACATGGGCCGCGGGCACGCGCTTGGCAACCATGATTCCGAACGGTGCGGTCGCGGTGACGCGACCATGACACGCTAACGTCTTGAACCCGTTGGGCGATGTTCAAGATGCTTGCTTTTTGACCCTGTGCCTATGTTAGAACGCGCACCGTCAAGCCACCGCGCGCCGTCAGCGCATCACCGCACGACGCGCCCTCTCACTCTTCATTGCGCTTTCGTCGGCATCTGCCGATGAAGCCACAATCGGTTGATTGCCGAGGTCGCCTCCAGGAAATCAATCAAGAGATCATCGATGCCCGAAGTCATTTTTACCGGCCCTGCCGGCCGTCTCGAAGGCCGCTACCATCCGGCCAAGCAGAAGAACGCGCCGATCGCGATGATCCTGCATCCGCATCCGCAGTTCCATGGCACGATGAACCATCAGATCGTGTATCAGTGCTACTACGCCTTTGCGCATCGCGGCTTCTCCGTGCTGCGCTTCAATTTCCGCGGCGTCGGCCGCAGCCAGGGCTCGTTCGACCATGGCACCGGCGAATTGTCGGATGCAGCGGCTGCGCTGGATTGGGCGCAGACCATCAATCCCGAGGCGCGCGCCTGCTGGGTCGCCGGCTTCTCCTTCGGCGCCTGGATCGGCATGCAACTCCTGATGCGCCGGCCCGAGGTTGAAGGCTTCATCTCGATCGCGCCGCCTGCCAATCTCTACGACTTCTCGTTCCTTGCGCCCTGCCCGTCCTCGGGCCTGATCGTGCATGGCGAGAAGGATGCGGTGGTGCCGCCAAAGGACGTCAACACGCTGGTCGAGAAGCTGAAGACGCAGAAGGGCATCGTGATCGACCAGCAGGTCATTCCCGGCGCCAATCACTTCTTCGACGCCAAACTCGAGCCGCTGATGGAAACCATCACGGCCTATCTCGACATGCGCCTCGCCAACGTGCGCTGAGGCCCTATAGCACTAAGGTCCTGTAGCCCGGATGGAGCGCAAGCGAAATCCGGGAAACTCCATCCGCAGATACAGGGCCCCGGATTGCGCTTCCGCTCCATCCGGGCTACGGGACTGAGTTCGCCGCTCAAGCCAGCTTGAGGGCGACGATCCCCGTCAGCACAAGCGCGATGCCCGCAAGCTTCACCGCGCTCAAGGTTTCGCCGAATAGCATGACGCCCATCAGGAATGTGCCGGCCGCGCCAATGCCGGTCCACACCGAATAGGCAACGCCGACCTCGAGCACCTTCAAGGCGCGCCCGAGCAGGAAGACGAAGGCGGCGAGCAGCACCAGCGAGGTGAGGCTCCAGCCTGCGCGCGTGTAGCCTTCCGCATATTTCATCGAGATCGCCCAGCCGATATCAAGCGCGCCGGCGATCACCAGCATGAGCCAGGCCATGGACTGCGACATCGGCGTCGCCTCAGGCCGCGAGCTTCAAGAGATGCGCGTCATGGCGCACCAGGAAGGCCCGCAACAATTGCGGATAGTCCGCCCCGACTGCGGCGCGCACGCTGGGTCGCTTCGCGAGCTCGGCCCGCCACCCGCGGACCCTGGGCAGATCGCTGAAGATGCCAAGCTCGGTCAATTCATCGAACACATCGAAATAGCGAAAAATCGGCGCGAACACTGCGTCGACGAGGCTGAACGTATCGCCGGCGAAATACGGCCCTGCGCCAAGCGCGGCTTCCACGCGCGCGAATTTGGCCGCGAGCGCCTGGCGCTTGCTCTCGAGCGTCGCAGGGTCCGTCGTCGTCTCCAGCCCCCAGAGGTCGCCGAGGATCGCCGAGCCGAACTCCATCCAGGCGCGGTGCTCGGCACGTTTCAGCGCATCCGCCGGATGCAGCTTCGCGCCGCCCTGCGTCTCTTCGATGTACTCGCAGATCACGTTGCTCTCGAACAACGCAACCTCGCCCTTGTCGGTCGCAACCACCAGCACCGGCACCTTGCCGAGCGGCGATAGCTTCAGGAACCATTCGGGCTTGTTGGCGAGATCGATATCGATCCGCTCGAACGGCACGCCCTTCTCCTTGAGCGCGATGACGGCACGCTGCACGTAGGGACAAAGCTTGTGGCTGATCAGTTTGAGCGAAGCGGTCATGGTGGCGATCTCGGCGGTTAAATGCAACTGCATCTATATAGATGCAGCTGCATTAACTCGTCAAGGTCGATGCATCTGCATCAACTGCCTGTGACTTCAGGGCCGCGCGATCACCCCGCCCGTCATCGGCATCGGCACGCCCGTGGTCGCCGGATAGGACAGCGGCAGGCCCTTCAGTCCCCGGGCAGCAAGGAAGCCGAAGGCCTGCGCCTCGATGGCGTCGGAGGCCCAGCCGAGCGTTTCGGCGGCCTCGACGATGGCCGAGCCGACCCGCTCGCGCAGCATCCGCAGCATGGTGAGGTTGCGGGCCCCGCCGCCGCAGACGATCCAGCTACGCGGCCGCCGCGGCAGCAGCGGCATGATGCGGGCGATCGCGGCGGCGGTGAAAGCGGTCAGCGTCGCGGCGCCGTCGGCCGGCGGCATGTCGCCGAGCTTCAGCGCGGCAAAATCATTGCGGTCGAGCGACTTTGGCGGCGGAGCTGCAAAGAACGGCCGCTCCAGTGCGCGCGCGATCCAGGCTTCATCAGCCTTGCCGAGCGCGGCGAATTTTCCTTCCGCATCGAACGCCTGGTTCATGCTGCGGTACATGAAGTCGTCGAGCAGCGCATTGCCGGGCCCGGTGTCGCAGGCGATCAGCGTGTCGTTGCCGTCGATATAGGTGATGTTGGAGACGCCGCCGATATTGACCACGACAATCGGCCCCTCGCGCTCGAGCGAATTGGCCAATGCCCGGTGGTAAACCGGCACGAACGGCGCGCCCTGCCCGCCGGCCTCGACGTCGGCGGCGCGGAAATCATGCACCACCGGGATATGGATCGCCTTGGCCAGCGCCGGCCCATCGCCGATCTGTACCGTCAGCCGCTTTTCGGGCCGGTGCAGCACGGTCTGGCCGTGGAAGCCGACGATGTCGATGTCCTCCGGCCTCATCCGGTTCTGCGCGACGAAAGTGGCGACCGCCTCGGCATGGGCCCGCGTCACCACGCGCTCGGCCTCGGTCAGGATCCCCGGCCGGGCATCGCGTTGGGACAGGTGCACGGCCTCGCTCAGCGCCTGGCGCAGCAGATTGCGCTCAGCGGGGCTATAGGGCCGGTAGCCGGTCGGCCCGAACGCCTTCACCTGCTTACCGTCGGTTTCGATCAGCGCGACATCCACACCGTCCAGCGAGGTGCCGCTCATCAAACCGAGTGCCGTCAACATCATGGATCAGCGTCCTCAAAAGACCTGCCCTGGCATGCCGATCTTGTGCCAGAGGGACACATCTTATAATGCCACAGCGCCAAGTGGCGGGCGGCAATCGAGTTCCCATGCAAGACTCTTAAATTGCCCCCAAAACAGTAAACCAAGAATTGTCAGGCACGCCGACAGATGACTGCATTTAAATCGGATTTCCTCAATACCCTGCAGGAACGTGGATTCATCCACCAGTGCTCCGATTTCGAGGGGCTGGACGCGCTCGCCGCCAAGGGCGAGGCGATCACCTATGTCGGCTACGATTGCACCGCCCCCTCGCTGCACATCGGCAACTATCTGACCATGATGATGCTGCACTGGCTCCAGCAGTCGGGCAACAAGCCGATCACGCTGATGGGCGGCGGTACCACGATGGTGGGCGATCCCTCCGGCAAGGACGAGACGCGCGCGATGCGCACCGTTGCCGAGATCGAGGCCAACAAGGCCTCGATCCGCGGCGTGTTCGCAAAGGTGCTGCACTATGGCGAGGGCAAGAGCGACGCCATCATGCTCGACAATGCGGAGTGGCTGACCAGGCTGAACTGGATCGAGATGCTGCGTGACGTCGGCCGGCATTTCTCGGTCAACCGCATGCTGACCATGGACTCCGTGCGGCTGCGCCTCGAACGCGAGCAGGAGATGAGCTTCATCGAGTTCAACTACATGGTCTGCCAGGCCTACGACTTCGTCGAGCTCGCCAAGCGCACCGGCTGCCGCCTGCAGATGGGCGGCTCCGACCAATGGGGCAACATCATCATGGGCGTCGATCTCGGCCGCCGCATGGGCACGCACCAACTGTTCGCGCTGACGACGCCGCTGCTGACGACCGCGTCCGGCGCCAAGATGGGCAAGACGGCGCAAGGCGCGGTCTGGCTCAACGCCGACCAGTTCTCGCCGTATGATTTCTGGCAGTACTGGCGCAACACCGAGGATGCCGACGTCGGCAAATTCCTGAAGCTGTTCACGACGCTGCCGATAGCTGAGATCAAGAAGCTCGAGGCGCTCGGCGGCTCCGAGATCAACGAGGCCAAGAAGGTGCTCGCGACCGAAGCGACCGCGCTCTTGCACGGCCGCGACGCTGCTAACCAGGCAGCCGAAACCGCGCGCCGCACCTTCGAGGAAGGTACGCTCGCCGAAAGCCTGCCGACGGTGGAAATTCCGCGCGGCGAGTTCGATGCCGGCTTTGGCGTGCTCAACGCCTTCGTGAGGGCGGGCTTGGTTGCCTCCAACGGCGAAGCCCGACGCCAGATCAAGGGCGGCGGCCTGCGCATCAACGACGCGCCGGTCACAGACGAGAAGATGGCGCTGTCAGGAGCCAATCTGACGCCGGAGGGCGTGATCAAGCTGTCGTTCGGCAAGAAGAAGCACGTCCTCATCAAGCCTGCATAGCCGTATGAGCTTTTCGCTGCTTGTCAGGGCGCGCCGAAGCGCGCTCCCTGACCGGCAATGGACCAGAACACGCCCAGGGAAACAAACAGGGAAACGAGCAAGGATGGCGTCGCGGCAACGCCGCAAGGCGCCGTGCGCATCGCGCTCACCGTGCTCGCGCTCTGCTTCACGCTGGCTGTGCTGGGCCGCGGGCTCGGCGACAGCTTTACGGTGTTCCTGAAGCCGATCTCGGAGAGCTTCGGCTGGGACCGAGCGCAGATCGTCTCGGTCTATTCGCTGACCTGGCTCGCCAGCGGCCTCACCGCGCCCTTCGTCGGACGCCTGTTCGATCATTCCGGACCGCGCATCGTCTACGCGCTCGGGCTGCTTTTGCTCGGCGCTGCGTTCCTGATCGCAGCGCACGCACAACACCTGTGGCAATTCCAGCTCTCGATCGGCCTCTGCGTCGGCATCGGCATTGCCTTCATCGGCATCGTACCGAACTCGATCCTGCTTGGTCGCTGGTTCGGGCCCCGCCTGCCGACTGCGATGTCGGTGGTCTATTCGGCGATGGGCGGCGGCGTGCTGGCGCTGCTGCCGGCCTCGCAGCTCCTGATCGATCACATCGGCTGGCGCGGCACCTACCAGCTGTTCGGCTTCGCGGCTCTGGGCCTGCTGGTGCCACTCATGCTGCTGCCGTGGCGGCTGTTCGCTGCCGGCTCGTCGCATGTCGTGAAGAAGACCGATCCGGATTTCGTGGACAACGGCTGGACGCTCCTCCGCGCCATGCGACACCACGCATTCTGGGCGCTGTTCTCGACCTTCTTCTTCACCGCGGTCGGCATGTATGCGATCGCCGCGCAGATCGTGGCCTATCTGATCGACGCCGGCTTTCCGCCGCTCCAGGCCGCAACCGCCTGGGGCTTCTCCGGCGTCGTGCTGGTGTTCGGCATGTTGGGAGTCTCCGCCCTCGACGGGCTGATCGGGCGCCGGCCGTCGGTGCTGCTGAGCTACGCGATCTCGATCCTCGGCATCTTCCTGCTCTGGCTCTTGCAGTATGATCCGAACATCATCCTGCTCACCGGTTTCGTCGTCTGCTTCGGCAGCATGATGGGCTCTCGCGGCCCGCTGATCAGTGCCACCGCGATGCGAATCTTCCAGGGCAAGCGCGTCGGTACCATCTACGGCACCATCTCGATCGGCAGCGGCCTCGGCTCGGCATTCGGCTCCTGGAGCGGCGGCCTGATTCATGACGCAACCCACGGCTACAATGCAGTGCTCGCCTTCGCACTTGCGAGCGTGGTGCTCGGGATGATTCCGTTCCTGGTCGTGCCCGCCTTGCGGCGGTAGGTTTCTCAGGGGTAACTTGAGCTCATTGGCGTCACCGGACAATTACGGGTGGGCATGACGCAAACACGAGCAAAAAATTCGGATCGAACGCGAGCCTGCGGTGTTTTTCTGACATGACGAAAATGTCAGAACGGAATTGATCCTGGGTGGCTTGCGAGGCCGAACCGAATGCGGTCCAAGTCGCAGCATTGGGTCACAGCATTGGATGGAGGGCAAACCAATGAACTTTCTTTATCTCACCCGCTTTCAACCGGTTCTCCTGAGCCTGTTCCGCTTCATCACCGGCCTGTTGCTGTTCCAGTACGGTATTGCCAAGCTGTTCAAGTTTCCGGTGCTCCCGTACTTCGCGAACATCCCGCCGATCATCTACGCGGCCGGTACGCTCGAGCTTGTGCTCGGAGCGCTCCTGATGCTCGGGCTGTTCACCCGCCTCTCGGCTTTCATTCTCTCGGGTGAAATGGCCTTCGCCTACTTCATGGGCCACATGTTCAAGGGCGAAGCGCCGGTGTTCCTGCCGCTGCTCAACGGCGGCACCGCCGCGATCCTGTTCTGCTTTACCTGCCTCTACCTCTCGGCAGCCGGCGGCGGCTCGGTCAGCGTCGATGCGGTGATGGGCAAGGAAAGCGATTCGGCCGGCGACGCCTACGCGCGGCGCTGACCCGCGCAATTGGCGTGCAAGTAACGGATGGCGCCGGCAGCTTCGCCGGTGTCATCTACCGCGAGCCCAGCACGTTCCAGATCAGGACGAGGGCCGCCACGAGCAGCACGGACATGATGATGCGGTGAACGAATCGATTCATCGCTGTCCCGGCCAGGCTCGGTCATAACCACAATCCAGCATCATTTCTCACCGCGATCCGGCGCGCCATGCGCAAGCGAAGCGCGTTGCGCCTGCACATTTGCGCATGCGGCTGCGAACGCTGCGTGCGCGGCAGCGCGTCGCACGCGTCCGTTCATGATTGGTAAGAACTTCATGCTACCGACGCGTGCAATAACAACCATCCCGTCGAGGCCGTGATGCAACTGCTGAGTCATCTCAAGATCCGCACCAAGCTTGCCAGCATGGTCTGCCTCGCGGCGCTCACGGTCACGGCCATCATCGGGGTATCGGCCCTGCTCAGCAAGAGCCGCATGATGGAGGACCGCATCCAGCAGATGCGGACTGCGGTGGAGCTCCTCTATAACTACGCGCAATCGCTCCAGGACGAGGTGACGGCCGGCAAGCTCACGCAAGCCGAGGCCAAGAGCTTGTTCCACCAGCGCGGCCGACGCATGAACTTCAACGACGGCCAGGGCTATCCGGTGGTCTATAATCAGGACACCTCCCTGGTCGTGAACGGCGCCAATCAGCAGCTCGAAGGCAAGATCACCGGCGCCAAGGATTCCAACGGCGTGCTGATCGCCGACGCCATCGTCAAGGCCGGCAGCGAGACCGCGCAAGGCGGCGTGACCTCTTATCTCTATCCCCGCCCCGGCCAGACCGAGCCGGTCCGCAAGACCGTGTTCGCACGCAAATTCGCGCCCTGGAACGTGACGATCAGCTACGGACTCTATGTCGACGACATCGACGCCGACGTGCGCGCATTGACGCTGGAGCTGGCCGCCATCGGCATCGGCCTGATGCTGCTGATGGCGACGCTGTCCTGGCTAATCGCCCGCGACGTGCTCGGCGCACTCGACCGCCAGAAGAACCGCATGCAGGAGATTTCCGAAGGCGCCATCGACAAGGTGGTCGAGGAGACCGGCCGCGGCGACGAGATCGGCCGCATGGCCGAGACGCTCGAAGTGCTGCGGCAAACAGCGCTGACGGCGCGCACCCTGGAGGCCGAGCAGGTCGCCACCAAAACCCGCAGCGAGCAGGAGAAGCGCGATGCCTTGATCGCGCTTGCCGACCGCTTCGATGCCTCCGTCGGCCAGCTCGTCGGCCTGATGGCTTCGGGCTCCGGCGAGCTCGAGGCCACCGCCAAGTCGATGTCGTCCACCGCCGAAGGCACCAACCGCCGCGCCGCTGTGGTCGGCTCGGCCGCCACCGAGGCCAGCCAGCGCGTCCAGACGGTTGCGGCTGCAGCCGAAGAGCTCTCCTCCTCCATCACCGAGATCAGCCGTCAGGTCGCGCAGTCTGCCGAGGTCACCGGACGCGCGGTGGACAGTGCCCGCCGCACCGACACCATCGTGCGCGCGCTGTCCGATGGTGCCCAGCAGATCGAGCATGTCGCCGAGCTGATCTCCAGCATCGCGGCACAGACCAATCTGCTCGCACTCAACGCCACCATCGAGGCTGCACGCGCGGGCGACGCCGGTCGCGGCTTTGCCGTCGTCGCATCCGAGGTGAAGTCGCTCGCGAGCCAGACCGCGGAAGCCACCCGCGAGATCGGCGACAAGATCGCCCAGATCCAGGGCGCGACCAAGGAAGCGGTGGACGCGATCGGCGGCATCACCGCCACCATCGAGGAGGTCAGCCGCATCGCCACCTCGATCGGCGCCGCCATCGAGGAGCAAGGCGCCGCCACCGCCGAGATCGCCCGCAGCGTCTCGCAGACCGCGGAGGCGACCAAGGAGGTCACCACCAATATCGGCGGCGTCAGCACCGCTGCGAACGAGACCGGCAATGCCGCCGGCATGGTGCTCGCGGCTGCCTCGAGCCTCTCCAAGCAGGCCGAACAGCTCTCCGGCGAAGTCGGCACGTTCCTGGCCGGCGTGCGCGCGGCGTAAACGCTCTTCACCTCTCCCGCTTGCGGGAGAGGTCGGCGCGAAGCGCCGGGTGAGGGCTTTCTCCTCATTGGGAATCTCGCTGCGGAGGCACCCTCTCCCCAGCCCTCTCCCGCAAGCGGGAGAGGGAGCGCACGTGGCTACAATCGAATCTGATCAGCTGCGAACTACAATGAGCCCCGCTTCTATCGCCGCGCGAGGCTGCAGCCGCTCGACAGCTGGCGCGTCGATCCGGTCGAACCGTCATTCGACTGCGACGGGAATTCTTCGAATGGCGAGTTCTGCTTGCCGGTGTTGAATTCGAAGATCTTGCGGAACAGGCCCGGCGCCATCGCCGAGATCGGATTGACGCGCATCACGGGCGCGGCCGGCGTGCCGACGACCTCGTAGGTCACGCCGATCAGACCTTCGTTGTTACCGCCGCCGAGGAAGATGCCGAACAACGGGATCTGGCCGAAGATGTTGTTGACGCCATACATCGGCACGAAGGTGCCGCTCATGCAGACCTGGTTGCCGGGATAGTCGATCGAGCCCTCGATGGTGGCACCGATCATCGGCCCCTTGACCACGCCGTCGCGGATCGTGAGCGCGCCATTCTGCCGTGTGAACTCGGCGCGGAGCGCGCTGAAGGAGACGCCGTTGCCGGTGCCGTTGGGCGCGCCGGCAGCGACGCGTTCGAGCTGCGCCTCGCCCTTGACCGTGAAGTCGCGCACGTTGATGAGGCCCTCGCGCGACGTGTTCGGCTCGGACGTCGGCGGCTCCATCGCCACCACCATCTGGCCGCCGACCGCCTTGGTGTAGGTGTCGGTGAAGCGCAGCAGCGCGCCGGCATCGTTGGTCTGGAGATAGATCACCTCGCGATTGCCTTGCGCGCGGCCGCCGCGCAAATCGGCTGCCACCGGCGTGTCGCGACCGATCTTGCCGCTCAGCGAAAATGCTTTGATGGCGCCATTGCGTTTCGACATCTTCGCGTCGACGCTGCGCATCGCCTCGCCGTTGAAACCCGCGACGGCACCGAGCTTCACGTCGATATCGAAATCGACGTTCTTCATCTTGTTCTTGCCGTCGTCCTTGGAATTGCCTGAGATCGCCGACTTCAGGAAGCCGCGGCCGTCGAACACGTCGCCGCGCATCGTGCCGCGCAGCACGCCGTCCTGACCGCGCTCGGCCTTCAATGAGGTCTTGTCGCCGTCAGACGGCGAATAGGTCGGGAAATTCACGTTCATGAGGTCGCCGTTCGCGTCGACCTCGAGCGAGCCCTTGATCGAGGCGCCGCCGCCTTCGATGACGATATCTTCCAGGCGCGTCGATTGCGCCGTCGGCACCACCTTGAAGCTGGCTTTCCCCGACTTGCCTGGCAGCTTGACCCAGCCGGGCAGGATGTTGTCGAGCTTGACCGAGGTCAGATCGGCCTCGACGCCGAGCTTCGTGGTCTGATCCGCGCCGCTCGCGATCTTGCCCGACAGCTTGATCGGCAACGATCCGCTGACGGCGGGGCTCAGATCAAATCCCAGGCGCGCGCGGCTGGCATCGTCCAGCGTCGCCTGCAATCTGACGTCCGCATCGCCTTCAGTCGGCTTGCGATAATCGAGCGAGGCGGCCTGTCCGTTGATCTTGACGTCGCCCTTGACCTGATAGCCCTGGTTACTCGCGACGATCTTGAGGTTGTTGGCCTCCAGCTTCTGATTCATCACCAGCTTGTCGGCGGCAAAGCCGTTGAGGTCGGCGGTCACGGCATAGGTGGTGTCGGCCTTGGTCAGCTCGCCCTTGACCGGCATGCCGAGCTGGATATTCGCCGAGAACGTTCCCTTGCTGGTGTTGGGATCGACGACGGTCGACGACAGATCGCTCAGGCGATCATTGGCGAGCATTTCGGCCGCGGCGGGCACGGGTCCTTCGACGCGGAACTTCGTGCGCGACGGCGACGGCTTGGGCGCCATGTCCGGCACCTCGAAGGTGAAGTCGGAGATCGTGATCTTGCGGCCGGCGGGCGTATCGGCAATGCCCTGCCCGATGTTCACGGTCGCGGTGCGGCCGGTCACGCGCGCCTTCAGATCGGCATCATGCACCACCGGCATGCCGTCCACGGGACGCACGGCGACACCGTTTGCGACGATGTTGACCGACAGGCCGTCGTCGGGGATCGGAGGCCCCTTGCGCGGAAGGTTCTTCACCGGCGAGTTGATGCCGATCTCGATGCGCTGGAGCGTGCCGCGCTCGATCCGCTCGATCACCCATTCACGCAGCTCGGGAACGATCAATGTGGGCCACATCCGCTTCAGCGCGGAGGCCGACATCGGCGTTCCCGCAAAGCCCAGCGTCAGCCGCGGCTCACCGGAATAGTCGATGGCACCGGTGCCGGCGACGCCGATCTCGCCATTGCTGATATCGGCCTGCGTCAGCAAGAGGCGCTTGTGGTCGGTGTCGAAACGGAAGCCGATCGCAATCCGGTTGAAGACGAGCGGCGGCTCGTTGTCGATGCCACCCAGCAGGATCGAACCGCCACTGAAGCCGAGCTGCCAATCATTGGTAGCACCGTTCGGTGGCTCGAGATGCCCCAGCAGCGTCAGGCGGTTGGCGCCAGAGAGAACCTTGAACGGTGCGACCAACACCCGCCGGTTCGCGTCCCACTCGACGTTGATCTCGGCCTGATCGATCGCCATCGGATAATCCGGCGTGTCGGTGTCGATGATGTTGCCCGCGCCGACCGCGATCTTGCCGCGGAAGAAGGTCGGAACGCCGTCGCGGCCGAGCTCGCCCTTCAGCTCACCCGTCAGCGGCAGGTCAGCGGTATAGGTGAGATCCTTGACACGCAGCGCCAACAGGATGTTCGAGGTCGAGACCTTGTCGGCGCGGATATCGACCGAACGCACGCCGTTCTCGGCCGGCCCGATCGTGGCGCGCAGCATCCACGGACGCGCACCCTCCTCGCCGAGGCTGAGCGTGACGCCGCCATGGCTCGGCCGGCGCAGGCTCAGCGTGATGTTCTCGAACGACCATTTGCTACCACGCTGCTGGTCGTCGACGATCAGATTGCCGTTCTTCAGACCGATCTCGTTGAGGTTCTGGCCGTCGAGCCCGGTCATGCTCAGACTGTCGAGCCAATCGAGGCCCTGCAGGATTCCGCTCTGTGCGGTCGCCTGAGGCGCGGCCTGGGACGCGTCCGGGCTCGCAGGCGCTGTGGCGAATGGCGGCGGCGGGACGCCATTGCGCGGGAATGTCGGCGGCAAGCCTGCCTCTTTCTTGGAGGCCACGCCGGTTGCCAGCGGCTTTGCGGTGTCGCCGGCCGAGACCGTGACGGTGCCGTCAGGCGCGATGCGGATCGCGAGCTCGGCATCGACGAGATTGAGGCTTTCCGCGCGCAGATGCCCCATGAGGAGACCCGCACCCGACAGCTTCACCTCGGCCTTCGGCGCACTGGCGACAATGGCGTGATCGCGGTCGCGGACGATGATGTCACGGATGCGGACGGCGATCCGGACCCGCCCCGCCCGCTCGATCTGCGTGCCGCCCACCTCCACGGTGTTGCCGTGGCCGATATTGTCCTCGATGGCGGCTGCCAGCCATGGCGTTGCAATGTCGAGATTGATGGGACCCGCGCCGAGCCGCCACCACAGCGCGCCGAAACAGCCGACGAAAATGACGATGAGGGCACTGACGACGACGGCAAAGCGCATCAGCCATCGACCGCCGCCCTGCCAGCGCTGCAACGACCTGAACCCGTCACCGAAACGATGGAAGCCCGAATTGGAACGCGACAACAGCCGGCGCGCGCGATGGCCCGCGGCCGCCTCCTGATCCGGATCCCAGTCGGCGTCGTCCCATTCCCGCGGCTCGTATTGGCCGCCGTGCCGATCGAAGTCCCGGTTGTAGTCCTGGGGCGACTTATTCCTTGCCATTGCCTCTCGATACAGGCGCCCATCGTAGGATTGAGCGCCGCCGGGACCGCAGCCGTCGAGGGGGAGCGAAGACCCCCGCGCCGGCACTGCCGCCATACCTCGAATATTCCTGCTGTTCGTCATTTCGCCCCGGGAGCGCGTTCAACGAGCAGTGGGGTGGTGCGTGGAATTCCTTGTAACCATACTCCGGCGTCGTCAGACTTGCCCAGCCGAGGGCGCGATTCCGGCACACCGGACGAGAGCTGCAATACCGCTTTGGTTGACCTGCCGAAAGCGACGAAAGGAAGGCGTATGTCCAAGAAATCCCAAAAGAAATCGTCCAAAACGCCCTCCGGCAGTCCGACGGCCAAAAAGAAGACCCTGAAAACGCGGGCAACGACTCAAACAAGGTCCGCGAAAACACAGCGGACGCCGGCGAGCAAATCAACCAAGACAGTAGCAAAAGCAGGATCACATAAGGCCGCATCGAAACAGTTAAATTCCTCCAAATCGCCCGGGGCGGCGAAGGCCGCCTTGACCGAGGGTCAGAAGGCTCCCGCCTTTCGCCTGCCGCGCGACGGCGGCGACGTGGTCACGCTTACGGACTACGCCGGCCAAAAGCTCGTGCTGTTCTTCTATCCCCGCGCCGACACGCCCGGCTGTACCAGGGAGGCCATCGATTTCACCCGGCTGGCGGACGCCTTTACGGCTGCCGGCACCGCCGTGCTCGGTATCTCCGCCGACCCGTTAAAGGCCCAGGAGAAGTTCCGCGACAAGCACAAGCTCGCAATGCCCCTCATCTCGGATGAGACGCATGAGATGCTGGAGGCGTATGGCGCCTGGGGCGAAAAGTCCATGTATGGCAAAAGCTTCCTTGGAATTCTTCGCACCACGGTACTGGTCGGGGGCGATGGCAGAGTGGCCAGGATCTGGCGCAATGTCCGGGTCGACGGCCATGCCGATGAGGTGCTGGAAGCGGCAAGAGGTCTTTAACCAGTCCTTTAAATTCGAATGTTCCCGTTTCCGGAAAATTAACCATGACCAGCCCAGATTGCTGCGGCAATTAGGCCGTTACGGACTCATCCGACCGGCGCGGGAGTGCCGATGTCGAAAAGTTCTGCCCAATACTCGCAGCACCTCCAGCATCATCCTCACGACCACGGAAGGGCCTTCCATCGCCGTCCTACCACCGCCGCAACGGCGGTTGCGATTCCCCTTCCGGCGACCGACGACGCCTACACCATTGTCCATGCCGGCAAGCAGGTCCGCTTCGGACCCGTGGTGTTCTGGATCGTGGTCGGCACGGTGGTGCTGCTCGGTCTGTGGTCGGCTGCGACCGCCACCTATTTCGCCTTCCGCGACGACGTTCTGACCCGGCTGATCGCCCGCCAGGCCGAGATGCAGTACGCCTATGAGGACCGTATCGCCGAGCTGCGGGCCAAGGTCGACCGCACCACCAGCCGGCAGCTGCTCGATCAGGAGCAGTTCGACCAGAAGCTCGACCAGATCATGAAGCGCCAGACGGCGCTGGAGTCCCGGGCTACGGCGCTCGGCGCCATGCCCGACGTGACCGGATCGATCCCGCGCGCGACACCGCAGCGTGGTGACGCCGGCCAGAACGCAACGCAGGGCACGCCGAAGCCGTCGCCGATCAGCGACACCGTGATCTTCGTGGCCCCGCCGGATCGCGAAGCGCGGCTCGAATCGCGCGCGCCGAACGTCGCGACGCCGCCGACCAGCCAACTCGCCAAGAACCAGGGCTTCGACAACGTCCTGGTCCGGCTCACGACCTCGCTTGATCAGGTCGAGCGGCGCCAGATGGCGGCGCTCAGCGCCGTCGAGGAAGGCATGGATTCACGCATGCGCCGGATGCGCGGCGTCGTCAGCGATCTCGGCCTCAACCTCGCCAGTCTCGAAGCCGCCGTACCGCGCACCGCGATGGGCGGGCCTTTCGTACCCGTCAAATTGACGCCCAACGCTGGGCCGTTCGAGAAGCAGCTCTACCGCCTCAACACCACGCGCACCGAGTTGGACCGCCTCAATCGCACGCTGGCGTTGGTGCCCTATCGCAAGCCCGTCATCGGCGAGGTCGAATTCACCTCCGGCTTCGGCGTGCGCAGCGATCCGTTCCTCGGCCGGCCCGCGATGCATACCGGGCTCGACTTCCGCGCCGCCACTGGTGATCCCGTTCGCGTCACCGCCAACGGCAAGGTGGTTTCCGCCGGCTGGTCCGGCGGCTACGGCCGCATGGTCGAGGTCGACCACGGCAACGGGCTTTCGACCCGTTATGGCCATCTCTCCGAGATCAACGTCAGGGTCGGCGAGGTCGTGAAGATCGGTCAGGTGGTCGGTCTCGTCGGCTCGACCGGCCGTTCCACTGGTCCACATTTGCATTATGAGACCCGCATCGAGGGCGAAGCGGTCGATCCGCAGAAATTTTTGCGCGCCGGCGTGCGGCTCAGCGCGGGCTAAGCCCACGCTTCTCTCTTTCCCGTAAGTTCGCCACAAGTGGCCTTAGCGCCGGCCACCGCCCATCCCGCCTCCGGGACCGCCGAAACCACCACCGATTCCACCCCCTGGCCCCATGGGCCCGCCGGGTGCACCCAGACCGCCGGGACCTGACGGGCCACCCGGTCCTGTCGGCGCCGGGCCGGACGGCGCGCCAGGGCTCGCCCCCGGGGCAGGCGCGCCCGGTGCACCGGGCTGGCCGCCGCCAGGCGTGGCGGTGCCGCGATTTGGATGCAGGATCGAGCCGCCCGGCGAGCGCCCGGGCTGGCCTGCTCCGCCGGGCGCCTGCCCCGGCGATCCCGGGAATTGACCGACCGCGCGCGCCGAATCGAGCTGGAGGCCGCGTGAGCGATCGAACACGCCGTTGACCACCATGCGTGCTTCGCCGGCGGCTGGCCCGAAGCGCGAGCTGTCATGGGCGATGAGCCCGGAGCCGAGCTGGAGGTTCGATCCCATGCGCTGCACATAGGCCTCGACCGACAGGCGGCTCGCGCCGACGAGATCCGAGAAATCGTCGATCCGCGTGCGCGCGGCCTGCATCGCGCCCTGGCTCGCGCTGCCCTCGATCTGGACGCGCTGGCCGACGAGCAAGGGATCGACGCCGTTCAGCCTCAACCCACCGATTCGCAAGCCGTCCGGCCCGCGTTCGACCAGCCCCGTCACGCGCGCGGCCGCATCGCGCCGCGGCTCGACCAGGCTTGCGACAATGACCCCGTCAGTACGGCGCAAGCCGTAGACGGCGACCTGCGTGCCCGTACGGAGCTTGCTCTCCTTGTCGCCGGCGACGATCTTCTGACCGAGCACGGTCAGCTCGTTGCCCTTCACCTGCTCGATCGGACCGGAGACTTCGCTCGCGATCGTGATGTTGCGCGTGACGAGCGTGCCGTCGGCCTGACGGGTCGCAACCACGCGCGCGAGCTGGCCAATGCGCAGCGCCTTGGCGCTGGCCGCTTCACCGTCGATCCGGACCGGAACGTCGCTCGCATAGGTGACGCGCTGGCCGTTGACGTAGATGCTGCCGAAACGCTGGATCACGCCGACGATGCCGGTGCCGCCGATGCCGTGATCATCGCCGCGCGTGATCCCGGTGCCGCCGATGCCCTGATCGGTGCCGCGCTTGACCTGCGCACGGGCGATGGCCGTGCCGGCGAGCCAGAATCCCATCAGCAGCAGGCGGCGGGAGATGAGCGGCGGCCGGCTCATGACGAAGCGCCCTCTTTGCCACCGTCTTTGCCGCCCTCCTTCGCCCCGCCTTCCTCATCGGCATCTTCGCTGTAGATGTAGAGGCCGAAATTCCAGCGCGCGTTGCCGCCCTTGTCCTTGGCGAGAGCCCGATTGGCCTCGCGGTTGGCTGTCTTCAGCGCATCCATGGCGAGTTCGCGCGAGCGCGCCTCGAGCTTCCGTGCCAGTTTCGGCGAGATGTTGTTGTAGTGCACCGCGCGTTCGAGGAAGCGTGGCGCCCCAGAGACATTTTCCGCGGCGGCCGCGATATGGTCGTGCAGATTGCGGCCGAGATAGTGCCATTTGCCGTCGTCCTCACCGCTCGGAACGAAGGCGGCCTCGACCAGCTCGATTTCGTCGGCGTCATTGATGGTGACGAGCTTGCGGTCGATCCATTCGTCGAGCACCGCGCGCGGGCGCACGTCCTTGGTGACGGAGGCGACGAGCTGCTCGAACGACGGCGCATCGCCCTCGGCCGTTCGCGGCAAAGCAAGCGGCTCGCCCTTGGCATCGGTGAATTCCGGCGCGGCAAGCCAGCGCGCGATCACCGCACTGGTCAGCGACACCGCCGCCGGCGCCTCGTGCACGGGTGCGCCGGCGCCGCGCAGCCGCGCCACCTCCTTGCGATGGATGCCGGTGAGCAGGCTGACCCGGCTGTCGGTCTGCTCTTTTCCCTCCAGCGCGAAATCGTGCTCGGCGACGTTGACGAAAAGCTCGCGAAGCAGCTGCGCCAGCGCCGGGAAGGTCATGCCACTGCGGATGCACAGCCGCACGAGCGGGCGCAGCAGCCGCGCCAGCGGCGCGTGCAGCTTCTCGGCGGCATTCGGCTGCGGCGCCATCGGCTTGTCGGCCGATTTGTCAGCCTCCTTGGATCCGGACTTGGCATTCATGTCTGAATTGTACCGATGCCTTACGTGGGACACAATCCCACTTTTTTCCACCAGGTCGATTGACGTGGTAAATTTTCCCACATATACGAACCGCCACTGAGGGCGCGACGTAGAGGGACTCAAAACCTATGGTTGACCGCTTGGTCCGCATTTCCACTTCACCGCCTGCTATGCCGGCTCCCGATTGGGGGCATAGCGCGATCGAGCCGATGCTGCCGGCGCTGCTGCGCGGCGCGATCTTCATTGCGGTGCTGGCCGCACCGTTCCTTGCCGCGCTCCTCGCAGGCTGACCATCGTCATGCATCACACCCACGAAACCCCGCACCGCCCGTCGGTGCTGCACATCTTCAAGGTCTATTATCCCGACCTGTTCGGCGGCACGCTCACGGTGATCCGCGACATCTGCGCGAGCCTGAAAGATGCCTTCGCCTCCGCCGTGCTGGTCTGCTCGCAATCGGCCGAACGGCGCGAGATCGTCGTCAACGACGTTCCGGTCGAACGCGTCCGCTCGTTCGGCAATTTGTTGTCGCTGCCCGCCGCTCCCACCTATCCCTGGCGGCTGTGGCGCAAGATCGCCGCGCACGATCTGCTCGCGCTCCACGCCCCCTTCCCGCTCGCCGACCTCGTCTTTGCCTTCGGATTCGGCGCCAAGCGGCCGCTGGTGGTGCACTGGCACGCCGACATCGTCACCCATGCCGGCCTGCGCTGGATTATCGAACCTCTGATGCGGCGGACCTTGCGGCGCGCCAAGGCGATCATCGTCTCGGACCACGTGCTGGTCGACAACACGCCGTTGCTGCGCGAATTCGAGGACAAATGCCACGTCGTGCCATTCGGCATCGACACCTCTGGCTATGACTGGCCGAAGATCGAACCGCACCACGTCAACGATCGCGGCCGACTCGTGCTGGCCTGCGGCCGGCTGGTGCCCTACAAGGGTTTCGACGTGCTGATCCGCGCCGCTGCCGCACACAATTTCGAGGTCTGGATCATCGGCGAGGGCACCGAGCGGCCGCGGCTCGAGCAACTGATCCAGGAGCTCGGCCTCGGTGATCGCGTCCGCCTGCTCGGCTCGGTCAACGATTGCGAGCGCATCAAGCTGATGTGCCTCGCCGACGTCTTCGTGATGCCGTCGGTGACCAATGCCGAGACGTTCGGCCTCGTCCAGTTGGAAGCCATGGCCGCCGGCCGTCCGGTCGTGAACACGGCGCTCGACACCGCAGTGCCGCGCGTCGCCCGCCACGGCATGGAGGCGATCACCGTGCCGCCCGGCGACGCCGCGAGGCTGGGCGAGGCTATCGACACGCTGATCCGCGATCCCGAGCGCCGCCGCCGCATGGGACGATCGGCGCGCGCGCGCGCCCTCACCCGCTATTCGGCCACGGCCTTCAAGCAAGGCATGGAGACCGTCTACCGGGAGGCCATCGCCGCACCGAGCGAGCAGCGATCGGCGATCGCCGATCCGCCGCAGGCGACGGGATGGGTGGACACCGTCCGGATCGCGGCGGCGCTGGCCTGGTCCGACATGCGACACCGCTATGTGCGCTCGCTGCTCGGCCCGTTTTGGATGTCGCTCCAGATGGCGATCGTGGTCGCGGTGCTGGGCTCGGTGATCGGGCAGATGTCGAACGCCGACGTGCTGTCGCGCCTGCCCATGCTGGCGCTGTCGATGACGGCCTGGACCTTCCTCAACAGCGTGGTGCTCGATGCCACCACGGCGCTGCAGAACTCCGCGAGCCTGATCCGCGACCGGGCGCTGCCGCCGGTAATCTTCCTGCTGCAATGCACGTTCCGCCAGGCGCTGTTCGCGCTCCATAACGCCTGCGTGCCGCTGCTCCTGTGGCTCATCCTGTCACGCCACGATCTCTCGCACGCGCTGGCGGCGCTGCCGGGCCTCCTGCTGTTCGTGGTCTGCACTTTCGCCCTGAGCCTCGTCCTCGGTGCGATGGCAACGCGCTATCGCGACCTCAAGCCGATCATTGAATCCACATTGATGCTCGCCTTTCTCGCCTCACCCATCATCTGGTCGTCGGAGATGATCAACCACCGCTCGACGGTTATGCGGATCAATCCGCTCACGCATCTGTTCGCCGTGTGGCGCGAGCCGCTGGCGGGTGGCCATGTCGATCCCGTCAGCATCGTCTATGTCCTCGTCGCGTTGGCGCTCCTGATCTGCGCGAGCGTGCTGACGCTGGTCCATCTGCGCAAAGCTGCATTCTGGATCTGACGCATGGTTTCGATCAGTCTTCGCAACGTCTGTCTCGACTATCCGCTCTACGGTGCCTACGACTATTCGCTGAAACGGCGGCTGCTCGGCCATCTCATTCGCGAGCCGGGCGAGATGCGGATCATCCGCGCCGTCGATAACGTCACGATCGAGGCCGAAGCCGGCGCCCGCATCGGGCTTGCCGGCCCCAACGGCTCCGGCAAATCGACGCTGCTGCGGCTGATCGCCGGCGTCTATCCGCCGAGCGGTGGCAACATCGCAATTCAAGGCAACGTCGTGCCGCTGCTCGGCCTCAACGCGGGCGTCAATCTGGATTTCGTCGCCGAGGATAACATCGCGCTGCTGCTGCGGATCAGCGGCCGCAAGCCGACCCGCCGCGTGATCGACGAGATCTGGGCCTTCACCGAGCTCGAGGCACGCATGCAGCGGCTGCCGCTGCGGATGTTCTCCTCGGGCATGCTGATGCGGGTGCTGTTTGCGACCGCCACGGCGTTTCCTGCCGATATCCTCCTGCTCGACGAATGGCTCAGCGTCGTCGATGAGCACTTTGCGGAGAAGGCCCAGCAGCGGCTGCTGAACCTCGTATCGCAGGCGGCAATCGTGATCATCGCCTCGCACGACCAGCCGCTGCTGCGCCGCACCTGCACCAGCATCATCAATCTCGATCACGGCCGCGTCGCCTCGACCGTCCCGGTCACCCCGCCGGCCACCCACACCTTCGAGCTCCGCGAGAAACGCGCATGAAGCAGAACATCCTTGTCGTGTCCGAAGCACTCGGCGAGCCCAACCACAAGCGCGGCATCTTCCACTTCACGCGTGAATTGATGCGCTCGCTCGCGGCCGAGGGGCACGAGCTGACGCTGCTGGTCGAGACCACGCGGCGCTATCGCAAGCTGCACCGGCGCGAGCGGCGCACCAAGCTCTTTCCGGCGCAGTCGCGCAACATCGAGCTGCTTGCGCTCTACCGCTTTCTCGATGAGGTCAACATGGGCGAGCCGGTCGTGCGCGGCGGACTGCGGCGCACGCTCGACTGGATCCGCCACAAGGCCACCATGTCGGTGTCGTGGGACTACATCGTCTGCTTCCTCCGCGCCGTCGGCCTGCGTGGCCTGCACGCCCGGCTGATCGAAAACAGGACCGAGGCGCTCGAATACGTCCCGCCGGACCTGCGCCATCTCGAGCTGTTCCGCGACTTTCAGCTCGAGCCCGGATTCTACAGCTATCAGGACTCCTCGGCGTTCTTCCTGCTGCCGCCACCGCGGGTGGACGCGCGCGAGTATGACGTCATTGTCGTGGATACGCCGACGAGGGTTGCGATCAGGCGTAGGCCCAACGCCAAGGTGATCTGCGTCGTCCACGATTTGTTGCCGCTCACCGACCTCAAGCTCAGCGACGTCGCGACACGCCTGTTCCTGTCACGGCTGCTCACCAGCCTGCGCCAGGCCGACGAGCTCGCCTTTGTTTCAAACTATAGCATGATGCGGTTCAGGGAACTGTTGCCGCAATTTGCGCACCTGCCGGCGCGGGTCGTGTATCCCCGCACCCGGTTCGACGCCCCGGATGTCCTGCACCTGCCAGCCCCGTCGGGGCGTCCGGGGCGGCCGAGCTTCGTCGTCATCGTCTCGAACGAGCCGCGCAAGAACATCGCCACCGTCGTCCGCGCCTTCCGCGGCGTACCCCACGCCGATCTCGTCGTGATCGGCTATGCTGGCGAGATCAGCCGGATGCGCAATCTGCCGCCGAACGTCCGCTTCGCCGGCTATGTCGACGAGCACGAGAAGGCGGCCCTGATCGCGGAAGCGCACGGCCTGATCATGCCGAGCTTCGCCGAAGGTTTCGGCGTGCCGATCATCGAGGCGCTGGCCGCGAACACGCCGGTACTGTGTTCCGACATCGCCGTCTTCCGCGAGGTCGCGGGCGAGCTCGCCGACTATTTCGATCCGTTCTCGACCGAGGCGATCGCAGCCTCCGTCACCCGCGTGCTGACGCGGCAGGAGGAGTGGCGCGGCAAGATCCGGGCGAGGCGCCACGAGCTCACTGAACGCTTCGGCTACGAAACCCAGGCCCGGGATTTCCTCGGGCATGAGATGCCGAGAGAAAGCCTGGTCGCAGCACAGTAGGCGTCAGCCAGATGACAGCTGAGCAGGCAGCATGGTCCGGTCCGGCCAGCCCGCCAACTTTCCGCGACCGATGGCAGGCCCTGGGCCGTTCCGCCGCGCTGTTCCGCGCTGCCGACATGCTCGCCGTCCTCATCGCGGCGTCGCTGCCCTGGTCGACCACGGCGCCTTCGATCTTCGTCGGGCTCTTTTTGCTCGCGGTCACGCCGACCATCGACTGGCGCGACTATGCGCGCAGGCTCATGCGGCCCGCGCTTGCCCTGCCCTTCGCCTTCCTGCTGCTCGCCCTCATCGGCACGCTGTGGTCGGACGGCGCATGGGCCGACAGGCTGCATGCGCTCAAGCCGGTCGCAAAGCTCGTGCTCATTCCGCCGCTGCTCTATCATTTCAGCCGGTCGGAACGCGGCTTGTGCGTCTGTATCGCCTTTCTCGCCTCCTGCGCGCTGCTTGCGGTCTTCTCATGGATCGTGCTACTCGATCCCAGCTGGAAGATCACCGCGACGGCATCATCAGGCGTTCCCGTCAAGAACTACATCGACCAGAGTCAGGAATTCACGCTCTGCGCGTTCGCGCTTTCACTCCCTGCGTTGACCTTCTGGCGCAGCCGAAACCTGGCTGCGACAGCCGGCTGCCTGGCGCTGATCCTGCTGTTCGCCACCAACATGGTGTTCGTCGCGTCCGCTCGCACCGCGCTGCTCTGCATCGCGGTGCTGCTGGGCTTATTTGCCTGGCGGCATCTGAGCCTGCGCGCGGCACTGCTCCTGCTCGCAGGCTCGCTCGCCGCGAGCGCGCTGGCCTGGTCAACGTCGCCCTATCTGCGCCAGCGCATCACCGACATCGCCGTCGAATACCGCCACGGCCATGAGGATATCAGCCGCGCCTCGACGGCGCAGCGGCTGACCTATTGGCGCAAGTCGCTTCACGCCTTTGTCGAGGCGCCCCTGATCGGCCACGGCACCGGCTCGATCAAGCACCAATTCGAGCGCGCCGCCACAAGCGGGAGCAGCCTCGATTCCGAAGTCGTCAGCAATCCGCACAACCAGACCCTCAACGTCGCCGTGCAATGGGGCCTTCTGGGCGTCGTCCTGCTCTACGCCCTCTGGATCGCACATCTTCGCCTGTTTGCAGGGGAAGGCGTCGCCGCCTGGATCGGTCTCGTCGTCGTGGTGCAGAACGTCACGAGCTCGCTGTTGAACTCGCACCTGTTCGATTTCCACGAGGGCTGGATGTACGTGCTCGGCGTCGGCGTCGCCGGCGGCATGGCGCTGAAGGCGAAAGCCGGCAGCCGGCCCTGACTACTGGCTGTGCTCGTGGCCGACTGGGAGCTTGCGCTCCGCGACGCGGCGCAGCAGGCTCAATGTGCGTCCGTCGATCACGAGCAACGCGCTGCCGATGACGATTGCGCCCGCGATCTCGCGCATCGAGATCGGCTCGCCCAGCACCAGCCATCCCAGAAGAATGGCGGTGACGGGAATGAGCAGCGTCACCAGCATGACGTTGCTCGCGCCCGAGCGCCGCAGGATCTGAAAGAAGACGATGTAGGCGAGCGCCGTCGACAGGCCGGCAAGGCCAAACACCGCAAGCCAGGTTGTGAGGCTCGGCACCGGAAGGCGCCAGGGTTGCTCCACCGCCCCGGCGACGGCCGCCATCATCACGGTCGACGCCATCAGCTGAAACGTCGCCGTGCCCAGCGGAGCTGCGTCCTTCAGCAATCGTCGCGCCGCCAGCGCCGCAAAGGCATAGCTCAACGCGCCGCCGAGGCAGAGCAGAATGCCGAGCCCCTGCCCCGGCCTTGTCTCGAAACCCCATCCGCGCAGGATGATCACGCCGGCAAGGCCCAGCGCCACCCCGGCCATGCGACGCATCTGCAAGGTCTCGTCGCCTGCCGCCGCCATCACCACCACGGTGAACAGCGGCGTGGTGGCGTTGAGGATCGAGGCCAGCCCGCTCGGAATGAAAGTCTGGCCGATCACAATGAGCGAGAACGGAATGACGTTGTTGAGCAGTCCGATCAAGACGAACGGCCTCCAGCCCGCGACGCCCTTGGGAAAACCGATGCCCTGCATGCGCAGCAGCGGAAGCAGGATAGCAGCGCCAAGCGCAACGCGCAGGAACACCAGCGTCAGCGGCGGCAAGTCCCGCAAGGCCGCGCCGTTGAAGAAGAACGAGCCACCCCAGAGCACCGACAGCACGGCGAGCAGCGACCCGTCGCGCGCATCGATCCGGTTATCGTTCGGGGACATGGCGTCTCACCTCGGCGGCCGAGCCCATCGCCTAGAACGCTGCGGTGGACAGTGCCACCCGATTTCCGATGAAGCACCGGACTTGAAAACCGGTGCTCGGAATGAATGGAGCGGCCAAGGCGGCCCCATGTTGATACACACCTGCCTACGAGGATTTCTTCGGCCGCGACACCAGCTCGATCATCCTGCCCTCATCATCGTCGGGCATCACAGCCTTCGCCTGAGTGTAGGCCTCGACCGCGGCACGCGCGACCAGCGGCTTATCAGCCAGCAGACTCTCGGCGAGCTTCACCGCGTAGGCGGCATCCTTGTGCCGCAGCGCCGACGTGAAGGTCGCGCCGCTGAAATCGCGAGCGACCATGCGCTTGGAGTGGCGCTGCACCTGTGGGCTTGCGGCGACGCCCGCCTGGATCGACTCCAGCACGAGGTTCATGTCGAGCCCGGCCTGCTCGGCGATCGCAAGGCCCTCGGCGAGGCCGGCGATCTGGATCGCGCCCAAGAGATTGTTGATGAGCTTGTAGACCGTGCCGGTGCCGACCGCACCGAAATGGCGGACGGTCGAGCCGATTGGGTCGAGATAGGGCCGTGCGCGCTCGAGATCGGCTGCATTGGCGCCAACCAGCAGCGTCAGCTTTCCGCTAGCGGCCGCATCGGGCAATCCGGTCACCGGGCAGTCGATGTAAATGAGCCCGCGCGCGTTCAGCTCGCGGCCCATCTCGCGGGCATGGTCATAAGAGACGGTCGAGCATTCGATCGCGATGGTGCCTGCCTTCGCGGTCTTGGCCGCGCCCTTGGGCCCGAGCCAGACCGCACGCGAGGCCTCGTCATCGGCGACCATGGTCACGACCGCATCGGCATCGATCGCGGCATCCTCCGGCGAGGTCGCCCATTGCGCGCCGCGGGCGATCAGGTCTTCCGCCTTGGCCTTGCTGCGATTCCACAGCGTCACGGTAAAACCGGCATCGAGATAGCGGCCGGCCATGCCGTGCCCCATCCGCCCAAGTCCGATGAAGGCGACGCGGGGCATGATCAGTCCACGTCCTCGATGTCGCCGCTGGTGGTGCCGAAGGCGCGCTGCGCCAGCGTCGCGGCCATGAAGTCGTCGAGCTCGCCATTGAGCACGCCGGATGTGTCCGAGGTCTGCACCCCCGTGCGCAAATCCTTCACCATCTGGTAGGGCTGCAGCACGTAGGAGCGGATCTGGTGGCCCCAGCCGATATCGGTCTTGGCAGCCTGGTCAGCGGCGGCTTTCTCCTCGCGCTTCTTCAGCTCGATCTCGTAAAGGCGCGCACGCAGCATGTCCCAGGCCTGCGCCCGGTTCTTGTGCTGGGAACGGCCGGCCTGACAGACCACCGCGACACCGGTCGGAATATGCGTCAGGCGCACCGCGGATTCGGTCTTGTTGACGTGCTGGCCGCCAGCACCGCCCGAACGCATGGTGTCGGTGCGGACGTCGGATTCCTTGATGTCGATCTTGATGCTGTCGTCGATGACGGGGAACACCTGCACGCTCGAGAACGAGGTGTGCCGCCGCGCGTTGGAGTCGAACGGCGAGATGCGCACCAGGCGATGCACACCCGCTTCGGTCTTCAGCCAGCCATAGGCGTTGTGACCGGAGACCTGGATGGTCGCCGACTTGATGCCGGCCTCTTCGCCCTCGGATTCTTCCAGGAATTCGACCTTGAAGCCGTGGGTTTCGGCCCAGCGCGTGTACATGCGCAAGAGCATCTGCGCCCAGTCCTGGCTCTCGGTGCCGCCGGCGCCGGCATGAACTTCGAGATAGGAATCGAAGCGGTCGGCCTCGCCCGACAGCAGCGCCTCGAGCTCGCGCCGCGCCACCTCCTTCTTGAGGTTCTTCAGCGCGGCTTCGGCCTCGGCAACGACACCGTCATCGCCCTCGGCCTCGCCGAGCTCGATCATGCCGATATCGTCTTCGAGCTCCTGCTCGACCTTGCCGATGCCCGACAGCGCATCCTCCAGCGAGGTGCGCTCCTGCATCAGTTTCTGGGCTTTCTGGGGATCGTTCCAGAGATCGGGATCTTCTGCGAGCTTGTTCAGCTCAGCGAGGCGCGCCGTCGATTTCTCGACGTCAAAGATGCCTCCTCAGCAGCCCGACTGACTGCTTGATCTCTTCTACCAACCGCTCGATTTCGGCGCGCATGTCGTTCTCTGATGTCGCGGAATTGTTCCGCATTCGATTGCAACGGGGATGTAACGGCGGCGGCGCCAAAGCGCAACCGCCCGCTCCTTCAAACGTCAGCGTTATCCGCTAAAGCATGATCCGGAAAAGTGCGCAGCGGTTTTCCGAAAAGATCATGCTCAAACAACAACCTAAAGCGTGATGACGATTCATCCTAATCTCTTCGCGCTTTAGTACAGCCCGCCGGTGCCTGGCCGCATGAAGAAGCCGGAATCCGGCTGCTGCTGCTGCGACGCCGGCATGCGCCCGTCGGCATCGGCCACGCCGATGACCGAATAATTATCCGGCGGCGCCGTGCCCGGCTTGAAGGCTTCGAGGATGGTTCCGCCGGTCTCGCCGGGACCTGCGCGCATGCCGGTCTTGGAGACGACGCGCACGAGCTTGATGCCGGCCGGCACCTTGAACGGAACGGCGGGCTTGTCGGCGAGCGCAAGCTTGAGGAAATCGCGCGCGATCGGAGCTGCCAGATGGCCACCCGTCGCGGCATTGCCTTTGCCGAGTGGGCGCGGCTTGTCGTAGCCCATATAGATGGCGACGGCGACGTCGGGCGAGAAGCCGACGAACCAGGCGTCCTTGGCCTCGTTGGTGGTGCCGGTCTTACCGGCGATCGGCTTGCCGACTTCCTTGACCACGGTCGCGGTACCGGCCTGCACCACGCCTTCCATCAGCTCCGTGATCTGATAGGCGGTCATGGAATCCAGCACCTGCTCGCGGCGGTCGATCAGCTGCGGCTCGGCCTGATTCTTCCAGCCGCCCGGCGCGTCGCAGCCGCGACATTCGCGCTGGTCATGCTTGAAGATGGTGCGGCCGTAGCGGTCCTGGATGCGGTCGATCAAGGTCGGCTTCACCCGGCGGCCACCATTGGCGAGCATCGAGTAAGCCGTGACCATGCGCATCGCCGTCGTTTCGCCGGCGCCAAGCGCGTAAGACAGATAGTTCGGCAGCTCGTCATAGACGCCGAAGCGGCGGGCATATTCGCCGATCAGGGGCATGCCGATGTCCTGCGCGAGGCGCACCGTCACGGTGTTCAGCGACTGCCGCAGCGCGTTGCGCAGCGTCACCGGTCCCTGGAACTTGCCCGAGGAGAAGTTTTCAGGCCGCCACACGCCGGCGCCCTGGCCCTGATCGATTTCGATCGGCGCGTCGAGCACCACAGTCGACGGCGTATAGCCGTTGTCGAGCGCGGCCGAATAGACGATCGGCTTGAACGACGAACCCGGCTGCCGATAGGCCTGCGTGGCGCGATTGAACTGGCTCTGGTCGAACGAAAAGCCGCCGACCATCGCGAGCACGCGGCCGGTCGAGGGATCCATCACCACCATCGCGCCCGACACTTCGGGGATCTGACGTAGCCGGTACTGGCCCTCGACGGGCTGACCGTCCTTGTAGAGCGGATCGGCATAAATGACGTCGCCGGGCTGGAGCACCTGCGACACCGCCGTCGGCGTCTTGCCCCTTGTGCCACCCTGCGTGGCCCGTGCCCAGCGCACGCCGTCGACCGTGACGATGCCGGTCTCGCGCTGCTTGCTGATGGCACCGCCAAGCTCGCGGCTCGGCTGGAAGCCGATGCGCGCCGACTGGTCGCTGGTCTCCAGCACCACCGCCATGCGCCATGGCGAGATGTCGGAGAGCGACTTGATCTCGGCAAGCTTCACGCCCCAATCGCCCGAAATGTCGAGCTTGCTCATGGCACCGCGATAGCCCTGCTGCTCGTCATAATTCACGAGGCCGGCGACCATGGTCTTGCGCGCCATGACCTGGATCTTGGGATCGAGCGTGGTGCGGACAGAGAGACCACCCTCATACAGCTTCTTCTCGCCATAGCGCTCGAAGATGTCGCGGCGGACTTCCTCGGCGAAATATTCGCCGGCGAAAGTGTGGGCCCCGTTGGAGCGGCTGGTGACGGCGAGCGGCTCCTTGCGCGCCTTCTCGGCATCGGCCTGCTTGATCCAGCCGTTCTCCTGGAGACGGTCGATCACATAGTTGCGGCGCTCGATGGCGCGGTCGCGGTTGCGCACCGGATGCAGGGTCGCCGGCATCTTCGGCAGCGCGGCCAGATAAGCGGCTTCCGCAACGGTAAGCTCGTTCACCGACTTGTCGAAATAGACCAGCGACGCCGCCGCGATGCCGTAGGCGCCGAGGCCGAGATAGATTTCGTTCAGATACAGCTCAAGGATCTTGTCTTTCGAGTAGGTCTTCTCGATGCGCATCGCCAGCAAGGCTTCCTTGATCTTGCGCGCGAAGGAGACCTCGTTGGTCAGAAGGAAGTTCTTGGCGACCTGCTGGGTGATGGTGGAGGCGCCCTGCGGACGCCGGTTCGAGCCGTAGTTCTGGATGTAGAGCAGACCTGCCCGCGCCATGCCGGTGTAGTCGATGCCGCCATGCTCGTAGAAATTCTTGTCCTCGGCCGCCAGGAACGCGTTGATCACGAGCTTCGGCACCGCCTGGATCGGCAGATACAGCCGCCGCTCCTTGGCGTATTCGCCGAGCAGCGAACCGTCGACCGCGTGCACGCGGGTCATCACCGGCGGCTCGTAATCCTGAAGCTGAGAGTAGTCCGGCAAGTCCTTGGAGAAATGCCAGATCAGGCCTGCCACGGCCCCGACACCGACAAGGAACACCACTGTTCCCGCGGCGAACAGGAAGCCCATGAACCGCACCAGCAAGCGCATTATGTGTTTATCCGTTCAAACTCTGGATCAGCCCAGTATCAGCCCCTTGGCACCCCGAACAGGGGCCGACCTTTACGTCACGAATTCACCGGCTTACACAATTACATCAGCGCCGGATTTTAGACGCTTGCCGAGCGGGATTCTCTCCAATTCCGGAACCCCCTGCGGCATTTTTATAAAGCGCCCGCTGTGGCCAAACTAGGGCTTTTGCGGCGGGACGGAAAAACCCTTTCAGTTCGAAGACCCCCGGGTCGTCAATTTGACGATCCCCGGGTCGTCAATTTGACGATCCCCGGGTCGTCAATTTGACGATCCCGCCGTGGCCATCCGCTTGGCCAAAAACCCGTCGATCGCCTGTGCCATGGAGCCCACGGCACGGGACCGCCAGCCCTCGGAGACCAGATGCTCGAGGTCACCCTTGTTCGAGACATAACCGATCTCGACCAGCACAGAAGGAACGTCGGGCGCCTTCAGCACCCGGAAGCCAGCCGACTTCAGGGGATGCTTGTGCATCCGCACCGTCGACTTCATTTCCCCCATCAGCAGACGGGCAAAACGGTTTGAAAAAGTGCGGGTTTCCCGCTGCGTGAGGTCGATCAAGATGTCGGCGACGTCGGTCGGCTCCTCCGCGAGGTTGAAGCCGGCGATCGCGTCCGCCCGGTTCTCGGCGTCAGCCAGCCGCTGGGCCTCGGCGTCGGAGGCCTTATCGGAGAGCGTGTAGATGGTCGCGCCCTGCGCATCGCCCTCGGCACGAGGCAGCGCATCGGCATGAATCGAGACGAACAAAGCGGCCTTGAGGTTGCGGGCGATCTTGGTCCGGTCATTGAGCGGAATGAAAGTGTCGTCGTCCCGCGTCATGACCACGCGATATTTGCCGGCCTTTTCCAGTCTATCGCGTAGCGCCAGCCCAAAGGCGAGGACGAGGTTCTTCTCGCTCTCGCCGCTCGACTGCGTGCCGTTGTCGATGCCGCCATGGCCGGGATCAATCACGACCACCGGCCGGCCATCGGCCTTCTGCTGCGCGGTTTCCGGAGCCGCCGTAGTGGGAACCGTGGCAGGCGGCGCCTCGGCGATCGCGGGCCTCAGCTCGGGACGATTTTCGGGCGCGACCGAGGGCACAAAGGCGGCGCGGTCGACCTCTTCCAGCTCAAGCACGAGACGGGCCGGCTGGCCGTTGGCGGCGTCGACCACGTAGGAATTGGCGATCTTCGCCGGCCCGGTCAGGTCGAACACGATTCGCGAGCCGCCAGGCATGACGAGCCCGTAGCGGAAGGCCTTGACCAGCCCCCGCCCCCCGCTGCCGGTACCGGCGGGCAGCTGAAAATTGACTTGCGGCACGTCCACCACCACGCGGTAGGGGTCGGCGAGCGTGACGGCGCGAAAGGTAATGGTCTGGTCGATGTCGAGGATGAAGCGGGTCTGCTTGCCATCGCCAGCCAGACGGGCGGCCGAAGCGATTGGAAAATTCGCAACCGCAACAGAGGGTTGCGGCTGGCTTTCCGCTGCGCTCAAGCGCGAGGAATTTGCATATGGCAATGCTGCGGCGCACAGCAGCACGCATCCCAGCAAAACCCTTTGATTTGTGCGGCTCGCCACCGAATTCCGTGCCTCCGAGCAGCCTCTTTAACGCAATAGAACCACAGGGTTAAACGATCCTTAATGACGGATATGCGAAACTCGCTGACTGTGACCGCCGTGCGACGCTCCCTTGCACGGATGGCTCATTCCTCGTATGTACGGAATGCTGACGGCCGATATTCCCGGTTGTGTCGCATTCAGCCTCCCGGTGCAGCGCCGGAACTCTCAAGGTTTGGGAATTCCAGCGTTTTCCGTTCCCCTCTAAGACCAGCGCGGTGCGCGGCAACGAGATGGAGCGGGTCAAGCTCCGGCGGCGGACGGTCCTGGGTTACCACTCACGTCACCCGGGCGGTTCTGACAGCGACGTAACCATTAACCCGGTCTCTTGATCCCAAGGGAGCGGTTCGTGATCCCCAAGGCGAGCGCGCTCGCGCCATGCCTGGCCAGCAGCAACTGATTGAGGGGCGGCCCCGCCGCCCAATGTTTCATACGGGCCGACGCTTGATGCGCCAGACTGTGCCGACGAATTCTGAAGGACCATTCGCGACGCTGCGGATTGAAAATCCCGCGCGCCGCGCTGGCCCCGAAGCTTCCGGTTCGGCAAGGCGCGAGAGACGGTGTCTCGGCCTTCCCCTCACCCCCGAATCAGGTGGACCGTCGCGTCACCCGGCGGCGCGATACGCGCCCACGGTGAATCGCGCCCGCCGCCGCCAAGAGTTAAGACATGCCCAACAAGATGTTGATCGATGCCACCCACCCGGAAGAGACCCGGGTCGTCGTGGTCCGCGGCAATCGCGTCGAAGAGTTTGACTTCGAGACCGCACAACGCAAGCAACTGCGCGGGAATATCTACCTCGCCAAGGTCACCCGGGTCGAACCCTCGCTCCAAGCCGCGTTCGTCGAATATGGCGGCAACCGCCACGGCTTCCTCGCATTCAGCGAAATCCATCCCGATTACTACCAGATCCCGGTCGCCGACCGGCAGGCGCTGATCGAGGCCGAAGAACAGGCTCATCGCGAGGCCGAGGAAGAGAGCGAGAACCGCTCCCATGGCCGCCGCCGCTCGCGCCACCGCAACGCCCGCCGCCGCGGTCATGGCGAACGCGTCCGCAGCGACATCGTCGAAGGCCTCGAGGCCGGCGCCGACCCCGCGGCCCAGCCGGTCGAAGGTGAGACCCTGCCGGCGCAGACCGAAGGCGCTTCGCACGAAGGCGAGCTCCTGCAGGCCGATGCCGAGCATTACGGCGAGCACGACGGCCATGATCATCACGAACACGATCATGGCGATCATCAGCCCCATGATGACGATCACCAATACGCCCACGCTGATGACGACCAGGGTGATCACGGCGAGCACGATCATCACGACCATGATCAAGCCGACGAGACGCCGGCGCCTGTCGCGGCCGTCGGCGCCGAGCCCGTGGTTGCGGCCGAGACCGTTGCCGAGCCGCAGGAGGCCGCCGCCCCCGAAGCCCGCGCCGAGGCTTTCGCCGAGGCTGTAACTGTCGCCGTTGAACCAGCCGATGCCGTTTACGCCGCCGACGCGGCGCATGCCAAGGGCGCGGAAGTGACGGCCGACGAAGAGGAAGAGGACGAGGACGGCGAGGAAGCCGAAGAGGAACTCGTCGAATCCGTCGGCGGCGACGACGTGCTGGAAGAAGTGCCGGAGCGCACCTTCCGCCCGCGCCGTCAGTACAAGATCCAGGAAGTCATCAAGCGCCGCCAGGTGATGCTGGTGCAGGTCGTCAAGGAAGAGCGCGGCAACAAGGGCGCCGCGCTGACGACCTATCTGTCGCTCGCCGGCCGCTATGCCGTCTTGATGCCCAACACCGCGCGCGGTGGCGGCATCAGCCGCAAGATCACCAGCGCCCAGGACCGGTCGCGCCTCAAGGAAGTGGTGCAGGATCTCGACGTGCCCGAGGGCATGGGCATCATCCTGCGCACCGCCGGCGCTGCCCGCACCAAGCCCGAGATCAAGCGCGACTTCGAATATCTGATCCGGATGTGGGAGACGGTGCGCGACTTGACGCTGAAGTCGCAGGCCCCGACCCTCGTCTACGAGGAAGGCTCGCTGATCAAGCGCTCGCTGCGCGACCTCTACAACAAGGAGATCGACGAGATCCAGGTGGCCGGCGAATCCGGCTACCGCGAAGCGCGCGACTTCATGAAGATGCTGATGCCCGCCAATGTCAGCGCGGTGAAGCAGTATCGCGACGGCCAGCCGCTGTTCTCGCGGATGGGCGTCGAGAGCCAGCTCGATGCGATGTTCTCGCCGACCGTGCAATTGCGCTCCGGCGGCTACATCGTCATCAACCAGACCGAAGCGCTGGTCTCGATCGACGTCAACTCGGGACGATCGACCCGCGAGCACCATATCGAGGACACCGCGCTCAAGACCAATCTGGAAGCGGCCGAAGAGGTCGCCCGCCAGCTCCGCCTGCGCGACCTCGCCGGCCTGATCGTCATCGACTTCATCGACATGGACGAGAAGCGCAACAACCGCGCGGTCGAGCGCAAGCTGTCCGATTGCCTCAGGCAGGATCGCGCGCGCATCCAGGTCGGCCGCATCTCGCATTTCGGCCTGCTGGAAATGTCGCGCCAGCGCATTCGCGCCAGCGTGCTGGAGAGTTCGACCGATCCCTGCCCGCATTGCGGCGGCACCGGCCATGTCCGCTCGGTCTCCTCAGTGGCGCTCCAGCTGCTGCGCGGCCTCGAAGAGATCCTGATGAAGGGCGCGACCCACAATCTCGTGGTCCGCACCCGCACCGACGTCGCGCTCTACGTGCTGAACCACAAGCGCGGTCATTTGCGTGATCTCGAGAACGGCTTCAAGGTCACGCTGTCGGTCATCGCCGATCAGTCCGTCAGCGGACCTCAGGCTTACGTGATCGACCGCGGCGAGCAGGTGCATACGCTGGAAGCTGCCAAGGCCCTGCTTGCGGCGCAGGCGGCTGCGAGCCCGCCGCCCCTGGTCGAAGACGCCTATGAGGACGAGGAGTTCGATTCGGAGCTGGAATCCGAGATCGAGTCCGAGGAGACCGAAGGTCTCGCCGAGGAGCAGGCCGCCGGTGAGGCCCCCGAGCAGGACGGCCAGCGCCGCAAGCGCCGCCGCCGCCGCCGCGGCCGTGGCGGCCAGCGCGACGGCGAGTTGCGCGAGGATGGCGCGCCCACGCTTCCTGAGGCCGCTATGGCCGCCAGCGAATCCGAAGAGGATTCAGAGTCCGAGCAGGACGGCGAGGAAGGCGAGGAACAGGCCGCCCGCGGCGAGCAGCAGGGCAGCGGTGAGCGCCGCCGCCGGCGTGGTCGCCGCGGCGGACGCCGTCGGCGCGGTGGCGCCGAGGAAGGTCTTGCCGGCTCCATCGGCGACGAGCTCGCGGCCAATGCGCCGCCGGAGGCGACCGACGCAGTCGCCGATTTCGACAGCTTCAGCAACGAGGCCGCGCCCTCGATTGCACAGGCCGAACACACCGCCGAACCGCAGGCGGCGCAGCCTGAACCGCGCGCCGACGTGCAGAGTGAGCCGCCGGCCCGGCCGGAGCCGGCTCCCGTCATGGCGACCGCAGCGCCGGTCGAAGAGCCCACCGACGACAAGGCCGCGCGACGCCGCTCCACGGTCCGGGAAAAGGTGAGCTTCCTGCTGCACAGTCAGCCCGAGCCCGCGACACCGGTTGCGCAGCCGACCGAACCGGTTGCTGCGCCCGCACCGGCAGCCGAGCCCGCACCGCAAGCCGCAAATGAACCTCCGGCCGCCCCGCGCCGTGCCGGCTGGTGGTCGCGCCGCTTCGGTGGCGGCGAATAAAGCCGAATATCGAATGCAAAACGCCCGGCTCAGCCGGGCGTTTTTGTTTCGGCGATCTCCTTGCTCGCACGACGGCGGCAGGTCGTCGTCGCCAAGCGACGCGGCCTGATCTGGCGGAGCTGGAGAGAATCTCCAAAACGCAAAAACTCGGTGGCAGCGCGCCCAACCGAGTGTCCGGTGTGCTAGATCGTCTTCACGATTTGAAAGGGGATTGGCATTTGTCAGAGCTTTGCGATTCCAGTGCCGTCGAACTGCGCCGCCTGCTGGCCGCCCGGGCGATCTCGCCCGTCGAGCTGCTGGAGTCCTGTCTGTCGCGGATCGCCGCCATCAATCCGGCCGTCAACGCCGTCGTGACGCTGGACGTATCAGGCGCACGTGCCGCGGCCAAGGAGGCCGAGGCCGCTATCCTGCGCGGCGAGGATCGTGGCGCCCTGCACGGGCTCCCCGTTCTCATCAAGGACACCCAGGACACGGCCGGGCTGCGCAGCACCTATGGCAGCCCGCTGCTCAGAGATAACGTCCCGGCGGCCGACCAGGGCTCGGTCGCGCGGCTGCGTGCAGCCGGCGCCATCATCTTCGGCAAGACCAACACGCCGGAATGGGCCGCGGGCGGCAACACCCGCAACCCCGTGTTCGGCGCGACCGGCAATCCGTTCGATCCGATGCGCTCGGCGGCCGGCTCATCCGGCGGCTCGGCGGTGGCGCTCGCCTGCGGCATGGCGCCACTCGCTTCCGGCTCGGACACGGGCGGCTCCTTGCGCAATCCGGCAGGCTACGCCGGCATTGTCGGCATGCGTCCGTCCTACGGCCTCGTGGCCAGCGAGAAGCGCGCGTTCGGCTGGTCCAATCTGTCGACCGACGGGCCGATGGCGCGCAATGTCGCCGACACCGCGCTGATGCTGTCGGTGATGGCGAGCGACGATGCGCGCGATCCGCTTGCCTATACGCTGCCCGGCGAGCCGTTGCGCGGCCGCGCCGAACGCTGGGCCGCGCCGCGTGCCGCCGAGCTCGGCAAGCTGCGCCTCGCCTTCACCGAGGACTTTGGCCTCGCCCCGACCGAGCAGGCGATCCGGCGCGTGTTCCGGCAGCGCGTTGGCAAGCTTGCACCGCTCTTCGCCGCATGCCGCGAAGCGACGCCGGATTGCGCCGGCGCGGACGACGCCTTCGCCGTGCTGCGCGCGGGCATGTTCCTGGCGACGCACGGCAAGAACTACAAGGAGCGTCCCGAGATGCTCGGCCCCAATGTCCGCGCCAATGTCGAGGAAGGTCTCGGCTACAGCCTCGAAGACCACGCGCGCGCCGCAACGACACAGACGCGGATCTATCGCGCCTATCAGAGCTTCTTCGAAACGACCGACGTGCTGATCAGCCCGACCATCACGCTGAGCCCGCGGCCGTGGTCGGAGCTCTACCCCGCCGAGATCGACGGCGCGCCGACAAAATCCTACTTCCACTGGCTCGCGCTCGCCTATGCCGTCACGCTTCCTGGCCATCCCGCCATCAGCATTCCGCTCGGCCTCGATGAAGCCGGCCTGCCCTTCGGCCTCCAGATCGTCGGTCCGCGCGGTGGCGATGCCGTCGTGCTCTCGGTCGCGGCAAGCATCGAAGCGGCGTTTGCTGATGATGCGCAATTGTCCCGGCCAGTCCCCGATCTGGCGCGGCTCGCCGCGGCGCCGCCGCTGTCGACCGCACCAGGCTTCCTCGCCTGGGAATGACCCGACCTCGCCCACAACCAGCCTGACAGGAGAATTCTGCCAATGCAAAGCGCGATCGTTCTCGGCGGCGGCATGATCGGCGTCAGCGCGGCGCTGCACCTGCGGCAACGCGGCTGGTCCGTCACGCTGGTCGACCGCAGGGAGCCGGGCCGCGAGACCAGCTACGGCAATGCCGGGATGATCCAGGCGGAAGCGGTCCGCCCCTATCCGATGCCGCGCGACCTCGCCACGCTGCTGAAGATCGCGACCGGCCGCACCAACGACGTGCGCTACAGCCTGTCGTCGCTTCATCTCCACATCGAGCCCCTGCTCCGCTATTGGTGGCATTCGGCGCCGAAGCGGCATCGTGAGGCGATCGAGGCCTGGGCACGGCTGATCGCCTATGCGACGGCGGAGCACGACATCCTCATTCGCGAAGCCCATGCCGACAATCTCATCCGCCGCGCCGGCTATCGCATGCTGCATCGCGATCCTGCGTCATTCGATCTCGCGATCAAGACCGCGGAGGAAGACCAGCGCGAATTCGGCGTGAATTTCCGCGTGCTCTCCGGCAGCGAGCTCGCCAAGGCCGAGCCGATCCTGCGCGACGATCTCCCCGGCGCGATCCATTGGCTCGACACCTGGACCGTGTCCGATCCAGGCGCCCTCGTCACGGCCTATGCCGAGCTGTTCGAGCGCCTCGGCGGCACCATTGTGCTCGGTGATGCCCAGAGCCTGCGGCAGACCGCGACCGGCTGGTCCGTCGATACGGACCAGGGACGTCTCGACGCTCCCCACGCGGTCGTAACGCTCGGGCCGTGGTCGCCCGATCTGTTGCACAAGTTCGGCTATCGCATTCCGCTGGTACGCAAGCGCGGCTACCACATGCATTACAGCGGCGGGGCCTCGCTCGACCTCCCGCTCGTCGACAAGGGCGGCGGATACGCCATGGGCCCGATGGCCAAGGGCATCCGCATCACCACCGGCGCGGAATTGACCGGCATGGACGCGCTCGCAACACCGGTGCAGCTCGCCAGCGCCGAGGCCTCAGCACGCGAGCTGATCGATCTCGGCAAGCGGGTCGAGCCGGATCCATGGTTCGGCACGAGGCCCTGCACGCCCGACATGCTTCCGGTGCTCGGGCAAGCTCCACGACATCCTGGCCTCTGGATGAATTTCGGTCACGGCCACCAGGGCTTTACGCTGGGGCCCGCGACCGGACGCCTGCTCGCCGAAATCATGAGCGGTGAGACGCCGGCGATCGATCCGGCGCCCTATCGGCCGGAGCGGTTTTAGCTGTCGACGTTCCAATCTCGAGCGAAGACGCGCGCCTTGCGCGGATGCACGCCGAAAGAAAAAGGGCTGATCGAGGATCTCGACCAGCCCTGCTTACTTCTGAGCTTGGCGGCGCGTCGCGCCGATCAGTCCGTCGTGATCGCCGTCTCCATGTCGGTCGGATCGATCTGCTTGGAGAGGTTGGCGTTGAGCTTGTCGCGGTCGAGCTCGCGTTCCCACCAGGCGACGATCACGCAGGCGACGCCGTTGCCGCATAGGTTGGTCAGCGCGCGGCATTCGCTCATGAACTTGTCGATGCCGAGCACGATCGCCATGCCCGGCACGAGGCGTGGATCGACCACGGCGAGCGTTGCCGCCAGCGTGATGAAGCCGGCACCGGTGATGCCGGAGGCGCCCTTCGAGGTCAGCATCGCCACAACCAGGATCGTGAGCTGCTGGCTGAAGGAGAGATCGTAACCGAGCGCCTGCGCAATGAAGAGCGTCGCCAGCGTCATGTAGATGTTGGTGCCGTCGAGGTTGAACGAGTAACCCGTAGGCACCACGAGACCGACCACCGACTTGGAACAGCCGAGCCGCTCCAGCTTTTCCATCAAGGATGGCAGCGCGCTTTCCGACGACGAAGTGCCGAGCACGATCAGGAGTTCGTCCTTGATGTAGGCCAGGAACTTGAAGATCGAGAACCCGGCCACGCGCGCGATGATGCCGAGCACGACGAACACGAACAGCGCCGCCGTGAGGTAGAAGGTTGCAATCAGCCCGACCAGGTTGAGAATCGCGCCGGTGCCGAACTTGCCGATCGTATAGGCCATCGCACCGAACGCGCCGATCGGTGCTGCACGCATGACGATGGAGATGACGCCGAACACGGCATGCGCGGCATCGTCGATGAAGCTGCGGATGGTGTGGCCGCGCTCGCCGAGGCTCATGATCGCGAAGCCGAACAGCACCGAGAACAGCAGCACCTGGAGGATTTCGCCTTGCGCGAAGGCGCCGACCACGGTGTCCGGAATGATGTGCAGCACGAAGTCGACCGACTTCTGACCGGCAGCCTGCTTGGCGTAATTTGCGACAGCCGCCTCGCTTGCCGCGCCGCTGCCGAAGCCCGCGCCGGGCTTCACCAAGTTGCCGATGATGAGTCCGATCACCAGCGCGAAGGTCGAGACGACCTCGAAATAGACCAGCGCCTTGACGCCGATCCGGCCGACCTTCTTGGCATCCTGGATATGGGCGATACCCGAGACGACGGTGCAGAAGATGATCGGCGCGATCACCATCTTGATCAGCTTGATGAAGCCGTCGCCGAGCGCCTTGATCCACTCATTGGTGGCGAGCTGTGGCCACAGCCAGCCGACGATGGCGCCGAGCACGATGGCAATCAGGACCTGGACGTAGAGGATTTTGTACCACGGCTTGGCGGCGGGCGGCGCGACCGGCGTTTCCGCCATCGTTGTCGTCGTCATCGTTTCACTCCCCCTCAAACTATCGGGCCAGCCAAGATCAACTTGGCCGGCCCTGTCAATTGGAACTGCTCGTTACTGCGCGTTTTACCCGCGGCGATCGATGATCCGGCGCGCTGCCGGCATCAACGCGGCGCCGAGCGCGTTCTTGACCAGCGAAGCCGCAATGAACGGCACAATGCCGACCTGCCAGGCCTTCGCAGCGCCGAGGCCAAGGCCAAAGGCCAACCAGCCGAACCCGGCGGCGAGAATGACGATATGGCCAACGGCCATCGCCGCAAACAGCAGCACCACGCTGCGATCCCAGCCGCGCTCGGCGAGCCAGCCGGTCACGAAGGCTGCGGCAATGAAACCGAACAGATAGCCTGCAGTCGGACCAATTAGCGGTGCAATGCCCCCCACCGGACCGGCAAATACCGGCAGCCCGAACGCGCCCTCGGTGAGGTAGGCGATCATGGTTGCGCTGCCAAGGCGCCAGCCATAGGCAGCGCCGATCATCAGCACCACCAGCGTCTGCAACGTCATGGGCACATAGGGCAGCGGCAGGCTGACCTTGGCTGATAGCGCCATCAACGCGGTGCCGAGTGCAATCAGCATGAAGGCGCGCACTGCGCCGACGGTTTCGCCCGGCCGGGTCGGCCACATCAATGCGGCGAGAGGAGAATGCGACGTGGCGGCGGGCGCGGCAGATCGGTCAGACAAGATGAACTCCGGAAGGCTGATCAAAACTGGCGGCTATTTAAGCCAGTCAGCGATCCGGTCAACTGCCTCGCGCATCTCCTCGGGCGAACGTGCGTAGGAAAAACGAACGAACGAGCGTCCGTGGATGGGATCGAAATCGAGGCCGGGCGTAGCCGCAACATGAGCCTGTTCCAGCATCTGCTTGGCGAACTCGAAACTGTCGGAGGTGAAGTCCGAGACGTCGGCATACAGATAGAAGGCGCCGTCGGCGGGCAGGAACCTGGTCAGGCCGGCTTTGGGAAGTCCCTCGATCAGAATGCGCCGGTTTTCCTGATAGCCGTGCTTGATCTCCTCCATCTCGGCCGTGCCCTCGAAGGCGGCCTCGGCCGCGATCTGTGACAGCGCCGGCACCGAGATCGAGAGGTTCTGCTGCAGCCGCTCGATCGGCCGCACCAGGATCTCAGGCACGACCATCCAGCCGACGCGCCAGCCCGTCATGCAAAAGTACTTCGAGAACGAGTTGATCACGAGTGTGTGGTCCGACAGCGCCGCCGCCGTCACGGCAGGAAACGCATAATCCAGCCCGTGATAGATCTCGTCCGAGATGAAGCGGATACCTGCGTCCTGCGCGGCCGCGATCAGGCCAGTGAGCGCCTCGCGGGACATCATGGTCCCCGTCGGATTGGCGGGGCTGCCGACCAACACGCCCTTCAGCGGCGCCTTGCGATGGGCAGCAAGCAACGCCTCGCCGGTGAGCGCGTGGCGCGTCTCGTTGGTGGTCTCGATCAGCACCGGCTCGCAGCCGAGCGCGGTGAGGATATGGCGGTATGGTGGATAGCCCGGCACGGTCACCGCGACGCGATCGCCGGGCTCGAACATCGATAGGAAGGCCAGGATAAATCCGCCGGAGGAGCCGGTCGTCACCACGATCCGCTCGGGGCTGACGTCACAGCCATAGACATCGCGATAATGTCGCGCGATGCGCTCGCGCAGCGAGGGGATGCCGAGCGCGGAGGTATAATCGATCCGCCCCGCTTCGAGCGCAGCATGGGCGGCTGCGATTGCGGTCCTGGGCGCGCCGGCCGCGGGCTGGCCGACCTCCATGTGGATGACATGGCCGCCGGCGGCCTCGATTCGGGCCGCCGCCGCCATGACGTCCATCACCATGAACGGGGGAACATCGCTGCGGCGGGAGGGCTCGAGCCACTGTCCCAACCGGTTCCTCAATGTCGCATCGTGCATCGATTTCTGCTATTCGCTGGCGGACCGGTCCGTCCGGTCCGGAACACGGGGGCGCTTGCGCCCCAGACTAGCCGCATTGTACGGCTCATAAGGGGTAAAGGCTCACAAGGGCATATCGCGTATCCGGTCCGCCGCCAATCGCCAAAACCAATCACGAAACTGCTTGACCAAGACCGTTTGACCCAGACCGCTTGATGTTGCTCCAGATCGCATTGCGCAAGAAGGCTTCCGCCCTCACCGCCCTCGTTACGGCCACGGCGATCGCGCTGACGCCGTTCTCGGCTGCGCGTGCGCAGGCGAAGGGGCCGCCGGTCCTGCGCGACACCGAAACCGAGCAGCTCCTGCGCGAGTATACCCGCCCGATCCTGCGCGTCGCCGGTCTGGAGAAGCAGAACATCCAGATGGTGATCATCAACGACGGCTCGTTCAACGCATTCGTGGCAGACGGCCGCCGCATCTTCGTCAATTGGGGCGCGATCCTCCAGTCGGAGACGCCGAACCAGATTATCGGCGTGCTCGCGCACGAAACCGGGCATCTGGCGGGCGGTCATCTGTCCAAGCTGCGCGAGCAGCTCGCCACGGCGCAGACCCAGATGATCATCGCGATGCTGCTCGGCGCCGGCGCAATCGCCGCGGGCAGCACCCAGCGCAGCAGCGCCGGCAATAACGGCCTTGCCAATGCGGGGGCGGCCGCCATCGCCGCTCCGCAGGAGATGATCCGCCGCACGCTGTTGTCCTATCAGCGCCAGCAGGAGGAGAACGCCGACCGTGCCGGCGTGAAATTCCTCACCGCGACGGGGCAGTCGCCGAAGGGCATGTACGAGACCTTCAAGCGCTTCACCAGCGAGAGCCTGTTCGCCGCGCGCGGCGCCGATCCCTATCTCCAGTCGCATCCGATGCCGGCCGAGCGCGTCGCCGCGCTGCAGGTGTTCGCAAGCTCAAGCCCCTATTGGGACAAGAAGGACGATCCCGCGCTCCAGCTCCGCCATGACATGGTGCGCGCCAAGATCTCCGCGTTCATGGAGCGGCCGGAGACGGTGTACCGCCGCTATCCCCAGACCAACGACAGCTTGCCGGCGCGCTATGCCCGCGCCATCAGCACCTATCTGCATGGGGATTTGCGCAGCGCGCTGGCCCAGATCGACGCGCTGATCCAGGTCCAGCCGAACAACCCGTACTTCTACGAGGTGCGCGGTCAGGCCTTGCTGGAGAGTGGGAAGCCCGCCGAGGCGATCGCTCCCCTGCGCAAGGCGGTGCAGCTTTCGAACAATGCGCCCCTCATCGAGATGTTACTTGGGCAGGCTCTGGTTGGAACCGATAATAAGGCCTACACCGACGACGCCGTTCGGATTCTCCGCGCCGCGGTGGCGCGAGAGCCCGAGGCCGCGCTCGGCTACACCCAGCTCGCGATGGCCTATGGCCGGAAGGGAGACTATGCCGAGGCGGATCTCGCGTCGGCGCAAGCCGCCTACTTGCGCGGCGACAACAAGACCGCCCGCGAGCTCGCTACGCGCGCGAAAACCCGATTCGCCGTCGGCACGCCCGGATGGGTCAAGGCCGACGACATCGTGGCGGCCAAGCCGCCGCGCAACTGACGCAACGCAAACGACGCAACGCAAACGACGCCCGACACCACGACGTCACGACATCGAGCTTTAAGTCCGCCGCGACGTTTTACCGAAACCTGCTTTGGATAAGAGGATTTGACCATGCCTTCGCTGCGCCTGCTTGCTCCCGCGCTGTTTGCGCTCGCCATGTTCAGCGCAGCCGCGCCCGTTTCGGCCGAGAGCTTCTCCGATAGTCAGCGCACCGACATCGAGGCGATCATCAAGAACTATCTCGTCAGCCATCCCGAGGTGCTCGAGGAGGCCATGACCGAGCTCAGCAAACGTCAGGCCGCGGCCGAAACCCAGAAGCACGAGGCCAGCATCGCGCAGAATGCCGACGCGATCTTCAACTCGCCGCGCCAGGTCGTGCTCGGCAACAAGGACGGCGACGTCACCTTCGTCGAGTTCTTCGACTACAATTGCGGCTACTGCAAACGCGCCATGGGCGACATGCTCGATCTGATGAAGAGCGATCCGAAGCTGAAGGTCGTGCTGAAGGAATTTCCCGTGCTGAGCCAGGGCTCGGTCGAGGCGGCCCAGGTCGCCGTCGCCGTGCGCATGCAGGATCCCTCCGGCAAGAAATATCTCGACTTCCACCAGAGACTGCTCGGCGGTCGCGGCGCGGCGGACAAGGCGCGCGCGATTCAGGCCGCCAAGGAGGCTGGTCTCGACACTGCTAGAATCGAGAAGGACATCGCCAGCCCCGAAGTGCGCGCCACGATCGAGGAGAACTTCAAGCTCGCCGAAGCGATGGGCATGAACGGCACGCCGAGTTACGTGATCGGCAAGCAGATCGTGGTCGGCGCCATCGGCGTCGAAGGCCTCAGGGAAAAGATCGGCATCGCCCGCTGCGGCAAAGCGACCTGCTGATCCCACATTTTACGATACTGAAAACGCGAAAAAGGCCGGCAGGGAAGCCGGCCTTTTTCTTGTGCCAAATCTTGGCGCGCCTCTGCAAAATCATTCATCCGGCGTTCAACAAACAAAGCTCGTCGGAACCTCCTGATTTCGGAACGACCGCGCTCTCCTTTCGTTGTCGGCGCGGGCAATGACGCAAAGAAATCACGTGAGGAGAGGTACAAATGACTAATCGCTTTTTGGTCTCGGTTGCAGCCTTGGCGCTGATCGCCGGCACCGGTTTCGCCAATGCGCAAGGAACCGGAACCAAGGACTACGGGAGTGGCCAGCAGACCCAGCACAGCACGCAGCCTTCTGGTGAGCGCAGCGGCTCCATGGGCAAACAAGAGTCCATGGACAAGCAAGATAAGCATGACAAGGGAACGGTCGGTCAGGCCGGCGGCATGAAGGATCAGAAGGATCAGCCGAGCGCTCATGACAAGTCGACTCAGTCCGACAAGATGAACAAGGACCAGCCGGGTGCGATGCGTGAGAAATCAACGCAGTCGGAGAAGTCGTCGACGGTCGGCCAGAGCCCGCGGAGCGACGAGAAGTCCAAGGGTAGCATGAGCAAGGAAACCGAGACCAAGGGCAGCAAGGACATGAAGCCCCAAGGTCAGGAAGACCGCAGCGGTATGAATGCGCCTGGCCACCAGGGTTCCCAAACCCAGACCCAGACCCAGACCGGGACCGAGCGGTCGCAGACGACGACCGGCCAGGCTGGCGCGGCCGCCAAGCTCTCGACCGAGCAGCGCACGCAGATCACCTCAGTGATCCGCGAGGAGAAGGTGGCGCCCGTGACCAATGTGAACTTCAACATTTCGGTCGGCACCCGCATCCCGCGTGAGGGCATTACGCTCCACGCCCTGCCGTCGAAGGTCGTGACGATCTATCCGGAGTGGCGGACCTACAAGTTCGTCCTGATCCGCGAGGAAATCGTGATCATCAATCCGGATACCTATGAGATCGTGGCGATCCTGAACGCCTAAGGCCGGATCACCGCAACCTCAGGGGGCGGGCAGCGATGCCCGCCCCCTTTGCGTTCGGCCGGCAGCCATGCTTTGGACCGGTTAACAAGCAATTTCCGCAGCTTCCACACAGGTTTTTGCGCACTGGATGAGGTACTTGAAGCCACCCGGAAGGCCCTTCAAGGCTTCCCCTCACGCGCTTTGTTACCTATAACCCCCGCCACGCCGAAGCACCTCTTCCGGGATTGGAATGGCTGAACCTGCAACCGACACGATCCTCGTCCTGAACGGGCCGAACCTCAACATGCTGGGGACGCGCGAGCCCGAAAAGTATGGCCATGCGACGCTGGCCGACGTCGAGGCGCTGTGCCGGGAGACGGCGGCGACCTTCGGCCTCAAGGCCGACTGCCGACAGTCCAACCGCGAAGGCGAGCTGATCGACTTCATCCACGAGGCACACGCCCGCAAGATGAAGGGCATCATCATCAATGCCGGCGGCTACTCCCACACCTCGATCGCGCTGCACGACGCGCTGCTCGCGGTGCAGATTCCGACGGTCGAAGTGCACGTGACCAACATCCACGCCCGCGAGGGCTTCCGTCATCACTCCTACACCGCGCGCGCGGCCTTCGCCTCGCTGTGCGGTTTCGGCATCGAAGGCTACCGCCTCGCGATCCAGGGCCTTGCCGCGAAGCTCGGCATCAAGCCCAAAGCCTGACGCCCCCTTCCAACAGAACATTCGGATCAAACAACATGGCGCGCCAGCCAGACGACAAAGCAGCCGCAAAGTTTTCCAGCGAGGATTCCGCGCTCGTCCGCGAGCTGGCCTTGCTGCTCGATGAGACCAGCCTCACCGAGATCGAGATCGAACGTGCGGGCCTGCGCCTGCGCGTTGCCCGCAACGTCAGCGTCGCCGCGACCATGCCGATGCCGGTGGCAGCCGCTCCCGCCGCCCTGCCGGCGGCCGCAGCCGCGCCCGCAACTGCCGCGGCCGATCTGTCGAAGCATCCCGGCGCCGTGACCTCGCCGATGGTCGGTACCGCCTATTGGGCGCCGGAGCCCGGCGCCAAGCCGTTCATCGACGTCGGCACCAAAGTCTCGGTCGGCCAGACGCTGCTGATCATCGAAGCCATGAAGACGATGAACCAGATTCCGTCGCCGCGCGCCGGCACGGTGACGCAGATCCTGGTCGAGGATGGCCAGCCGGTCGAGTACGGCGAGCCGCTCGTCATCATTGAGTAACGGCCCCCGGCGGCCAGCCGCCCTCACCGCTTCCCGCGCGCTATTCGTCCCTTAAGGGCACCATGTTCGACAAGATCCTCATAGCCAATCGCGGCGAGATCGCTCTTCGCATCCTCAGGGCCTGCAAGGAGCTCGGGATTGCGACCGTAGCCGTGCACTCCACCGCCGACGCCGACGCCATGCATGTGCGCCTGTCGGACGAGAGCGTTTGCATCGGGCCGCCACCTTCAAAGGACAGCTATCTCAACGTGCCCGCGCTGCTCGCCGCCTGCGAGATCACCGGCGCGGATGCGGTGCATCCCGGCTACGGCTTCCTGTCCGAGAACGCGCGCTTTGCGGAGATCCTCGCAGAGCACAATCTGCATTTCATCGGCCCGAAGGCCGAGCACATCCGACTGATGGGCGACAAGATCGAGGCCAAGAAGACCGCCAAGCGCCTCGGCATCCCCGTGGTGCCCGGCTCCGACGGCGCCGTCGGTCCCGATGACGATGCGATGGCGATCGCGAAGAAGATCGGCTTCCCCGTGCTGGTGAAGGCTGCGGCCGGTGGTGGCGGCCGTGGCATGAAGGTCGCCCACAGCGAGGCCGATCTCCAGGTCGCGCTGTCGACCGCGGCCAACGAGGCCAAGTCCGCCTTTGGCGACGCGTCCGTCTACCTCGAAAAATACCTCCAGAAGCCGCGCCATATCGAGATCCAGATCCTCGGCGACGGCCGCGGCGGCGCCATTCATCTCGGCGAACGCGACTGCTCGCTGCAACGCCGCCACCAAAAAGTCTGGGAAGAAGGCCCCTCGCCCGTCCTCGCCGCGGCTGCGCGCGCCAAGATCGGTGAGACCTGCGCCAAGGCAATGCGCGAGATGAAATATCTCGGCGTCGGCACCATCGAATTCCTGTTCGAGGACGGCGAGTTCTACTTCATCGAGATGAACACGCGCATCCAGGTCGAGCATCCCGTCACCGAGAGCATCACCGACATCGATCTCGTGCTGGAGCAGATTCGCATCGCCGCCGGCGGCGACTTGCCGGCCAGGCAGGACGAAGTCCAGGTCATCGGCCACGCGATCGAGTGCCGCATCAACGCTGAGAATCCGCAAACCTTCCGCCCCTCGCCCGGCCGCATCCTGCAATACCACTCGCCCGGCGGCCTCGGCGTCCGCATCGATTCCGCCGTCTATCAGGGCTACACGATCCCGCCCTATTACGATTCCCTGGTCGGCAAGCTGATCGTGCACGGCAAGACCCGCGCCGAATGCCTGATGCGGCTGCGCCGGGCGCTGGACGAGATGGTGGTCGAGGGCATCGAGACCACGCTACCGCTGTTCCGCGCGCTGGTGCGCGAAGCCGACATCATCAACGGCGACTATCACATCCACTGGCTGGAACAGTATTTGGCCGGCCAGGCGGAACCCGCCCCGCGATAATCTTCCTCCTCGTGGAACCCTTTGGCCCCAATCGCGTTCAGGAGGGTTGGGGCCAGTTCCAAGGGGGCGCTTTGAACTCCACTGAAATAGACAGGTGAACCGTCGTGAAGGCTGAAGGCCATCGGCGGCGCGCATTCTGGCAGATCCTGCTGTTCTCGGCGGGCCTTTTGGTGCTGACCGTGATCAGCGCCGGCTCGGTCTACCTCGTCAACAAGGCACGGGGAGACAGCAAGTGGGTGGTCCACACCATCGAGGCGGAGAACCAGATCAACGCGTTGCTGCTCGAGGTCCGGCGCGCCGAAAGCGCCCTGCGCGGCTACCTCCTCACGCTGGGACCCGAATTCCAGACAGATTACGAAAGGTCCGTTGCGGCGATCATTCCCGCGCTCGACAGGGTGACGCGCCTGACCCGCGACAACCCCGCGCAGCGTGAGAACATCGAGAAGTTGAGCGCGGCGATTGAGACTCGTCTGGGCCAATTCGCGCGCGAAATCGCTGCCATCAAGCAAGGCCAGCCGGACATGGCGACGGCACTGTCACGGGAGGCGGCGGCCCAGGGCGCCACCACCACGATCGGCAATGTGGCGGAGGCAATGATCGACGAAGAGGAGCGACTGTTCCGGCTCCGGTCGGCCAATGCCGACAGCAGCCAGACCCTCGCTGCATCGATGACCGGCATCGGCTCCGGCCTCGTCGTGCTACTGGCGCTGATCTCGATCTGGCTGGTGCGGCGCTCGGCGCGCGCCCGCGACGAGGCCGAAGCGCGCCTGCGCGATGCCAACATCAATCTGGAGACCGTCGTCGATGAACGCACGGCAGACCTGCGCGAAGCCAACGACGAGATCCAGCGCTTTGCCTATATCGTGAGCCACGATCTGCGCTCGCCGCTCGTCAACATCATGGGCTTCACCAGCGAACTCGAGGAGCTCGGCGGCGACGTCTTCCGCCGCATCGGCAGCCTCACCCATGTCCCGGCCGACGGACCGCCACTGGCGCCCGGCGCCCCCGGCGAGATCGTGCTCAAAGGCGCCGACAAGCAGCTCTCGGATGACTTTTCCGAAGCGCTCGACTTCATCAAGACGTCGATCGCCAAGATGGATCGGCTCATCTCCGCCATCCTCAACCTCACCCGCGAAGGCCGCCGCGAATTCCAGCCGGTGAAGATCGACACAAGCGAGCTGATCGGAGCCATCGTGTCGACGCTGGCGCACCAGGCCGCCGAAGCGCAGGCCGAGATTCACGTCGAGCCCCTGCCCAACCTCATCAGCGACCGCCTCGCGCTCGAGCAGATCTTCTCCAACCTGATCGACAACGCGATCAAGTACCTGAAGAGTGGCGTGCCCGGCGAGATCAGAATCCGCGGGCGCACCAAGCTCGGCTATGCCATCTTCGAGATCAGCGACAACGGCCGCGGCATCGATCCGAAGGATCACCAGCGGATATTCGACCTGTTCCGACGCGCGGGAACCCAGGACAAGCCCGGCCAGGGCATCGGTCTTGCGCATGTACGCGCACTTGTGCGTCGCCTCGGCGGCACCATGTCGGTATCATCGGAACTGAACGCGGGCAGCACCTTCACGATCACGCTGCCGATCGCCTGGAACGTGAGTAACCGGAAGGCAGATCGATGACCAAGCCTGTGACCATCATCATGATCGAGGACGACGAGGGCCACGCCCGCCTGATCGAGCGCAACATCCGAAGGTCCGGCGTCAACAACGAGATCGTCTCCTTTGCCAACGGCACGGACGCGATGAAGCACCTGTTCGGTGCCGACGGCAGCGGGCTCGTGCAGAAGGGCAATGCGCTGCTGATCCTGCTCGATCTCAACCTCCCTGACATGACCGGGATCGACATCCTGAAGCAGATCAAAGAGAACAAATATCTGAAGGCTTCGCCCGTGGTCGTGCTGACCACCACCGACGACTCCCAGGAAATCAAGCGCTGCTACGAGCTCGGCTGCAACGTTTACATCACCAAGCCCGTCAACTACGAGAATTTCGCCAATGCCATCCGGCAGCTCGGCCTGTTCTTCTCGGTCATCCAGGTCCCGCCCGCCGCCTCATGAACCAGCACACGCCAACACTGCTCTACATCGACGACGACGAGGCGCTGTCGCGCCTGGTTGATCGCGGCCTGACGCGACGCGGCTACAGGGTCATTCATGCCGCGAGCGGCGAGGAAGGCCTCGAGCGCATCCGCCGCGCGGGCGCCGAGGGTGGCATCGATGTCGTGGCACTCGATCAGTACATGCCGGGCCTCGACGGGCTGGAGACGCTCGAGCAGATCATGGCGATCCCGGACGCGCCACCGGTCGTGTTCGTCACCGCGTCGCAGGATTCCAGCATCGCGGTCACCGCGCTGAAGGCCGGGGCGGCCGACTATCTGGTCAAGGACGTCCAGGGCGACTTCATTCCCCTCCTCCACGTCGCCGCCGACGGCGCGCTGCGTCAGGCCGAGTTGCAGAGGGCGCGCGAGGAAGCCGAAGCCGAGATCCACGCCTCGCGCGACCGCTACGCCGCGCTCGCCGCCGAACGCGAGCTGCTGCTGCGCGAGGTCAACCACCGCGTCGGCAATTCGCTCCAGATCATCGCCTCGCTGCTGCATCTTCAGGCGAGCACCGCCGCGCAGGAGGAGGTCAAGGCGGCGCTGACCAATGCCATGGGCCGCGTCGCCGCGGTCGCGCAGGTGCACCGCCGCCTCTATACCTCGCAGGACCTGAAGAGCGTGGTCCTGAACCAGTATCTGGACTCGCTGCTGGAGGACCTCAGGCGCTCGGCCGAAGGCAACCGGATGTCGCGCCTGACGCTGAAGGCCGAGCCGATCGAGATCGATCCGGACCGTGCGGTCGCCGTCGGCATCATCGTCAACGAGCTGGTGATGAACGCGGTGAAATATGCCTATCCCGATGGCGCCGGTCCGATCCATGTCGAGCTGATCTCGCAGGGCGAGGATCTCCTGCTGTCGATCACCGACAACGGCGTCGGCGACAACGTCAAGGCCGATCCGCGCTCCACCGGCATGGGCCAGCGCATCGTCGCAGCCATGGCGTCCAAGCTCGACGCGTCCGTCGAGCGCGATCCCGCCCATAGTGGAACCCGCATCGTGCTCAGGTTCCGCCGCGCGCCTCCGGCCCCCGGCAAGACCAACGCCGCCGCCGCGAGCTGACAGGCGCGAGGCTTTGCGCCACCCATCGCAACCGCATTGCGATCCTGCTATTGTCGCGCGCCATGACGTCTCGCGACTCTGCCTCTTCTGAAATCACGCCGGCCGTGCTGCTGCGTGCCTATGCCTGCGGCATCTTTCCGATGGCGGAAAGCGCCGACGATCCGACCCTGTTCTGGGTCGAGCCGGAGCTGCGCGGCGTCATCCCGCTGGACGGATTCCGCGTGGCCTCGCGGCTCGCGCGCACGGTGCGTTCGGATGCGTTTCGCGTCACCGTCAACACCGCGTTCAAGGCGACGATCGCCGGCTGCGCGGCGCCGCAAGCCGGGCGCGAGGATACCTGGATCAACAAGCGCATCCGCGACCTCTATGGCGGCCTGTACGAGCTCGGCCATTGCCACAGCGTCGAGGCCTGGCAGGGAGACGACCTCGTCGGCGGGCTCTACGGCGTCAGCTTGGGGCGCGCCTTCTTCGGCGAGAGCATGTTTCACACCGCGCGCGATGCCTCGAAGGTTGCGCTGGTGCACCTGGTCGCGCGGCTCATCCAAGGCGGCTTCGAGCTGCTCGACACGCAATATGTCACCGAGCATTTGAAGAGCTTCGGCGCGGTCGAGATTTCGCGGCGGCGCTACACCGCGCTGCTCGACAAGGCGCTCGCGGGCGAGCCCGGCGATTTCCTGAGGCTCTCTGCCGGTGAGGCGATTCCGGGCGCGCGCGCGCTCGAGATCATCGCCTCGCGACAATGATCGATAGTCGGACTTACCGGCCGAACCCGGGGATACCGAACAAACCTGGCCGCTGCTCTGGTGGCGGAGGCGGCGGCGGGGCCGGTTGCTGCTGCTGGATTGGTGGCAGTGGCTGCGGCGGACGCTGCTGCACCTGCTTGGGCGCAGCCTTCTTCTGCGCAGGCGGCGGTGGCGGGGCCGGCTTGGCCGCGGGGTCCGGCGCGGCGGTGGCAATGGTCTGCTGCGGCTCTTTGCAGTCGGTGAGCCAGATATCGTAGATCGGATGCTCGACGCCGTGCAGGCCGGGGCTTGCGGCATACATCCAGCCCGAGAAGATGCGCTTCACCTCGCCCTGCAAGGTGATCTCGTCGACCTCGACGAAGGCGTCGGTGTTGGTGGCCTCAGTTGCCGGCCGCGTATAGCAGGCGTCGGTCTTGACCCGCAGCGCGCCGAACTGGACGGTCTCGCCGATCTCCTCGTCGAAATTGATGATACGCCCGGTGATCTTGTCGAGGCCGGAGAAGGTCGCCTTCTTGTTCACGATCTTCTGGGCCGGCGGTTCGGTCACGACCTCGTCGCCCGGCTGGAGGCTCGCCGGCGTCTGCGGGACCGTGCCAGGTGCGCCCTTCTGCTGGGGCTGGCGCTGACCCGGCGCGCCTTGCGGACTGGGCGGGGCGATCGCCGCGGAGGGCGGCTGGTTTGGCGGCGCGACGCTGGAGCCCGGCGGCGGCGCCAGGGGCTGGGTCTCGACCGGCCCGGGCATCACATTGCCCTGCCGGCCCGGAGGCGGCGGCATCGGGCGCGACGGCAGCACCCGGCCCTGCGGCGGCAGCTCCGGCACCTCTTCGTCGTCGTCGGGGATCTGCTGCAGCTGCGGCTGGCCGCGTGGAATGTTGCCGGGCGGCCGCAGCGGCGGCGGATCGGAGAAAATCGTGCCGATCTGCGCCTGGGCCGGCGTCGCAACCGTGAGCGCGGTGGCGGCCAGCAGCGCCGCAAGGCCTGTCAGGGAAAGGGTTTTGAACATCTCGCGCGGCTTCAACAGCGAATCGGGCTTGTTGGACATTCTACAGGGGATACCGCCGCTCGCAGGCCCTCCGGTTAACACGGCGAATACGGCGGGGGAAGGGCGGCATCCCTGCTCCGCCCGGCGCCGACTGGCCAGACCGGCTCCCGGATGGGATAGTCGCAAAGACCCTTCCTCGGAGCTGCGGCGGGCGTCGCCCTCCGAAAACGACGTTCCAACCATAACTGGAAACCCAGAGGCCGCCCCCCATGCCCGTTGTGCTCGATCCCGATGCCGCCGCCGTCTATAAGGCGTTCCAGGAGGCCGGCCGGCCCGCCTACGAGACCCTGACTGCACCGGAGGCGCGCGCCTTTTATTCGCAGGCGCGCTTTGCCACCAACCCCGAGCCGCCGGAGCTTGCCCGCGTCGCAGAGCTCGCAATCCCGGCGCCGCATGGTGTGATCCCCGCCCGCCTCTACGTTCCGAAGGAACCGCGCCGGCACGATGGCCTGTCGCCGGCGCTGGTGTTCTTCCACGGCGGCGGCTGGGTGATCGGCGATCTCGACTCCCATGACGTCGTCTGCCGCCAGCTCGCGGTCGAAGGCGCGCTGATCGTGATCTCGGTCGACTATCGCCTTGCGCCCGAGCACAAGTTTCCTGCCGCCATCGAGGACGCCATCGCCGCCACCAAATGGGTCGCCGCGAATGCGCACGAGCTCGACATCGACGCCTCGCGCCTCTCGATCGGCGGCGACAGCGCCGGCGGCAATCTCACCGCGGTCGTGGCACTCGCCGCGCGTGACGCTGGCGGTCCCGCGATCGCGGGCCAGGTCCTGATCTATCCGGCCACCGATTTCGCGATGACGCACGGCTCCCACAGCGAGCCCGAGACCAGCGTGCTGCTGACCCATTCGGTGATCCGCTGGTTCCGCGACCACTATCTCAATGGCGCGGCCGACATCCACGACTGGCGCGCCTCGCCCGCGCGCGCTGCGAGCCTCATTGGCCTGCCACCGGCCTATGTGCTGACCGCCGGCGCCGATCCCCTCCGCGACGAAGGCGACGAATATGCCGAGCGTCTGAAGCAGGCCGGTGTACCCGTGACTACCAAGCACTATCCCGGTCAGTTCCACGGCTTCTTCACGATGGGAAGATTGTTGCAAGAGGCCAACGTCGCCGTGCGCGAGATCGGCGCGTGGCTGAAGGCGCTGGGCTGACGCCGTTCCGCATGCCCTCCGTTCTTCAAACCGTCTTCGCTCTCCCCCTGCGCGGGCTGACATGGCTCGGCGGTCAGGGCACGCGCGCGGTGGCGGCCATCGCGTTCATCGCGGTCGCGGTGCCGCCGCTCGGTGCGCTGCTGCGTCCCTATGTCACCGAGGCGATCTTCCTTCTGCTCTGCATCTCCTTCATGCGCGTCGATCTCGTCGCGCTGTACGGACATCTGCGCCGGCCGGCGCTGGTCGCGGCCGCCACGGCCTGGACCACGATCGGCGTGCCGCTGATCGTCGCCCTGGCCGTTTACGCGACCGGGCTGACCAATAGCTCGCCCGGCCTTGCGCTTGCGCTGATGCTCCAGGGCATGGCCTCGCCGATGATGGCGGCGCCGGCCCTTGCCGCGCTGATGGGCCTCGATGCCACCTTGGTGCTGGTCACGCTGGTGACCTCGACCGCGCTCGTGCCTTTCACCGCCTCGCTGTTCGCCAGCCTCTTTCTCGGCGGCATGCTCAGCATCGCGCCGCTGACGCTCGGCCTGAAGCTGCTCGGCATCCTCGCCGCATCGCTGCTGGCCGCGACGATCATCCGCCGCCTGTTCGGCACCGCAGCGATTCAGCGTCACAAGCGGCCGATCGACGGCATCAACATCGTCATCCTCTTGGTGTTCGCCTCCGCGGTGATGGGCGACGTCGCCACCGACCTCATCACCGATCCCCTGTTCACTATCGCCGTCGCGCTGCTGGCTTTTGCGGTCTATTTCACCCTGCTCGCGGTCACGACGCTGATCTTCCGCCGCATCGGCACCGAGCGCGCCTTCGCGATCGGCCTGATGGTGTCACAGCGCAATCTGGGCCTGATGCTGGCGGCAACCGCCAGCGCGCTGCCGGCCACGACCTGGCTCTATTTCGCGCTGACGCAGTTTCCGATTCATCTCGCGCCGTACCTGCTGATGCCGATCGCCCGGCGCTTGACCGCGCGCCCAGATAGGTCGAGCGGGGCGGCGGCAAACAGCACGACTTAAGCAGTACGCATAATCCAGGATGTCTGCTTTCTCGCGTAATCTGACAGGCGGTTCCAGCTCGGAATGTCGCCTGTGGAACCCGAAGCAGTCATGCGGCATTCAGACACACAACGCCGGTTAACCTTGGTTATTTTTTAATTTTAAATGGGAAATAAAATGTTTTATTTTAAATCGCAGACCGATCGGCGGAGCGCAATCTAAGCGCAACTTAGGAAGAGGAGCGGATCCATGAAGGTCACCTGGGGCGTTCTTTCCGCAGCAGCATTTGCGTTGACTCTGGCGGTGACGACCGTGCCGTCTGCCTCAGCTTGCAACGGCAATGGGAATTGTCCCAGCGCGCCCGGCCAAACGAGGGGAGCCGCCGGACCGATTGCAGGTGCCGGCCTTCCTATTCTCGCGATCGGATACGGCGTGTACTGGCTGGTAAGACGGCGGCGGACCCGCTAGTTGCGTAGTCGTCCCCGCGATCGCTCATATTCGAGCTGATCTGATCGTCAGCTTCTGGGTCCACGGCGGACATTCGCCTTTGCCTCGTAGATGTCCGCTTTTGTGGCAACGCGAACCTCGCCATCCCGCACAAGTTTGCGAGCAAACGCCTGCCCCCGCCTCTGCGGTGATGGGCGACGTTGCCACCGACCTCATCACCGATCCTCTTCACGATCGCCGTCGCGCAATCCTCCTTCGCCGTACCTGCTGATGCCGATCGCACGACGATTGATGGCCCGCACAGATACTTCCAGCGCAGCGGCCGCAGAAGGCCCCACCTAGAACATGCAACGCGATTCGCATCGGAGGTCCGCGGCAAGACTCGCAAGGCTCATGGATTGAGCGGTCTCTTTTTCCTGCACTCCGCCAAGATCCAGTCGCGGAACGCTTGCATGGCGTGCGAAAGCGGCTTCGATTTCAACGACGTGAGCCAATACGATCCGAGATGGACCTTGCTGTCATAAGGACAGACCAGTCGTTTGCGCGACATATCATCCGAAAACAACGCGACCGGCAATAGCGCGACACCGGCGGCTTGAGCTGCCGCATGCGCCAGCGAGACCGATGAATCGAAGGTCGGGCCCGTCATCCGAGGTTGCCGGCATTTCACCGCCTCGAACCACTGTGCCCACTCGCCAATCCGATACGATCGCAACAGCACCTCCTGATGGAGATCGAGCGGCGTTCTCAGTCGCTTCGCGATGGCTGGCGCGCACATCGGCGTGAAGAGGGCATCGACCAGACGCTCGGCGTTCGTTCCGTGCCATGCGCCGTCGCCAAATCGAATGGCATAGTCCAATCCTTCGCCGCCGAGGTCTACGCGATTGTTGTTGGCAAAGATCCTGACGTCGATGTGCGGATGGCCAGAGGTAAAGTTCCTGAGGCGCGGAAGGAGCCAGCCGGACGCGAACGTCCCGACCACGCCGATCGTTAGCATCTCGCGCATTCGACCGTTCTCGAACCGGTCGAGGACCTGATTAATTCGACTGAAAGCGTCCGAGATCGCAGGCAGCAGCGCTTCGCCTTCTTCGGTCAGAGCAAGCCCGCGGGTCAATCGCCTGAAGAGCTTCACGCGCAGACTCTCTTCCAGGATCCGCACCTGCTGGCTCACGGCGGCCTGTGAGACGCGAAGCTCGAGACCGGCCTTGGTGAAGCTGAGATGTCGCGCCGCCGCCTCGAACGAGCGGAGCGCGTTCAACGGCAGGCTGGAAACGTTGGGAGGGCGGCGGGCCACGTCTGATCCAAGTTTTTCTTATGGATGGCCTCACGAAGCATCGTTTGTCAATCGCGAGAGCGCGACGCAAAAACTTGTTCACGATTCCTGGGGAGTTTTCGATGCTTACGCGACGTCAGTTCGGCTCATCAGCATTTGCGTTCGCGGGAAGTCTCTTCCTGCCGGAGATTTCGAGTGCAGCGCCAGTCGGAGCAGAACGACTGATCGAGGCCATCACGCGGCTGGAACTGAAGAGCGGAGGCCGGCTCGGCGTCTCCGTGCTCGACACGAAAACGGGAGCGCTGATACATCACAGGGGAGATGAACGCTTTCCCATGTGCAGCACATTCAAGGTGCTCGCTTCCGCAGCGATACTGAAGGACGCAGGCAGCAGGCTGGATCGCCTCGAACGGCGCGTTCGCATCGAGCAGGCCGACATTGTCGAGAACTCGCCTGTCACCCGTGAGCATGTCGGCGAGGGCATGTCGCTCCTTGAACTCTGCGACGCCGCCATGACGAGGAGTGACAATACCGCCGGGAATCTGCTTTTGAAGAATATCGGCAGCACGGCCGGGCTGACCAGCTTCGCTCGGACTCTCGGCGACGATGTGACGAGATTGGACCGGATCGAACCCGAGTTGAACGAAGCGGCTCCGGGCGATCCTCGCGACACCACGACTCCGAACGCAATGGCCGCAAATTTCAGGCGCTTGCTGCTCGGTGATTTGCTCCTGCCGGAAGCTCGTGATCAGCTCGTGAAATGGCTGGTCGCGAACAAGACCGGGGATAGCCGATTGCGCGCCGGCCTGCCGCAAGGCTGGCGTGTGGGCGACAAGACTGGCGCAGGCGAACACGGCACGACCAACGACGTAGCGATCGTATGGCCGCCTGGGCAGTCGCCGCTGATCATCGCCGTTTACCTCACCGGAGCCGCACTCGATGCGAATGGACGAAACGACGTGATCGCATCGGTCGCACGCGAGATCGGCAAGGGTCTCGGCTGACAATCGCGATTTTTCTTTTCGCCCGGTAAGACCTGCCGCGCCTAGCCTGCCCGCGCCGCGCGCCGCAGCGCCTGCGGCGGCTGGCCGAAGGCGCGGATGAAGGCGCGCCGCATTCGCTCGGGGTCGCCGAATCCGGTCACTTCCGCAACGAGCTCGATCGCCTCGCGCGAGGACTGCACGCGTTCGCGTGCGACCTCGAGCCTGAGCCGCTCGATCGCCTTGGACGGTGTCGTGCCGGTCTCGGCGGCAAAGGCGCGGGCGAAATGTCGTGCGCTCATGCCGGCGCGATCGGCGAGGTCTTCCACCGTCAGCGGCGCGTCGAGATTTTCGCGCGCCCAGGACAACAGCGCGCCGAAGCGCCCGTTCGGCGTCTTCAGCTCCAGCAGCGAGGAGAATTGCGACTGGCCGCCGCTGCGGCGGTGATAGAGCACGAGGTGCCGCGCGGTCTGTTGCGCGATCTCCTCGCCGTGGTCCTCAGTGACCATCGCGAGCGCGAGATCGATGCCGGCGGAGATTCCCGCCGAGGTCCAGACATTGCCGTCGCGGGTAAAAATCTGGTCCGGCTCGAACTTCACCTTGGGATAGCGCGCGACGAAATCGCGCGTCCGCCCCCAATGGGTGGTGGCGCGGCGGCCGTCGAGCAGTCCCGCTTCGGCGAGCACATAGGCGCCCGAACAGACGCTCGCGACCCGCACGCCACGCTTTGCCAGGCGCTGCACGAAGGCGCGCGTGACCTCGCAGCGCGCGGCATCCGCAACGCCCGCGCCGCCGGCCACGACCAGCGTCGTGATCGCATTCGCCGACTTGAAATCACGCGCCATCATCTCGACGCCCGACGAGCTGCGCACGAGGCCCGCCGTCGCCGCCAGCACGCGAATGCCAGGCGGCTTGCCGGTGCAGCGCGCGGCGACCTCGAACGCCGAGATCGGGCCCGCCGCATCGAGCAGCTGAAAGTCCGGGAAGATCAGGATGCCGATCATGGTCATGTCCGAAAGTGAGGGAATTACGCCATTTTGGACAGAAGGGCACCATGCGATCCTGCCGGCGTCAAGCTCATTTTCGGAGGCTCCCATGTCGTCACCGCTCCAGATCGGAATCCTGGTGTTTCCGCGCGTCACCCAGCTCGACTTCACCGGTCCCTTGCAGGTGTTCGCGATGCTTCCCGGCGCCAAACTGCACCTGATCTGGAAGCGGATCGAACCGGTGCCGAGCGATTCCGTCCTGACGCTGACGCCGACCACGACCTTTGCGGACTGTCCGCAACTCGACGTCATCTGTGTGCCCGGCGGCGGCGGCGTCAACAATCTGCTCAATGACGAGGAGGTGCTCGAATTCCTGCGCCGGCAGGCAGAAGGCGCCAAATACGTCACCTCGGTCTGCACCGGAGCGCTGGCGCTCGGCGCGGCCGGCCTGTTGAAGGGCTACCGTGCCGCCACCCACTGGAGCGCGATGGAGATGCTCGGCCGGTTAGGCGCAACGCCGACCAGGACGCGCGTCTCCATCGACCGCAACCGCATCACCGGCGGCGGCGTCACCGCCGGCATCGATTTCGCGCTGACGCTGGTGTCGATCCTGGTTGACCGCACCGCGGCGCAAGCGATTCAGCTCCAGATGGAATACAATCCCGCTCCACCGTTCAACTCCGGCTCGCCCGACACCGCGCCCGCCGAGGTGCTGGCCCTGCTCCGGGAGCGCGGCGCGCAAAACCAGGCGCGCCGACTCGAAGCCGTGAAGCGCGCGGCGGCGCGGGTGATGTAGACGTTCCACCTTCGGTGGTGGAACTGAGGTTTTAGGGGAGGAGTTAAACCCGCACGAAACTCACGGCATCCGGAGCGCAATCATGGAGCATCTCCACTACCCCAATGAAAGCACTGAGTATCGTGCCGCGCGAAATGCGCTGCTGGATGAGGAGATTGCCCTCCGAGCTCAGATTGAGGCCGTTGCCGCCAGGCGTCGCGCGCTACCGCTCGGCGGCGAGGTGCTCCAAGATTACGTCTTCGAACGCATCGGCAAAACGAGCATGCCAGAACAGGTCAGGATGTCGGAGCTATTCGGCCCTCATGAAACGCTGGTTCTGTACAGCTTCATGTATGGGCCGGAGCGCGAGTTGCCCTGCCCCGGCTGCACCCATTTGCTTGACGGGCTCGACGGCGCCGCACGGCATGTCGGCGAGCGTGCAGCGCTTCACATCGTTGCGAAATCGCCGATCGCGCGTCTCGCAGCCTGGGCCCACGAACGAGGTTGGGAACATCTGTCGCTGCTGTCCACGGCCGGCAACACCTTTGATGCGGACTACTTCGGCGACACCTCGAAGTTCTCTAAGGGTATGCGCGCGCAGCACCACGTTCCCGACGGGCAGAATTGGGACGAGACGATCTTCAACGTCTTCAGGAAAGCGAATGGCAAGATCAGGCACTTCTGGGGCTCGGAGATGAGTTTCGCGCCGCCCGCGCCGAAGCAGCATCATCGCGCCGGTGATCTGGTCGATCCGCTCTGGGGCCTGCTCGACATGACGCCTGAAGGCCGCGGCGACTTCTTCCCGAAGGTGCGCTACGACTGAGGCGCACAAACCGGCTGACGAAGTGCCTCAAAGAAAAAGGCCGCTCGGTTTCCCAAGCGGCCTTTCCTGTCTTACGGCGGCTGCACATTCCATCGGGCGATTTCGGAACTTCCAGACCGGGGGCCTATCTCCCGATCGAGTCCTTACTCGGCGGCCGCTGCATCTCGGGACAGTCGCGAACTGTTGCCCGAACCGAACGCGATGGTCTCCCATCTCCGTAAGATGGGACCATTGAGCCGCATCGCTGGCGTGAGCACAACGCCGGCGCATGCGGCATCCCCGCTGTGCCCGTTGTCCACAGCGGTTGCGAGGCGGATGCGCGTGCATCCAGTGGCGAGTGGACAGACCTCAGTTAGTCGGGGTCCAGGGCTGATAGTCGCCGGTCGCCTTCGGCCGCCGGCCGCTGGCGAGCGTCGAGCCCGAAGGACGGTAGGCTTTCGCCGTGCCGGTGAGATTCGGCTGGTGCGGCTTTTCCCACTCGCGCGGCTGGTAGTTAGCCTCGGTCGGCGGCACATCGACGACGTGATGGATCCAGCCGTGCCAGGACGGCGGGATGCGGCTCGCTTCGGCATAGCCGTTATAGACCACCCAGCGCCGCTCGAATCCGAGCGTCGGATCGATCGCCCCGCCGCGGGTCCGATAGTAGAGATTGCCCTGCTCGTCCTGGCCGACCAGCTCCCCGTACCGCTTGGTCCAGAGTTGGGTGCCAAACGTCTGGCCATTCCACCAGGTGAAGAACTTGAGGAAGAATTGTTTCATGCGGCAAGGGCCCTGCTTCGTCGGGTCCTGATGCCATCCGGGCGCAGAAATGTCCAGTTCGGTAGGGGCAGCCATGCTCTCCGCAAATGCGGTGCCCCCGACGCGGGCGTTGCCGCAAATCGGACGCGATCCGTTCATCCCGGGTACAGCGGTCAGGTGAGACGCTTCCTGCACGCATGCAAACCGGCGTGATCCAGGAACCACTGCCATTTCGCAGGGTTGGCTTCCGGGAAAGGAGCTTGATCATGAAAAGTCTGACAGTTTTGAGTGCCGCCGCGGCCATGGCGCTGGTTCTTCCGCTGGCGAGCCCGAGCTTTGCTCAGAATCGTCCTACCGTAGGCGGTGGCGCCCATGTCGGCGGCGGTGGAGGCGGCGGAGGCGGCGCACGCATGGGTGGCGGTGGCGGCGGCAGTTTCGCGGCTGGCCCCGCGGCGCGTCCAAGCGGCGGCAGTTTCGCGGCTGGCCCCGCAGCGCGTCCAAGCGGTGGCAGTTTCGCGGCCGGAACCGCAGTGCGTCCGAGCAGTGGCAGTTTCGCGGCCGGCACGGTGAGCCGACCCGCCATCTCGCCGACCGTCAGCGGCACCAGCGTCGCAACCGCCCCGTCCGGCACTTGGAGCGGCAGTGGCGGCACTTGGAGCGGCGGCTGGCGCCATCATCATCGCGGCGGCTTCTGGCCCGGCTTTGCGGCAGGCGCCGCGATCGGCGGCCTCGGGTCGTACGCCTATTATGGCGGGGGCTATGGCTATTACGACGACCCCTACTACTACGGCGACAGCTACTATGATGAGCCGTCAGTAGCGGTGGTGCCCGACAGCGGCGACGACTCCGCGGCCTATTGCGCGCAGCGCTACAGATCGTACGACCCGGCTTCGGGGACCTATCTCGGTTATGACGGCCAGCGTCATCCCTGCCCCTAAGCCGATCGATGACATTTGAAGCAAAGGCGTCGCAGCGATGCGGCGCCTTTCGCGTGTCGATCGCCCTCATGGGCTTCGCGGAAACTACTCGCCGATTGTGACGCCGCTACCGCGACGCAGGCGGGACCTTTATGCACTGCGCCGTGCATATCTACGTTGACCCAATCCAAAATTGACCCGACCCACGATTCGCGGATATCACAAACTACAGTGGGGACTTCGATTACTCGATTACTGGGAAGTGTCATGCCGCGCATTCTCGTGGTTGATGACGATCCGATGGTCGGCGCGACCATCGAGGTCCTCCTCCAACGTCAGGGCTTCGACGTCACGTTGACCGACGGCGGAGAAGCGGGATTGGCTGCGCTCGAAACACAGACTTTCGACGTGATGCTGGTCGACATCTTCATGCCGCACATGCGCGGCTTCGAGTCCATCCGCATCTTTCACGAGCGCGCGCCCGCCACGCCGCTGATCGCGATGTCCGGCTACGCCTTCGCCTCGTCCGCCTCGCCTTCCCCCGACTTTCTCCGCATGGCGCTGGAGCTCGGCGCGACCCGCTGCCTGCGCAAGCCGTTCACTCCGGACGCGCTGCTGACCACGATCCGGGAATGCCTCACCGGCGCGGGCGGGAGCGCACAGCCGAAGGACAAGAAAGAAGCCCCTTGATCCCAACGCAGCGCGTCATTCTCGGTGCTGGACTTGCCATCCTCCTGATCATCACCGCAGCCTCGATCGCCCTCGACGTCAAGTCGCGGTCCGATGCGGCGTGGGTCAATCACACCGTCCAGGTGCAGAAGAAGATCTCCGATCTGCGCGTGCTGATGCGCCGCGCCGAGAGCGCAGCGCGCGGCTACGAGCTCTATCGCAGCCCGGGCTTCAACGACGAGTTTCAGGCGGTACGCGCCCAGATCGCGCCGGCCCTCGCCGACCTCAAGCGCGACGTGCGCGATAGTCGGGATCAAGTGGCGCTATTGGAGGGCACCGAGCCGCTGGCGCTGCGCCGGGTCGAGATTGCCGCCGCAGCGATGCGCCTGCGTGCCGAGAACGATCAGGCCGGCATTGCCGCGCTCAACAGCAAGGCCGAGGGTCGCGGCCTCATGGACACGGTGATGGGCAATCTCGACCTTTTGAGCGCCGAGGAAGAGCGCCTGCTCACAGCGCGCTCCCAGGACTCGCGCCGCACCGGGACCGTGCTGCTCGGCATCGACGTTGCAGGCGCCGTGCTGATCCTGCTCCTGGTCGCGCTGGTGATGCGCGAGAGCCAGCGCGCCACGGTACAGCTCCAGAGCACGCTGACAGAGACCACGGCCGCCAAAGAGGCACTCGAGGCGGCGGTGGCCGAGCGCACCGAGCATCTTGTCGCAGCCCATGACGAACTGCGCCTGTCGGTCAACGTGCTCCAGAGCACCTTTCGCAGCATGGCGGAAGCGGTGCTGGTCATCGATACCGAGGGCGCCGTCCTACTGTCCAATCCGGCCGCCGAGCGCATCTTGTTACATCGCGCCGGCATGAATTTGCGCAATCTGCGCGCGCTGTCCGACGTCTATCACGGCGACGGCGTCACGCCGCTGAAGGCCGACGAGCTGCCGTCGACGCGCGTGCTGCGCGGCGAGCACTTCGAAGAGCTGGAGATGATCGTCCGCCCGCACGGCGGCAATCCTCCCCGCCATCTCATGATCAGCGGCCGGCCGATGCTGGACGGGCAAGGCAATATCTCGGGCGCGGTGCTGGTCTATCATGATGCGACCACCTCGCGCGAGACCGAGCGGCAGCTGTACCAGTCGCAGAAGCTGGATGCGATCGGCAAGCTGACCGGCGGCGTCGCGCACGACTTCAACAACATGCTGACCGTGATCTCCGGCAACACCGAGACGCTGGTGGAGAGCCTGATCGGCCAGCCCGAGCTCCAGCGCACGGCACGGCTGATCGACGATGCCGCCGAGCGCTGCGCCGAGCTGATCCAGCATTTGCTGGCGTTCGCGCGCAGGCAGCCGCTCCAGCCGCGCAACGTCGAGATCAGCACTGCGGTCGCGGACATCGCAAAACTGCTTCGCCCTACCCTCGGCGAGCAGATCCAGATCGAGACCGTGCTGGAACAGGGGCCGATGACGACGCACATCGATCCGTCTCGGCTCACCAATGCCGTGCTCAACATGGCGATCAACGCCCGCGACGCCATGCCGAACGGCGGCAAGCTGCTGTTCGAGGCCCATCGGGTCGCGCTCGACGAGGCCTATGCGCAGAACAATCCGGACGTGCGGCCTGGTCCTTACGTGATGCTCGCCGTCAGCGATACCGGCACCGGCATGCCGGCCGAAGTCCAGCAGAAGGCGTTCGAGCCGTTCTTCACCACCAAGGAGGTCGGCAAGGGCTCGGGCCTCGGCCTGTCCATGGTCTATGGCTTCGTCAAGCAGTCCGGCGGCCACATCAAGATCTACAGCGAGGAAGGCCACGGCACCACGATCAAGCTCTATCTGCCGCCGGGCGAAGGCACGGCGGACATGGCGGCTCCCGTCGCGCCGCAGGCCGAAGGCGGCGCCGAGACCATTTTCGTGGTCGAGGACGACACGCTGGTGCGCAACTTCGTCACCGCGCAGCTCCAGAGCCTCGGCTACAAGGCGGTGGCCGCGCCCGACAGCCGGGCCGCGCTGCAATTGATCGAGGCCGGCCAGCCGTTCGATCTGCTCTTCACCGACATCGTCATTCCCGGCGGCATGAGCGGCCGCGAGCTCGCCGAGGAGGTGGCCAAGCGCCGGCCGGGCCTGAAGGTGCTCTATACCTCCGGCTACACCGACAACGCCATCGTCCACCACGGCAAGCTCGACGACGGCGTGATGCTGCTGACAAAACCCTACCGCCGCAACCAGCTCGCCGAGATGATCAGGAAGGCATTGAACGGCGGGATGGCGGCGAGCTAGCGCGAGATGCGCTTTGCTAGATCGATGCGGTCGCCCCGAATTCGGATCACCTCTCCCGAAGGGAGAGGTGAAGATCTCAGCGCGTCGCCAGCACGACGGCTCCAAGCGTGAAGATCAGCGCCGCGATCTGCCCTGCCCCGAGCGGCTCGCCGAGCGCGATCGCCGAGGTGACGACACCGATCACAGGCACCGCCATGGTACCGATCGCGGCGACCGAGGCCGGCAGGCGCGCCAGCGCGGCGAACCAGCTGACATAGGCGATGCAGAACTGCCCGACGACCGAATAGACCAGCAGCCACCAGCCGACCGGCGTCACCTGCGAAAGATGCGTGGTCTCAATCAAGAGGCCGATGATCGAGATCGGCAGGCAGCCGATCCCGATCTGCCAGGCCGCGGCCGTGATCGGCGGCAGGTGGATCGGGTACTTCTTCGAGAACACCGTGCCGACGGCAAAGCCGAGCGCGCCGCACAGCGCCATGATGATGCCCGGCAGCTTTTCTGCGCTGGCAGCAATGCCGTTACCGCCCATGATCGAGGCGAGGCCGGCAAAGGCCATTAACAGCCCCAGCGTGCGCAAGACCGTCGGCCGCTCACCCAGCACCGGCCAGGCGATGATCGAGGCCCAGACCGGCATGGTGTAGGCGATCAACGCCGCCTCGCTCGCCGGCAGCCAGAGCAGCGCCAGGCCCATCAGCACCATCCAGCCGGTAACGTTGAGCACGGCGGCGGTCAGTAAGCGCGGCCAGATCGCGCCGTCCACCCGCAGGCTCTGCCGGCGCATCACCGCAAGGAACGCCAGCAGCACGGCGCCGAGCACGCCGGTCACCCCGCGTAGCGTCAGCGGCGGCAGCTCGGCGAGCAAAAATTTCGTCACCGGCCAGTTGAAGCCCCAACCGATCGAGGTAATCGCGAGGAACATCAGGCCGGCGGGGGCGATGCGCGGTCGCTGCACCGGCCTCGTCGAATCATGCATGGGGGCAGTCCGGCAAAATCGGGCTCAGCTTGGCGCGGATTCGCGGCGCAAACCACCGCCTTGGCGGGCATGCCTGCCCTCACCTTCCGTAGGGCTACGTGAGTCCCACTGACGCAATCCCATCGCCCAAAAATATAGCTGCCCTGTGAACAGCGGGATGAAGCGCCTGCTGCATCACGGCATGCAAATTTTTTCGGTTGGGAATCCCTGAGGACTCACTGATACTTGGCTCCACAACAGGCGCGGCCGAGACCCCTGTTATCCCCCACAATCCACCATATTTAGTATTTGATTCAGGAACTCGCACTACTTCTTGACGGGCGCAACGGAGAGTCCTAGCTTTCGGACCGTTCGGCGCGAGTGAGTTTGCGTCCCGCCGGCACTCCCCCAAAGGGTCTCGCAAATCTCAGCTCCGCCGGCCAGCCAAAGGCAGCGGGATGAGGGCTTGTCTGCCCTCGGATAGCGGACTTTTCGGGCGCCAGAACGGGCCGGCAACAGGCTCGCATGGCAAACGGCTGAAGTGACGGTGTGGGCGTTGAACGCATGTCGGGCGCATCCCCTTGGGGGCGGATGGGTCTGGGCATGCCGGCGGATGTTAGGTGCGTGCACCGAACAATCGCGTCGGGAGAAAAAGGGCCGGGTTCACCGGCTGAACTGCGATGCCCAGAGGCCGAACGGCCAAAAGGACTCGCGAAGCGAAATGTCGACCGGGACGCCTGAACGGAGGCGGTTCGGTCAAAGATAAGGACGGGGCAAGACCATGCGGATTGAGCGGCGCCACACCACGGTAGGACAGTCACCTTATGCGGGAATCGATTTCCGGCTGACCACGTCGGAGATTCGCAATCCCGACGGCTCGGTCGTGTTCAAGCTGGACAATGTCGAGGTGCCGACCGAATGGTCGCAGGTCGCCTCCGACGTGCTGGCCCAGAAGTACTTCCGCAAGGCCGGCGTCGCCGCGCGCCTGAAGAAGGTCGAGGAGGAATCCGTCCCCTCCTTCCTGTGGCGCTCCGTGCCCGACACCGAGGCGCTTTCCGCCCTGCCCGAGAAAGAGCGCTATGTCAGCGAGCTCAGCGCAAAACAGGTGTTCGACCGCCTCGCCGGCTGCTGGACCTATTGGGGCTGGAAGGGCGGCTATTTCTCCACGGATGAAGACGCGCAGGCCTTCTACGACGAGCTCCGCTACATGCTCGCCATGCAGATGGTCGCGCCGAACTCGCCGCAATGGTTCAACACCGGCTTGCACTGGGCCTATGGCATCGACGGCCCCGGCCAGGGCCATTATTACGTCGACCCCTTCACCGGCAAGCTGACCAAGTCCAAGTCGGCCTATGAGCATCCGCAGCCGCACGCCTGCTTCATCCAGGGCGTCGGTGACGACCTCGTCAACGAGGGCGGCATCATGGACCTCTGGGTCCGCGAAGCCCGCCTGTTCAAATACGGCTCCGGCACCGGCTCCAATTTTTCGCGCCTGCGCGGTGAAGGTGAGAAACTCTCGGGCGGCGGCCGCTCGAGCGGCCTGATGAGCTTCCTCAAGATCGGTGACCGCGCGGCCGGCGCCATCAAGAGCGGCGGCACCACCCGCCGCGCCGCCAAGATGGTCGTCGTCGACGTCGATCACCCCGACATCGAGACCTATATCGACTGGAAGGTGAAGGAGGAGCAGAAGGTCGCCGCCCTCGTCACCGGATCCAAGATCAACCAGAAGCACCTCAAGGCGGTGCTGAAGGCTTGCGTCAACTGCGAAGGCTCGGGCGACGACTGCTTCGATCCCGAGAAGAACCCAGCGCTGCGCCGCGAGATCAAGCTCGCGCGCCGCAGCCTCGTGCCCGACAATTACATCAAGCGCGTCATCCAGTTTGCCAAGCAGGGCTACAAGGACATCCAGTTCGACACCTACGACACCGACTGGGATTCGGAAGCCTATCTCACGGTGTCGGGCCAGAACTCCAACAACTCGGTCTCGCTGAAGGACGACTTCCTCCGCGCGGTCGAGACCGACGGCGACTGGAATCTGAACGCCCGCACCTCCAAGAAGGTGACGAAGACGCTGAAGGCACGCGACCTCTGGGAGAAGATCGGCTACGCCGCCTGGGCCTCGGCCGACCCGGGCTTGCACTTCAACACCACGATGAACGACTGGCACACCTGCAAGGCGTCCGGCGACATCCGCGCGTCCAATCCGTGCTCGGAATACATGTTCCTGGACGACACGGCGTGCAACCTCGCTTCCGCCAATTTGCTGACGTTCTACAACACCACGACCAAGCTGTTCGACGTCGCAGGCTACGAGCATCTCTGCCGGCTCTGGACCCTCGTGCTCGAAATCTCGGTGATGATGGCCCAGTTCCCGTCGAAGGCGATCGCCGAGCTCTCCTACGAGTTCCGCACGCTCGGCCTCGGCTACGCCAATATCGGCGGCCTCTTGATGACCATGGGCCTGCCCTATGACAGCAAGGAAGGCCGCGCGCTCTGCGGCGCGCTGACCGCCGTCATGACCGGCATCACCTACAAGACCTCGGCCGAGATCGCGGCCGAGCTCGGCACCTTCCCCGGCTACAAGAAGAACGCCGCGCACATGCTGCGCGTGATCCGCAACCACCGCCGCGCCGCGCATGGCGAGGCCTCCGGCTATGAGCAGCTCTCGGTCAACCCGGTGCCGCTCGATCACGCTTCGTGCCCGCAACAAGACCTGGTCGCGCATGCCAAGGCGGCCTGGGATGCGGCGCTTGCGCTCGGCGAGCAGCACGGCTATCGCAACGCCCAGACCACCGTCATCGCGCCGACCGGCACGATCGGCCTCGTGATGGACTGCGACACCACCGGCATCGAGCCCGACTTCGCGCTGGTGAAGTTCAAGAAGCTCGCCGGCGGCGGCTACTTCAAGATCATCAACCGCGCGGTCCCCGCAGCGCTGCGTGCGCTCGGCTATCGCGAGAGCGAGATCGCGGAGATCGAGGCCTATGCCGTCGGCCACGGCTCGCTCTCCAACGCGCCGGGCATCAACGCCTCGACCCTCAAGGCGAAGGGCTTCACCGATGAAGCCATCGCCAAGGTCGAAAAGGCCCTGCCGACCGCCTTCGACATCAAGTTCGCCTTCAACAAGTGGACCTTTGGCGAAGACTTCATCCGCGACCAGCTCGGCATCGGCGCTGAAGCCATTGCCGCGCCGGGCTTCGACCTGCTCCAGGCCGTCGGCTTCACCAAGCGCGAGATCGAGGCGGCCAACGTCCACATCTGCGGCGCGATGACGGTGGAAGGTGCCCCGCACCTCAAGGCCGAGCACTATCCGGTGTTCGACTGCGCCAATCCCTGCGGCAAGGTCGGCAAGCGCTATTTGTCGGTCGAGAGCCACATCCGCATGATGGCGGCAGCGCAGCCCTTTATCTCGGGTGCGATCTCCAAGACCATCAACATGCCGAACGACGCCACGGTGGAGGACTGCAAGTCCGCCTACATGCTGTCGTGGAAGCTCGCGCTGAAAGCCAACGCGCTCTATCGCGACGGCTCCAAGCTCAGCCAGCCGCTCAACTCGCAGCTCATCAGCGACGATGAGGACGAGGACGACGCGGTCGAGCAGCTCTATGAGAAGCCGATGGCCGCGCGTGCGACCCAGGTCTCGGAAAAGATCGTCGAGAAGCTGGTCGAGCGCATCATCGTGATGCGCGAGCGCGAGAAGATGCCTGACCGACGCAAGGGCTACACCCAGAAGGCGGTGGTCGGCGGCCACAAGGTCTATCTTCGCACCGGCGAGTATGACGACGGCCGTCTCGGCGAGATCTTCATCGACATGCACAAGGAAGGCGCGGCGCTCCGCTCCTTCATCAACAACTTCGCCATCGCGGTCTCGCTCGGCCTGCAATACGGCGTGCCGCTGGACGAATATGTCGACGCCTTCACCTTCACCCGCTTCGAGCCGGCGGGCCCCGTGCAGGGCAACGACAGCATCAAATACGCGACCTCGATCCTCGACTACGTCTTCCGCGAGCTCGCGGTGAGCTACCTCTCTCGCTTCGACCTCGCCCACGTCGATCCCAACGAGACGGGCTTTGACGCGCTCGGCAAGGGCGTCGAGGAAGGCAAGGAGCCGGACGAGGACGGCGGCCAGCACGCGACAAAACTGGTCTCGCGCGGCCTCACCCGCTCCCGCACCGACAACCTGTTCGTGATGCGCGGCGGCACCACCGCAGTCTCGCAAGGCAACGACAGCGCTCCCGCCGGCGGCAGCAAGGTCACGGCGCTGGCCTCGCACGGCACCTCAGCCCGTGTCGGCGACGCCCTCGAAGGCGCCGTCGCCCTGAAGCAGGAGGCGAGCCACGACCTCTCCCCGACGGAGAAGCTCGAGCAGCTGCAGTGGAGCAAGGCCGGCACCGCCGCGACCGCCGCCCCCTCTAAGGCCGAGCGTCGCGCAGAGGCCAAGGCCAAGGGCTACGAGGGCGAGATGTGCTCAGAGTGCGGCAACTTCACGCTGGTGCGGAATGGCACCTGCATGAAGTGCGATACTTGCGGAAGTACGACGGGGTGTTCGTAATCCAGGAAAGCGCATGGAAACTGCACTTGTCCTTTGGAACTCGTACGGCAAGGATATAGTCCTTGCCGTACTCGGCATTTTAGGTGGCGGGATTATTTCATTTTTCTTTTACAGACGGTCTTTGCAACGAACCGAGTTAAGTTTTGCGTGCGAATATTCTCGCTTTATTTGGTTTCGAATTCCTGCATTTTCCGATGTTACGCTATTCTATAAACAGCGGCAGCTTCGCGATCCGCGACGCGTATTGTTCTTCATTTGGAACAGCGGCAATACGACCATCGATGGCACCGCGATCGCCACGGCCGATCCGCTGCGATTGAGAGCCGGGAATGTGCAGATCATCAACGCGGCGATAATAAAAGCAACCCGCGATGTAATTTGCACGACCGCGCACTTGGACGCCGCAGGGGACGTAACGATCAGCTTCGATTACTTGGATGCCGGAGATGGGTTTACTATAGAAATTCTCTATGACGTTGTTGAAAAACAAAAGGGCGCGAACACGTGCCCCGAACTGCTTGGAACGATCAAAGGAATTAAGAGCTCGCCGGTTAACCGCGACATTGCTTTTGAAAATCGAGCGCTGAAACGTTTTGGCCAATCTACAGCGCTACTTCTGTTGCTGTTTGCTTCGGCCGCCCTGCTGTTTTTTCAAATTTACGAAATCACGAGCGAAAAAACTTGGTTCCTACTGATTCCAAAGGTTCTCACGGCGTGCCTCTTGTTTCTTGCGGCGATCGGAATGGTCATCGCGCTACTTTCTTCCCTAAGAAGCTACCGAATTCCCATGAGCCTCAAAATTCCTGATGAAGCAGACAGTTTTCCAACATCGTACAATGAACTCGTCGAGAAAATAGATCACGGCAATCAACTGCTCACCGCACAGAATCTCGAGATGCAAGAAGATGCACGGCGCTCACGAGCGAGCTAGCTCGTAGGATAGATAGAGCTTGTAAAACCTATCATTCGACGATGATGGGTTTCGCTCCGCTCTACCTATCCTACGAGCTGCTGGTCAATTCGAGTCAAGACGAGGCGGAATGGCATGAAGTGTCCTCATTGTACCATTCATTTCCATGAAAACTGGTTTGTGGACTATCTCCGACGCGGCCAAGATTTGTTGAGGGACAATTTAGGCGACGCTGCCGGAGCTTGGATGTACCGCAACTGCGTTTGCCCAGAATGCTCCGAAGTGACTATTGAGGTGACCATTGGTGCAAATCGACAGCCGCTTGGACCATGGCGTCAAATTTTTCCGACCGGCGCGAATCGAGGTCCGGCACCTGCTGAAGTGCCAGCGAATATCTCCAACGACTACGTCGAGGCATGCAACGTTCTTCCGATCAGTTCGAAGGCGTCTGCGGCCCTCTCGCGGCGCTGCCTCCAGAACATATTGCGCGCGGCCGGCTACAAGGACAAAGACTTAGCTCGTGAAATCGAGCAGTTGCTGGATGAGGCCGATCCGAAGAAAGCACTGCCGAGCAAGCTTCGTGAAACCATCGATGCGATCCGCAACTTTGGAAATTTTTCCGCCCATCCCATCAACGATAAGACCACCCTTCAGCTGATCGAGGTCGAGCCTCACGAGGCGGAGTGGTGTCTCGAAGTAATCGAAGAACTGTTCGACCACTTTTACGTGGGCCCGGCGGTTGCCGCGGCGAAAAAGGCTTCGCTTAATGCGAAGCTCATAGCTGGGGGCAAGCCTGCTGCGAAGTAAGTCTCGTCGCGTAAGCCAACGGCCCTGACCGGATTGCAGCTCGTAGGATGGGTAGAGCCCTTGCGAAACCCATCATTCGCGGATCGACATTGATGGGTTTCGCTCCGCTCGACCCATCCTACGGACCTGCCGGTATCCGGCAAAATCTCACCACATGGCGGCCACGCAAGCGACAACCCACAATCGCGATTTCAGCGCAAACGCGGCGGAGGCTTGCGGCTTCAGAGATATTCAGGAGCCATTTGCAATGTTGAGTGCGGTAGAAAACAAGCCAACGGGCAAATCCGGCCGGCGCGGCGGGAAGAAGAAGGCCAGGCAACGGTCCGGGGCCGACGAGCAACACGCAACTGCAGCGCATCAATTGCCGGATGCCTCGGTGGGGATCAGCCAAGAGAACAGGCAAGAGAACAGCCAAGAGAACAAGCAAGAGACCAAGCAAGAGGTAGAGGCGAGCCGACAGAGCAGTGCGGAGGTACCCTCGGCTGCAGCGTTGCCGTCCGGGATGGAGATCGTTGCCAGCGCGCCCGTCGCACCGGTGGAACCCTCCCAGGCCAGCCCGCAGGCGATTGCCGATGCCTATAGCGGCTACATCAGGACCTCCGTTGAGCACGCCTGGGCCTTCCTGGGAAAGCTCGCGACAGCGCGCTCACCCGTCGAGGCCTTCGAGCTTCAGATGGAGTATGCGAAACAGGCGTGTGAATCGTTCGTCGCCGAGTCCCAGAAGATCGCCGGGTTGCATGAACAAATGACCAGACAAAGGGTCATGCATTTTGAGGGGTTCGTGGCCAGGCTCACCCAGACGACGCTCGAAATCCGCGCGACGCGTCACTAACGACAGTTGCGTATTTCGACGGTGCGGGGACAGGATGCCCGTACGATGGGTACGTTGATCGGCTTCGCTCCGCTCGACTCATACTGCGAACTGCGCTTTGCGCAGTCGCGGTATTAGCCCCTACGCGCTCACGCCCGCCCCGCTCCCGCGCCCGCCATAATTTTTCCGTTGCACACGCGTTGTGTTGGACAGCGGCGAGACCTATCCTTCCAGTGATCGGACTGCCTCCCATGACGCCCGACCGGATGGAGAGCGCATCGGTGCCTGAAACGAACGACCCCAAGCCTGATAGCGACAAGCCTGATACCGACAAGCCCGAGACCGTCAAGCCCGAGACCGTCAAGCCGGATGAGGCGCGCGCCGATGGCGGGCTGACGCGGGCCTACGACCGGATCAAGAGCGCGGAGGAAGAGCTTGCGCGGCTCGACCGGCTGGTTTCCGGAATGGAACGCGACAGCGAAGGCCAGCGGACCTCGCACGCAACCGCCGGTAGGACGGCAGCCGCAACTTCCGGAAACAAGGCGCCGACGCCGGATACCAAAGTTCCGAATGCCGGGGTTCGCGATCAAGGCTTGAAGGGAGATCGGACCATGGTGCGCGCTTTGGTCGGCCTCGTGCTGGCGATCGGCCTTCTCGGTGCCGCCTTCGCTTCGCAATATCGCGATGAGGCCAAATCGATCAGCAAGTCGATCATGGCACGATGGTCTCCGCCGGCTGCGAGCAGCTCCCAGCAAGCGTCCGCGGTGGAAAGTCCGGCGCAGCCGCCGGCAGTGCAACTGGCTGTTGCGGATGAGCCGAGCCCGGTGCCCGCGCCGCCGGTCGCCAAGGACACGGAAAGCGCCCCAAAGCCTGCCGCCGCAGCGCCAGCGCCTGACCCGTCATCGTCTGATCTCGCGCAATCGCTCAAGGCCATCACGAGCGAGCTTGCGAGCATTAACGGCAAGCTCGAGCAACTGAAAAGCCGCAACGACCAGACCCTGCGTGAGCAGGCCGACACCATTCAACAGCTCAAGGCGGCGCAGGAGAAGGATGCGGCGGACAATGCGCGCCTTGCCGCACAGGTCCAGGCGCTGCAAACGCAACTGAGCGCTTCATCCGCGTCTGCAACCACCAAGCCCGTCGCGCGGAGTGTGATGAACAACGATGCGCATGCCCGGCCGCACGTACCGGCGGCCGAACCCCGGCGGCCCCGACCGCCGCGAGGCCCCTGGATGCCTCCGCCCTATATGCCCGACCCTTACGGCTATCCGGATTGGTGAGCCCGCAAGGCGCGGGCTTGTTTCCCGAAGGCGCGATTGGATTTGAAGCCCTACGAGCTGCGGCTTCGACTCGCCTTTAGAGCGTGATGTGATCAGGTTTGATTGCTACAACGGAGGTGCACTCCCTCTCCCGCTTGCGGGAGAGGGTTGGGGAGAGGGTGTTTCCGCAATGGGACAATCCCCAAGAGCGAGCGTAGCCCGGATGAGCGAAGCGACATCCGGGGAATGCTTTCGGCGCCAAAGGTCCCGGATATCGCTTCGCTCATCCGGGCTACGGGTCTACCTTCCAGCCGAGCGAAGATCTTCTGCAACACCGTCGAATGCGTTCTGACTCGCGACGGCCCCGCCCTGCTGCGCATCCGCTTGTGCAGACCGTTGCCGCGCACCGACACCGAAAATGTCGTGCACCAGCCCGAGCTTCCCAAGCCCCAGGATGATCAGGCCGTTGATGTCGATCTCGTACCAGGCGTGCGAGAGGTAGGCGTCACGCGGAAACCGGTGATGGTTGTTGTGCAGACCTTCACCGAAGGTGAGGATCGTGGTCACGAATTCGTTGGTCGTGCCGTCATTGGTCTCGAAGCGGCGGTAGCCGTAGCGGCCGTCGCTATGGCAGACCGAGTTCACCAGCGAGGTGGCCATGGTCATGATGTAGCTGCGGAACAGGCCGGAGAACAACACGCAGCCGATCATGCCGTGCACGCCGCCGAACGCGTAGCCGATGGCGCCGGGAATGATCACCGCCGACAGCGCGTACCAGTACCAGCGAGTCCTCGTGAAGAACATGGCGATCGGGTCGGCCAAGATATCCCTGGCGTAGTATGCGCCATCGGTGGTGGCCTGGTCCCACACCCAGCCGCCTTGCGCATGCGACATTCCCTTGAGGAAGCTCGCATAGCGATTGCCGAATCCGTCATAGTAAGGGCTGTGGACGTCGCCGGGCTTGTCGGAGTGAAGATGATGCCGGCGGTGGTTGCTCACCCATTTCAGGATCGAGCCTTGCACCGCCAGCGTGGCGATCGCGGCCAAGATCGCCCGCATCACCGGACCGCAGCGAAAACTCCGGTGCACGAAGTAGCGATGCATGAAGCCGATCCCGACCGTGGTCAGCAGGAACATGCCGACGAAGACCGAAACCTCGACCCAGCCGATGCCTTGCCAGAATGCCCAGATCAGCGCCGCGATCGAACCGCCGATCATGAAGCCGAACGCGATGTAGGAATCGAGAAACTTGGCGTCGACCAGCGGACCTTCAACAACCACTCCCGGTGGCATTTTCGGGTCCGCCCCCGCCTCCGCCACCACGCTCTCGATTACGGTCATTTCAGTCGATCCATTTACACAAAATTAACTGTTCTGCGGCGCAACGTACAACCGGGGGTTATTTCTCGCAAGGATTGGAGCGGCCGTAGCAGCGCGGAGCCGGGACCTGAAAAGGCGCCGTCGAGTGAAATGAAGCGAGATTTTAGGGCAGGCGGACAGCGTTAACTAAGTCCACAGGCTCCGCAATTTACGCCCACCGCGCACATGCCAAGGAAAAGCAGCAGCCTCCTCCCTCGCCTTCGTAGCGTCCGGCGGGCCGCCCGGTGGGCGCGGAAGACTTTCGCGCGCGCACCGCGGATGGTGCGGATCGCGGGCGGCGTGGCGATGCTGCTTGCAGCCATCGCGCTTGTGAACATCGTCACTCAGATGGTCCGCAAGCCGACTGAGCTGTTCGTCTTTGTCGGCAACTCCCTCGATAAGGAGCCGGCAGAGACTTGGGTGAGATACGGGCCGCTGTTCCGCAAGCATTCCACCGCTGCGATCACGCCGGAATTGCTGGCCGCGCTGGCGCAGGTCGAGAGTTCAGGCAATCCGGTGGCGCGCACCTATTGGCGCTGGCGATGGAGCTTCAATCCGCTCGCGATCTACCGGCCCGCCTCCAGCGCCGTCGGCCTTTTCCAGATGACCGATCCCGCTTACGCCGAGGCCGCACGGTTCTGTGTCCGCGGCAACGCCGTCACCGACACCGGTTGCGGGTTCACCAGTCTCTATATCCGCGCGATCCCTGGCCATGCCATCGAGCTGGCATCGGTCTATCTGGACCGCGAAGTGGCCGACGTTCTCGCCCGCACCGGCTATGTGAAGGCAAGCGCGCAGCAGAAGCAGGACCTGGCCGCCTTCATCCATCTCTGCGGCGCAGGCCCAGCCACAGCCTACGCACGCCGCAAGTTTCAGATGATCGCCGGCGAGCGCTGCGGCGATCACCTGGTCGCAAGCTATGTCGCCAGGGTCAACGCGATGAAACGGCAGTTTCAGCGCCTTGCGGCCGGTGACGGCGATTAGCGGCGCGCGTAGCCCGGATGGAGCGAAGCGAAATCCGGGGTCTTGCTCCAAGCTGCACTGGTCCCGGATTGCGCGGAGCCTGTCATCGGGCGGCGCTGCGCGCCGACCCGTTGGCTCCATCCGGGCTACAGGCGCTTGCCGTGAGTGACGGCGATTAGATGATGCGTTTCGCAAGACCGTAGGATGGGCGGAGCGACTTGTCCGCCGTAGCGCGACGAGCGGAAGCGATACCAACGACGCTGGCGCGCGACGACGGGTTTCGCAAGAGCTCAACCCATCCTACGAACTACGCTCTATGCCCGCCTCACCGTATCTCGTTCATCGTCACCTGGGCGGCGATCCCGCTCAGCTCGGGCTCTTGCGCCTCAAGCTCCTCATCGGAAGATGGACCGACCGAGACTTCGACCATTCTGCGCTTGACCTGTTCGCATGTCTTGCGGACATCTTCGGTGAACAGCGCGCATTCTTCGATGCGCTTGAAGATCTTCCGACCCTCTTCACGATACCCCGCCGCCGTTTCCCGCATGAAGGCGATCGCATCATGGACCTGGGCTGTCAGCGCCTCGCATTTTTGCGCAGCGTCGATCAACTCGGTGCCCATGGCCTCGATTTCTTTCGCAGCGGACTCATAGTCGCGAATGACCGCCTCTGCGCTCAGCGCGCCGACGCGCGTCACGCCCGCGGTGTGCTCGACGTAATCAGGCAGAGCAATGGAAGTAATAGAGCTTCCCGAGCGTACCGACGATATGTCCGCCTCGAGTTGGACCAGGTTAACGCCGTCCCGTCTGCGCAATTGTTCAACACTTGCCATGATTGATCCTCTCAATACGCGCCCGTACCCCTTAACAGTATTGGGTGTATTACGGGGATAAATGCCATTCCACCCCGATGTGTCCTTGACAGTCGCAGGTTTGCCATTTTTTCCTAATCGCTGACGTCGCACGCAGCGATATTGGACTTAGAGGCGTTCAACCTCTCCGGATGGCCAGGCTGGGAGGTGCGCAAGGGCTTGAGCTGTCGAGCGAAAATGAGCGCGTACGATCGGTGCAGGCGCGTAGCGAGCGCAGCCCGGATGGAGCGAAGCGAAATCCGGGGTCTTGCCTCAAGCTGCGCCAGTCCCGGATTGCGCCTCGCTTCATCCGGGCTACAGGCGCCAGTCAATTCCGTGTCCGTCGCTGGCCGAACTCCACATGCCGCAGAATGTGATGGTTGTTCACCACCAATATGGCCACCGCCACCCCTCATAGCGGACCCACGACGAGACCAGGGGCGGACCGTAGGGATCGACCCGGTCGTCTTCAGGACGATAACGATATCGTGGAACGATATAATAATCCCACGGCGTTGGCCTGAGCACGGGCGCCGTGACGATAAGTCTCTGCTGGGGTTCGCGAACGACTTGCGCCTTGCGCGCCCGGGCTTCAGCCCCTGACATCCCAAGGCTGCTCAGCACCAGGGCCGTTCCGAGCGCACACGCGACGGTCATTTTCTTCATGCGTTGGCCTCCTTCCCACAAGAGTGCTCAAGGTCGCAAGGCAAGGCAAGCCAATTCGCGCGCGACTTTGCTGGAATGACCGATGGTGGCTCGCAACTCTCCACCGTCATTGCGAGGAGCTCGCGACAAAATTGCGTAGCAATTTTGCGCTGATGCGACGAAGCAATCCAGACTGCCTCGGCGGAGGAACTCTGGATTGCTTCGCGGAGCCTGTCATCGGGCCGCGCTCCGCGCGGACCCGTTGGCTCGCAATGACGAAGAACGCAGCGTAGAGCTTCGCCTGCCGCCCGCACCAAACCGACTACTCCCGCGCCCGACGCACCGCCTCCTCCAGCTTCCTCCTCTGCTTGTCCCACCGGCCCTGCTCCGCCTCGGCGCGTTCATCGATCGCAGTCCGTTCTGCCTCGATCTCCTCCGCCCGCGCCTCGTGCTCGCGCTTCGCCTTGTCCAGCGCCGCCTGCGCTGCCGCGACCGCCTTGTCGCGGCGCGCGCGCTCTTTGGCGCGGGCGGCCTCTTCCCTGCGGCGCTCGGCTTCGCGCCGCCGCTCTTCCTTTTCGAAGGCCGCGGCGGCCTTGCGGGCTTGTCGATCGTCGATCTTGCGGGACGGTTTCTTTGCGGTCTTGGCCGCGCGCTTGCTCGGCTTGGGCTTACGTTTTGGCTTGGCCTTACGTTCGTCGGCGAGATCGGTCGGCAGCTCGGCGCTTTCGGTGAACGGGCCGTTCGAGCCGACCGGACGCCTGAGCACGACGCCGGGGCTTGCCATGGTCGCCGCGACGATATCGGGATCGTCGGTCTCCTTGGCCACGCCCTGATGGAACAGATTGGAGCTGGCGCCCCAGGCCTCCAGCGCCGCCTTCATCGAGGGCGCGGCGACTGCCTGGTCGTAGAAGCCGATCGAGGTCTGGTAGGTCTTCAGTTTTCTTTTCGCTTTGCTTTTCGGTTCTCTTGGCATGTCGCCCCGCGGCCCGGCGACGCATCAGCTCCCCATCGCACCGGCGCCATCATGCCAGTGTGCCCCTGTTTTGCCCGACGAGTCAAATTCTATTTCGGGATCACCGAAGTCGGTCCGCATCTGCGTGTCCCGGCCTTGCCCGACGGGTCACATCATTTCGGTATCGCCGAACTGTGAATTCTCAAGGAGTTCCCTACTGTGCATGGGGTTGTTTTCGCACTTATTGTTTTGACGGGCGACGCTCGGCCTACGCCCCGAGCAACGCGTCATACCCCTGCGCGCTGAACGCCAGCAGACAAAACCCGTGCCCGAACGGATCGGCCAGCATGGCGATCCGCCCATAGGGCGCATCGCTTGCGGCAACCTCGAGGATCGCGCCGGCGCGCAGCGCGCGTTCGACGGCGGCATCGACATCGTCGACGATGACGTCGATATGCACCGGCGTCCAGTGCCGCGCGTAGCGGCGGCGATCGCCGCCGGCGCCCACCGTGCCCGCTTGCTTGGTCAGCAGATACACCGGCGCCGGCCAGCCGAGCAGCTCGACGAAGTCGTTGCCGAAGCGGCGGCCGACCGTCAGGCCGAATGCGGCGGTATAGAAGCTCGTCGCTCGCTCCACGTCGGGAACGTCGATGTTGAGGAGGAAGGTCATAGCGGGAAATGTAGCCCGGATGGAGCGTCAGCGTAATCCGGGATGGCGCCGCACCTGCTGCCCCGGATTTCGCTGACGCTCCATCCGGGCTACGAAAACCTCACGGGATCTACGAAAAGCCTCACGGTATCTCGTACACCGACACCCTGTCCGCGATCCCGCTCAGCGCGACGCTGCGACGGGTCGGGTTGAGGCCGCCGGCATCCAGCAGCGTCCGCGTCTCGGCGTTGTCGACCACCGCCTCCGTCACCACGATCGCGCGCGAGGCCGCCAAGCCCTGGACGCGAGAGGCGATGTTCACGGTCTGGCCGAAATAGTCCTGCTGGCCGTTGAGGGTGACGGCGAGGCACGAGCCTTCGTGGATACCCATCTTGAGCAACAGGCCCTGGTGCTGGCGCTGGGCGCCGAGCTCGCTCATGGCCTCGCGCATGCGGATCGCAGCCGCAATGGCGCGGTCGGGCGTCTCGAAGGTCGCCATCACGGCATCGCCAATGGTCTTGACCACGGCGCCCTGCTCGGAGGCGATGATCTCCTGCAGCAGGCGGAAATGCTCGTTGACGAGATCGAAGGCGACGAGGTCGCCGACATGCTCGTACAGCCCGGTGGAATCCTTCAGGTCCGAGAACAGGAAGGTCAGGCTGAGGATCTTGAGGCGCTGGCCGATCGCCAGCGTATCGGTGCGGTAGAGATCGCGAAAGGTCTGGTTGGTGAGCAGGCGCTTTGCGGTGAGGCTCGGCTTGCGCCGGGTCAGGAGGTCATCGAGCCGCTGGTTCATCACCCACACCGCGGGCAGCACGCGGCTGTCGGTGCGGTTCTCCAGCGCCAGCCGCAGCGGTCCCGGGCGCAGGCTGACGGCGTCGACGGGAACCTCGGACTTGTTGAAGATCAGCGACAGCGTCTGGCGTTCGGCCGTCTCCTCGCCCTTCACCTCGATGTATTGCGCCGTGTGCGTCACGGGATCGAACACGATCAGCATGCCAGGCTGCACTTGCAGGGAGAGAATGGCGCGCTCGCCCGGCGGCAGGTCGACGGATTCCAGCGTCAGCTCGCGCAGCAAGCCGTCGAGGTCGGGCGGAAGCTCGATCGCCGAGCTCCAGAACACCTGGCGGTAATATTCGGCGAGCGGCAGCTCCTCGGCATTATGCGCCGCAATCCTGCGCACGCGCGGACTGACCGCGAAGGTCACTTCGACCAGATTGTCGAGCGTCGTCTCGTAGCCGGCGGCGCAGAAGGCGCAATGATATTGCGGGCTGTTGACCGTCTTCAGGCTCTTGTTGGCCGAGAGCACGCCGGCGCAGCTCGGGCACATCACGTTCCAGGTCATCTCGAGGATGCCGAGCCCGACCGCATGCAGCAGCCCCGCGATCACCTGCTCCTCGCCGAGACCCGCCGTCCTCGCCAGATGCAGCGCGTTCATCTTGCACAGGGCATGGTCCGGCCCCTCCCGCACCATGCGCTCGAGCATGTCGATGACGGGCGCGTCGGCCGACTGACGCAGGACACCGAACAGGGTTTCGATCTCGCTCATGCCGTGATGTTACATGGAAGGGGATGAGGCGGACATCCGCTTTCCGATCAGCTATGCTTGGTGAGGCAAAGCACAAGCCATAGCCGTCAATTGCTGCGTCACGATGATGGGAGCTTGCCGGGCCGCGCGGCAGAGGCCGGATTTTCCTTGCTTTCCCCGTTCCCGCCCCTACGGTGCGCCCGCCCACAGGGGCCGAACAGGGGATGAATCGACGATGGACGATGCCGTGAAATGTCCGAGCTGCAACTCCGAGCACGCCTATCAGGACCGCGGTCTCTGGGTCTGTCCGGAATGCGGCCATGAATGGAGCGGCACGGCCGATGCGGCCGCGGAAGCCGCGCCCGAGGCAGGCGTGCGCGATGCCAACGGCAATGTGCTGGCCGACGGCGACAGCGTCATCGTGATCAAGGACCTCAAGATCAAGGGCTCCTCCTCGGTCGTCAAAGGCGGTACCAAGGTCCGCAACATCCGCCTCCAGGACGCCAGCGACGGCCACAACATCGCCTGCAAGATCGATGGCATCGGCGCGATGAATTTGAAATCGGAGTTCGTGCGGAAGGCGTAAGGTCGCGCCTATCTTTGCCGCTGCGCCAGGTAAAACCCGCACAGCACCGTCACTAGGCCCGCGGCCTGGAGTGCCGTCGGCGGCTCCCCGAGCAGGAGCCAGCCGACCAGAAGCGTCAGCGCCGGCACGATCGCGGGAAATACCGCGGCCCGGGCGACGCCGAGACGCTGGACGGAGACCGCGTAGAGATAGAGCGCGGCGGGACCTGCGAGCACGCCCTGCGCCAGCGCCTGGATCGCGTTCTCGGTGATGCCGATCGCGGCGATGCGGGCAAGCCCGCCGGTCGCGAGGTAGATCGGCAAGAGCAGCAGCGACAGCACGTTGATGACGAGCGCGGCCGACACCGCGGAGACGCGCCAGTGCCGCAGCAGCGCGCCGAAGCCCGCGAACATGAATCCGGTGAGCACGAAGATCAGATCGCCCTGCACGCCGTCGGCGCCGATATGCCCGATCGATTCCGCGCCGATCACACCAAGGCCGCCGACGATGACGAGAGCGCCGGCAAGCCGCGAGGCGGAGATCTTCTCTTTCAGGAACAATGCGGCGAGCAGCAGGCCGCCAAGCGTCGCGCTGGAGGGCTGGATCACGCTGCCATGTCCAAGCGGCACGAACAGGAAACCGGTGTAGGAGATCAGCGCCATCACCGGGCCGCCCAGCACCATCAGCGCAAGGCCCCTGCCCCAGCCGATGCCGCAGAGATCGGAGATGCCGGCGCGCAAGACCAGCGGCAGGAACGCGATCCCTGACCAGACATAGCGATGCACGAGCAGATCGACCGGCGTGAAGCCGACTTTGAGGCCGTGCCGCGTGCCGACGAAGCCGAGAGCCCAGAACAGCGCTGCGGACAGCCCGCAAACCACGCCGAGCAATGCCGGCGCCGCGTCGTTCTTCTGAATGAGAGCGTCAGCGCCGCTCGTCCGCTGATCCATGGGAGAAGCCTTATGTCAGCGGGCCAATCCGCTCAACCCACGCCGTTGCAGGGCTGGCACGCAGCGAAGTTGCGCAGCCCGGCTCGTCACACCTCCTCACCGAACACCATCCGCCATCCCTTGCGCGTATCCATGTATTCGCGCACCTCGCGGATTTTGTCTCCGGTCACAGTGAACACGAAACAATAGTCGTTCTCGTAACGAGCGCCGCCGGGAAGCGTGGCGCACATTCGCTCCTCCACGATCACGACATCGCCGTCGGCGTAGACGCCGCGAAAGGCGATATCGATTTCCGAGAACAGTCTGTGCATCTCCTGCGCGATGAAGCGCGCGATCGCTTGCGCGCCCTCCATGTGGTCGGAGTGATCGAGCGCGATCGCGGTGGCGTTGCCCTTTGGCGCGATCCATTCGGCGTCATCAGTGAACAGCGCCGCGATGCGCGCGGCGTCGCGCGATGAAAAAGTCTTCCAGGCATTCAGGACGATGTCTTTGGGGCTGGTCACGAGGCGCTCCGCGGCTGGCATTGAAACGAGCGCCGCCTTCTAGGCCTTGATCCGCATTGCCGCTCGCCACAATCGGACTCGGTCATCCCGCAGCACTTCCCTCCCCACGCGTCTGCGCTATCATCCGGGCATGCTGAGTTTTGCGACCTGTAACGCCGCGCGCCTGCGCCGCGATCCCCGCTATGACGGCCGCTTCTTCACGGCGGTGAAGACCACGGGGATCTATTGCCGTCCGGTCTGTCCGGCCAAGCAGCCGCTGACGCGCAACGTCAACTATTATCCGACGGCGGCCGCCGCGGAAGCGGCGGGCTTCCGGCCCTGCCTGCGCTGCCGCCCCGAGACCGCGCCGTTCTGCCCGGCCTGGAACGGCACGCGCTCGACGGTCGTGCGGGCGATCAAGCTCATCGACGAGGGCGCGCTCGACGAGGATTCGGTCGTGACACTCGCGATGCGGCTCGGCATTTCCTCGCGCCATCTGGCGCGATTGTTCGAGCGGCATGTCGGTGCCACGCCGCAGCAGCTCGCCAAGACGCTGCGCGTGCAACGCGCCAAGCGCCTGCTCGATGCCGGTGATCACACCATGACGGAGATCGCGTTCCAGGCCGGCTTCGGCAGCCTGCGCCGCTTCAACGCCGCCTTCGTCGAGCTCTACGGCCGTTCGCCATCGAGCCTGCGCGTGTCGCGCACGCCGTCCGCATCAAGCAATGCGACCTGCAAAGCAACTGTCAAAAGGATTGGGCTCGTTATGAACGAGCATACATAACCGGCGCCATCACGCGAACTTGTTCGCGGCCGGATTCTGAAGCATCCCCACACGCGCGCGGCGCATGCGGGCGTCGTGACGTTCATGATCGCATGAGGCGGCGGGTCGCGCACGCGGCGAGACCCGCCTGCCCTTCATGCGATGTCAGCTCAGCGGGCTGCGCCCGTCGTGACGTCCGCGGTCTTGACCTTGCGCGAGCTGAGCACCTTCACCTGGTGCGCCGAAGCAACCGTCGTGGGCGCCGCGACCTGCTGCTCGACATGGCCGGCCCCGAGCACGCCAACCTGGACGGGGGAGACCGGAAAACCATTGGCCTCATAGGTCGGCAGCTCAGCGGCGAAAGCCGAAGTAGCGCCCGCGATCGTCAGGACAGCGGCGGCGATCGTCAAAGTCTTCTTGTTCATTGGTGGTGCTCCTGATGGAAGATTCGGAGCACATTTAAGCGCGTTTTGCTGCATTGCGACATGCGCTGTTGCATTGCAACAACGCATGTAGCGCATGGCGATATGTTTAACGCGTACAAAGCCTTGGCCGAATCATGCCGGCCGCGACATGGCGCTTTTATGGGCGGTGGTCAGCCACCGAGCACGTTCCCCCAGCCGTCGAAGAGGTAGGCCTTCCAGGCTACGGTTCCATCTTCGCGCGGCCGGCTGGACTGCCGGTAGTCATCAGCCTGATCGGCGGTCCAGGTGATGATCGTGTCGGACAGACGATCATGCAGGATGGCGGGCTCGGTGGGATCGAAGGCGTCCATGGGACGAAGCGAGGAATGCGTGCTCATGGGCCGATCAACGCACGGCGCTGCGCAAAGTTGCCGCGAGGCGTCGGGCAAGACACCTTGTCACAAGACACCTTGTCAACAGCCCACGGCGAAAGCCTTGTTACCGCCTATTTCAGCGCGGTCGCGAGCGATTGCAGTTTTGCGACGAGAGCGGTGCCGAGCGCATAGATGATCTCGATGATCGCGAGTGCGATGCTGGCTGCGATCAAACTGTATTCCAAGTAAATGCGGATCACTCAATTTGACGACAAGCGGGGGCTTGCCGTTGCAGGCATTTTCCGCCGCAGTCGCGTACGGAACGCCACGGAACCCGCGTTGCAACTTCGCAACACCCCTTCGAAAAGCTTGTTTTCGCTGAATTACGCCATTGCGCCGCCACACCGTCTTCCGAACAATCAACGCGCTGCGTGCCTTTCCGTGCAAGTCTGTTCGCATCAAGACTGTTTGCATCACTGACTGTTCGAACAAGACGGGTTCGAACAGAACCGTTTGGAGGCAGGGATCATGAATGATCGGCGGTCTCTTCTGGTGGCGGTCTCATGCCCCTCGGCCGTTCTCGCCAGCTGGCTGGTGCTCTCCCTGTCCGCCTACGCGCCTGCCCTTATCGAGAACAGCGGCGCCAATGCTGCTGCTGTCTCGCACGCGAAAGATCTCGATCGCCTCGACCTCGCCGACGTCCCACGCGCTGCGACCATCGAGGACGGCATCGCCTTGACCGCCGAGATCGCTGCGGCGGCGGCGAGCCTGCCAACCGTTGAAGCGGCAGCCGCGCCGGAGGTCCCAGCCGTCCAGCTCGCGTCGGCCGATCCCGCGCTGATATTGCCGGCGGAGCAGCCCGCGCCTCAGATTTCGCCTGAACCGGCACCCAGCGTCAGCGAGGCACCTAGCGTCAGCGAGGCTCCGCCTGCACCGACGCCAGAGCCCGTCAAACTCGCATCCGCCGATCCCACCGAGATCGTGACTACGGACGCATTGTCCCCCGCGGCGATCGCGGGCGGACAGGTCCCGCCCGCAAACAAGGCGCCCCCCGCGGACACCATCGCCGTGCTCGACGAATGCTTCGTCATGGACGCCTGTATCGACCGCTATCTCTGGGCGCTCTACCAGCGCACGCCCAAAGAGGATTCGATCAAGGTCGAGGAGCGCCGCCCCGTCACAGTCAAGCGCAAGGGCAAGACGGTGACCGTGATGCGCAGCTTCACCAAGCTGGTCGACGAGGATTTCGGCTGGAAGGATCCGAAGGCGGCCGAGCACGCCGGCATGTCGATGATGGATTACGTCATCGGCGGCATGGACAAGAGCTTCAAGCGAAAACTGTTTCGCACGCTGCTCGCAGCCGAGGCCGCCGGCCTCTCGCCGGGCATCACCAGCGCGTTCCGTGACGACTATCGCCAGTCGATCGCGAGCGGCCTGAAGGCCGCCTCCGACCGCTCCTATCACGGTGGCAGCACGCGTGGTGGCTACGGCCACGGCATGGCGGCGGACATCGTCAGCACCCAGGGTAGCAACCGCGCGCAGCGCTGGGTATCGACCGAAATCCTGTGGAAGTGGGTCGACGCCAACGGCAAGGAGCTCGGCATCGGCCGGCCCTATCTCGGCCGCGATCCGCCGCATGTCGGCCCGATCGACGGCAAGGAATACATCTCGCGCCGGGGCACGGCGGACCGCAAGGAAGCTGCCAATGCGAAGCCCAGGAAGATGCGCGCCGCGGCCCATGCAAAGCCGCCCAAAGCACAAGCCGCGCGCGAGCAGAAGGGCCCGGCAAAGCCGCAGAAGGCGGCGCAATCGGCCGGCAAGCGCGCGACCTGAAGTCGTTACGGCTCGCGGCCCCGCGGCAGCGGCACGAGACGCATCTCGGCTGTGCCGGCCTCCTGCGTGCGCAGCAGCACCGCGAAGGTGGTCTCCATCGCGCGCCGCACCGCCACCTCCGTCGCCTCGCCCTTGGCCAAATGCGCCGCGATCAGACCGGTGAGAAGGTCGCCCGTGCCATAGGGCCGGATCGGCAGAAGCGGCGTCGCAAAGCGCGACAGCCGGCCGTCGGCGCACAGGATCGTCTCCAACTGCCCTTCGGGCGTGTCCGCGAGCGTGCAGCCGGTGGCGACGACGTCGATGCGGCCCTGTCCCACGAGCGCCGCGCACGCCGCAAGCAGGTCCTGCGCATCGGCAATCGTGAGGTCCGCAAGCAGCTCGAGTTCGAACCGGTTCGGTGTGGTCAGCTTCGCGGCCGGCAGCAGCCGATGCCGGAGCACGTCCAGGATTCCGTCGGCGACATAGACGCGGCCGTCGTCCCCGATCACGGGATCGCAGAGATAGACGAGCTTCGGATTGCGCATCAAAGCCCGCTCGACGAAGTCGGCAACGACGGCGGCATTGCCGGGCGAGCCGAGATAGCCGGTGACGAGCACGGCCGCCTCGTCGACGAGATCGCGCTCTTCAACGCCCTTGAGCAGATCGGCGACCAGCTCGGTCTCCAGCACCCGCCCGCGCAGGCTCGGATAGCGCGGATGGTTCGACAGCAGCGTCGTCGGCACCGCCGCGACGTTCACACCCTCCGCCTGCATGGCATAGGCAGCCGCGCTGTTGCCGACATGGCCGTGGACCACCTGGCTTTGAATGGAGATGACGAGCATGAAGGAGGTCCGTGAGGTCAAACATCAGACGAAGCAAGGCTTGACGGGGTCTCGTACTTGAGCTCCGGTCGCAGCGCTTGCATCCTGCGCGCCAGCCGCCGCTGCCCTGTCTCCTCCGACCGCGCCAATCGATCTGCGACTGCGACATGGTCCGCATCGCTCTTGTGCTGATTGAGCTTGGCCTGGCCCTCGACTTGATCCACTACGAGATCGATGACGCGGATCGCAGCCAGCATGCTCTCGCGCTTGCTTGGGTCCATCTGCGCGAGATCCCAAGGCTGCTTGGGCAACCGCGCCTCGGAGACGGCAAGCAGCGCATCGCCATGTCGGCGATTTTCGTCCAGCCCGCGCAGATGCGCCACGCCGGATAGGTGCACCGCCTCGTAGAGCCAGGTCGAGACGTTGTCGCGGGAGGCATACCAGTCATTGGAGACGTAGGCATCGTCGCCAGCAACGATCAGCAAGAATCGCCTCATGCCGTCGGCGAGCGGCACGAGCGGATTTTTGGCTGTCAAATGGATCTGCACGATAGCGCGCCCGCCGCGCTCGCCCAGCACGAACGGCACGTGGGAGGCCCGCGGCCCGCGCTCGTCCGCCGCTACGATCACGCCGAAGCCGCGTCGCCCGGCAAATTCCAGCGCGCGCTGCTCCTCGATGCGGAACTGGGGACGGAGGACATGCATGGCGCGGCGCTCGATGATTGGATAAAGGACGAGGCTAGGCTAACCCGGCGAAATCCGAAGAACAATCGGCCCGCAAATGCCGATGTCAGCAATGCTCAGCGCCGCGCCAGCCTCGTAAGATAAGCGCAGAACATGTCGGCCATGGCATCGGCATAGGCTGCGATCTCCGTCTCGCTCCGCGTCTCTTCCGAAAAATTCCTGCCGACCTCGCTGAGCGTCGTCGTAATCAGCTCGCCAGCAAGGCTGCGCGTCGCATCCGAGGCTTTGGGCAGCGCCTCCCGCATGAAGGCGGCGACGATGCCCTCGCCGGCTGCCCGTGCCTCATGCGCCTCGGGCGCGTCGCGATAGAGCGGTGCGGTATCACTGAGCGCGATGCGGATCGCAGCCTCCTCGCATTCGGAGCGGATGAAGGCATGGACCAGCGCGCGCAGCCGCGCCGGAGGCGGCCTCGCCCGGTCCACCAGGATGCCGGCGAGCATCTCGCTGGTGCGCCGCCATTCGTCGCTCTGGAGGCGGAACAGGATGGCCGCCTTGTTCGGAAAATATTGATAGAGCGATCCGACGCTCACCCCGGCCCGCTCCGCCACCCGCGCCGTCGTGAAACGCTGCGCCCCCTCCTTCGCCAGAACCTGAACAGCGGCATCCAGGATGGCCGCCACCAGCCCGGTGGAGCGGGCCTGTTGCGGCTGTTTTCGCGAGGAAATTGAACGGCTTCGACGGTTGGCCATGGCGCCTGCGAGCAATGCGAATAGGAAATGCGACGAATTAGTCGTATTTCGATCTCCGCGCAAGCACGCGCTTCGCTGCGAACTCTGGAGACACCAAATGACCACCCCAATCATCACATCGCTTGCGCCGCTGCTGGATCGACTGTTCAGCGAGGCCGAAGCAGCAAGCGGCGCAACGCTGGCTGCCGTCGCCAATTTGTCCGATGCCGACCGGGCGCGGATGTTGCGGAGCAAGACCGCCTACCGCGATCTCTATGGACGCCTGAAGGACGCCCCGCTCGCGGTCTCGCGCGAGACCGGTACGTTGCTCTACATGCTGGCGCGCAGCTCCCGCGCCAGGACCATCGTCGAGTTCGGCACCTCGTTCGGCATCTCGACTCTGCACCTTGCTGCAGCTCTGCGCGACAATGGCGGCGGCCGCCTCATCACCAGCGAGTTCGAGTCGTCCAAGGCGGCACGGGCGCGGGACAACCTCTCGGCCGGCGGCGTGATCGATCTCGTCGAAATCCGCGAGGGCGATGCGCTGAAGACGCTCAGTGCCGATCTGCCTGACACGATCGACCTCGTGCTGCTCGACGGTGCCAAGGCGCTCTACTCCGATGTCCTGGATCTGCTCGAAGGCCATCTCAGGCCGGGCGCGATCATCGTCGCCGACAACGCCGACGACAGCCCCGACTATCTGGCGCGCGTACGCGCGCCCGGAAGCGGCTATATGTCGACGGCCTTTGCCGAAGACGTCGAGCTCTCGGTGCGGATCAACTAAGGTCCCATCGAACCGCCAGCCCCGGGCCGCCGCACGATGCATCGCGCGGCGGCTTCGTGTTGTCAGCGACCTGTCTTGGAAACTCCGGTCCTGGCGCGTGACGCGCCTGTCGCCGCCCCGTCACTCACACGTGATACCTGCTCCTGGCAAAAGCCATGTTCCGCGTGCTAAACATACCTACCGCGCGGTATCTTTTCGCGCTTGCGTTCGAGCTCTCATGACATCCGCCTTCAATGCCTACGCCGCGCTTGCTCTCGCCATCGTCTTCGAGGTCACCGCCTCCGCCTTCCTGCAGCAATCGGCGCAGTTCACCCGGCCGTGGCCGACGCTGGCGATGGTGCTGTTCTACGTCGCCTCGTTCTATGCGCTGTCGGTCGCGATCCGCGTCATTCCCCTCAGCATCGCCTATGCGATCTGGGGCGGGGTCGGCATCATCCTGACCGCCACGGTCTCCTTCGTGCTGTTCCGCCAGATGCTGGATGCCGCCGCCTTCGTCGGCATTACGCTGATCGTGTCCGGGGTCGTGATCATCAACCTGTTCTCGGAGACCACGGTGCATTGATGCCGGAAAGCCGCTACACCCGCGCCAAGCAGCCCGAGCAGGTGCGGCGCGCCCTGCTCGACCACGCTGCTGCCATTGCCATGGACCATGGCGTCTCCGGCGTCACGGTGCAGGCGGTCGCTGCGGCGGCCGGCGTCACCAAGGGCGGTCTGTTTCATCATTTCGGAAGCAAGCAGGCGCTGATCGAGGGCCTGTTCGCCGATCTCCTCGCCCGCGTCGATGCCGAGATCGACAGCGCCATCGAGTCGGATCCCAAGCCGCGCGGCAGCTTCACGCGCGCCTATGTGAATGCGGTGTTCACCGGCAAGGCCTTCGGCTTCGCAACGCCCTGGGCGGCGCTGAGCATGGTCGTCGTCACCGATCCGTCGCTGCGCCGGCTCTGGAACGACTGGATCAAGGCACAGCTGAAGCGCCATCGCGCCACCGATAGCGCGCCCGACCTTCACATCGTCCGCCTCGCCGCCGACGGCGCCTGGCTGTCCTATGTCACGACGGGACAGACACGCATGAGCGCCGACCTGCGCGCCGTGCACGACCGCCTGATCGCGCAGACCTATCGACGCGCTTAGCCGGGATTCGGGACGACAGTTATTGGCTCTGTACCGCTTTGGGCGGACGTGGCGATGATCGCAGCGGTTTTGCGCCGGGCTTGGCCGCAGGACGCGGCGGCGGCCCATCGACCGACTCCAGATAGGCGGCAAGCGCCTTGGCGGAATCGGAGCTGGTCGCGTAGTGGTCCTTCAGGAACCAGGTCAGCGTCAGGCTGAAGCGTCCCTTGGCAAGGCCCCGAGGGGTGCGGTGACAGGTTGCGCAACCGTCGGCAAAGAGCTTTGCGGGCGACTTGCCGGCGTCGAGATTCTGCGCGGCCGCAACCGTCGCCGTCAGGACGGCGGCAAGAGTCGTCAAGGGCGCGATCAAGCCGCGCCCCGGTCGAAACAGCGAAATCAATGTTGTCCCCTAGCCCGTCTTGCGGTTACGCCGCCAATAGCTGATCGAATTCGGGCGGCGCGTAGGCCTTGCCATCCTGATCAGTGATGACGACCTGCCATCCCTCACTGGCCCACACCCTTGCCTTGGCCACGATGAGCAACCGGCTCTCGCGGGCGAAACTGTACTTCTCGTTGTCGCGTTCTGCGACCATTTTGTAGGCCAATGCAAATCCCCTGGCGTTGCCTGCACCCGCTCCTCTCGTGGCAGCGGGCTTTGGCGGCAATTCGCCAGGAGCGTGGCAATTTGGTGCCATCCGCAGGCAGCACTGTGCCAGGCACGCTTCCAGCCGGGTAACCGGATGAGCGCGCGCCGCGTCCGGGACGCGATCCTGCTTGTCGCGGGCTGCTTGCCGTCAGGCGCGTCGTCATATCATGCTGAATCGGCCGCCGGTCCGTCACGACTGTCACGGGGACCGATAGCGCCTGTCCGAGCCCCGCTAGTGGACCCGGATCACGTGCGGCCGGCCGAGATTGATCAGCCCCTGCACCGCCGAGAGGCGATCGTCGAGGGCTGCGATGGTGAGCTGCAGATTGTTGCGGCGCTCGTCGAGCATGCCCATCTCGGCGCCGGTGAGCTTTGCGCTCGCCCGTTCCTTGTGGATCGCTTCGAGCGATTTGCGCAATCCGGCAATCAGGCCGGACAGCTGCTTGGCCTCCTTGGTCATCGACCGCTTCGCGACATTTTGGCGGCGCGTCTCCGCCTGGCTCTGTCTCATCGTCATCCTCCCGTGCCCCGCTGCCCCGAGTGGATGCTTACAGCTTTCGGTAGAGATATTACGATCGATGAAATCTGCCGGCGAAGAACTGACTTAAATTGTAATGGCCTTGCGATGGCCAAAGAAAAAGCCCGGCGCTGCGGCCGGGCTTTTTTGGCAACCCTAGTGCTTTTGATGGCCGCCGCCGGGACCGCCGGCCGGCGCATTGCCGCCGCGCGGCGCCGCATTGATGTGCGGAGCGCCGCCGCCGCCCGGGTGCGACATTGCGGGCGCAGCCGCGCGCGGCGCCGGCATCTGCGCACGGGCATTCGTCGGCGAACCGTGGCTGACGTTCGGCTTCGCGACGTGCGGCGTCGCGGGCCGGGCTGCAGGCGCGGCCGCGCGCGGCGCTTCATGAGCGCGCGTCATCGGCTGCGCGCGCACGGCGGCACGGCTCGCACCACGGTCGTGCATCATGCGCGCCTGCGCCTCGCGCGCACTGCGGCTCTGCACGGCGGCTCGCTCATGCGCGATGCGCTCACTCCGCGCGGCGCGGGTCCGGTCGATCGTAACCGCGGCGTTGCGCTTGGCGATGGCGGCGTTGGGCCGCGCGACCGCGGTATTCCGTCCGGTGATCGCGACATTGCCCCTGGCGCGCACACCGCTGCGCTCGAGTGCGACCGCCGCGTCACGCGTCGCCGCGCGACCGATGCGGGCCGCACGTGGATCAAGCGTCATCCGCGTCGCGAAGCGCTGATGCGAAGTCCAGTAACTACTCCAATAGGCGTGGCGACGGTACCAGGGACGTCCCGCATAGTAGCTCGACCAGTACGAGGTCAGCACGAACGGGACGACGGGCACGTCGATCTCGTCGACATAGTCAGGGAGATAGACGTAGTGGTTGCGATAGAGATATTCGAGATATTGCGACGACACCCAGCCGCGATCGTCGGAGAAGCTCACATCGCACCAGGCATTGCCGCGCAGGCAACCGTGGATGTTGACGCGGGCGCCGCCGGGGATGCGGTCGACCAGGGGAAAGCCCGTGCCCGGCCCGGCGCGCAGGCCGGTCGAGACAGTGACGATGCCCGGCGCGGCCAGCGCGGCCGTCGGGACGAGCAGCAATGCGGCAAGTAAAACGCTTTTGAGTCTCATGGCGTGTTCCTCCTCTGCCAGTCGGAACGCGCAAGCAGAACGGGCGTTCCGCGAACGGTGGTCGCATGCGTCGAAAGATCGAGATGCACGCCGCGCGCGGTTCAATATTCATTCGCCGTTCATCGGCACGGCGCCTGGCGCACCGCCAGGCCGTCAATTCGCTGGCAACATGACGGCGTCGAAGTACGACGCAAGCGCAGCAAAGGCGTCGAGCGGCAGCACGTTCGCGACATACTGGTCCGGCCGCACCACGACCATGCAACCCGCCTTCCGGTCGATGCCGCGCATAGCGAAGACGTCGTGCCCGCTCTTGAGGTCGGGACAAAACATCTTTTCGTAATCGATCAAGCCGTAGCGGCCTTTGCGCGGCAGCAGCTGCGACGGCATCGCCTCGACGGCAAGCTCGCGATGATCCTGCTGGAAGACCGCGCGCAGGTCGATCACGCTGTCGATATCGGCGCCCGTGGGCGTGTATCGCCTGATCGGCGACTCCCTGGCTTCGGTGAGGAAATTGCACAGCGCGCGAATGGCTGAGCCGACGGCGGCGGGATCTTCCGCCGGTGAAAGCGCGTAGATGCGGAAGCGGCCGTCGGCCTGCGCCGCATGGCCGAGATGCACGGGCTTGGCGTCCGCCAGCCGGATCACCGGCGCGGAGTGGAAGCGCTTGCCGATGACGAGACCTTGCGCAAGATGCTGATGCGCCGCCGTGCCGGTGAGAAGCGACGGACGGTAATGCGTCGCGGTCCCTGCCGTGTAACGGCCGTGCCGGACGAAATAGTCCTGCGTCTTCGCCGCATCGGCACCGCCGGCCTTCGCGGCGGAAGCGAGTATCCCCGCCCATTCACGATCGAAATCGATCAGCTCCTTGGCAACCGCCTGGCGTTCGGCCGAATAGGAATGCAGCAGGCTTGGGGCGCACTGCCTGCGCAGGACGGCGGCGAGCTTCCAGCCGAGATTGAAGGCATCCTGCATCGAGACGTTCATGCCCTGCCCCGCCTTCGGGCTGTGGGTATGGCAGGCATCGCCGGCGATGAAGATGCGTGGCAGGCGGGCGGCGACGTCGGCTTCCGGCACGTCGTCGAACTTGTCGGTGAGGCGCTGACCGATCTCGTAGACCGACCACCAGGCGATCTCCTTCACCTCGAGCGTATGCGGCTTCAAAATCCGCTGCGCCTTGGCGATCACGTCATCGGCGGTGATGTTGCGATTGGCGACGCGCTCGCCGATCTCGAGCTTGGCGAGCTCGACATAGAGGCGGACCATGTAACCGCCTTCGCGCGGGATGATCAGCAGGCTGCCGTCCTTCGCCGATTGGATCAGAGACTTGAAGCGGATATCAGGGAAGTCTGTCACCGCCAGCACGTCCATCACGCCCCAGGCGTGATTGGCGGAATCACCGTGCAGCTCGCGGCCGATCGACTTTCGCACCGTGCTGCGCGCGCCGTCGCAGCCGACGACATAGCGCGCCTTGATGGTTTCGATCTTGCCCTCGTTTCCGGCATCGACGCGCTCGAGGCGCACCGTCACGGCATGACCGGCGGCATCAGCGGCCGGATCGACATCGAGATCGAGCACGCGCCGGCTGTAATACGGCTCGAGCTTGGCCGGCGATTTCCGCATCACGTCGAGAAAGCCGTCATGGATGCGGGCCTGGTTGAGGATGACGTGCGGGAATTCAGACAACCCGTCCTCGACGTCCTGCACCCGGCCGCTGCGGACGATGGTCTCGGGCTGTCGCTCGTCCGGCCTCCAGAACGTCGTCTCGTTGACCCAATAGGCCTCCTTCAGCACACGCTCGCTGAAGCCAAAGGCGTGAAACATCTCCATGGTGCGGCAGGCGATGCCGTCGGCCTGACCGACCAGCAGGCGGCCCGGCTTCTGCTCGACGATGCAGGTCTTGATATCAGGGAATTGCGCGAGCTGGGCGGCCAGCGTCAGGCCGGCGGGCCCGCAGCCGACGATGAGGACATCGACCTCTTCGGGCACGGCGCCCGCTGCACCCGAGGCCTGAACGCGCTCGGCGGGATCCGCAATCTCGGGATCGCCCGGCTGAAATCCATTCAGATGGAATTGCATGAGCACCTCTCCCGCCAAATTTCTGTTTGGATGTTGCTCAGTATGCTGACTATCAGTATACTTGTCAATGATCCGCAACGTCCCTGCCAAACGGAGACCTCGGTGAAAGACAACAACGACATGCCCGGGCATCTGGCGCGCCGGTTCCAGCAGATCGCGGTCGCGGTATTCCTGGCTGAAGTCGGAGATGCCGGCTTCGATCTTACGCCGGTACAATATGCCGCGCTGGCGACCATCAAGGCCAATCCGGGGCTCGACCAGGTGACGCTCGCAGGATTGATCGCCTACGACCGCACCACCATCACCGGCGTGATCGATCGACTGGTGCAGAAGAGCCTTATCGAGCGCCGCGCCTCCAGCCGCGACCGCCGCGCGCGCGAGCTCGAGATCACCGATGAAGGCCGGCGCACGCTGCGCAAGATCACGCCCGCCGTCGAATCTGCGCAGCGCGTCATGCTGCGCGGCCTCAGCGCGAAGGAAAGCGAGGAATTGATGCGGCTGTTGCGCAAGGCGATTGCCGCCGGCAACGAGCTCAGCCGCGCGCCGTTGCGCGATGTGCAGGCATAAGCCGGTCGTTTTGTACGTAATTGTCGCAGCGCCGCGAAACCTGGAACTAACGTTCGACTGTTACGGTCGGCCCGTTCGGCGCTTAACGCGCGATTAACTTTGCGGGTCGGGAGTTTCGGATGTTCAGGTGCATTGTTGCGGCCGCGGCGATCGCGCTCGCGAGCGGTCATGCGCTCGCAAACGGCCATGGCGGCGGCGACTCCCCGCCCCCGCCGAAACCCGAGGAAACGACCGCACCGGCGAAGGTGGTCCTGACCAAGCAGGGTCCCAAGCTCGTCGACCTCAAGGGCATGACGCTCTACTATTACGAGCGCGACACCACCGGCAAGACGTCGAACTGCAACGGCAAGTGCACCGAGAGCTGGGTTCCGCTAGCCGCGACGACCGACGCCAAAGCCGTCGGCGATTTCACCGTGATCAACCGCAACGACGGTAGCAAGATGTGGGCATACCGCTATCGCCCGCTCTACACCTCGCCTGCCGACAAGGCGCCGGGCGATGCCAACGGCAATGCCATGACGCTGCAATGGCGGATCGCCAGGCCGGGCGATTAAGACGAGATCGGCCCGCGGGCGTGAGCACCAGAGGTGCTCACGATGCCGCAGATGCCGGACACATCACGCCCGAGTGAGCTTTCCTCACCCGCGCCAGAACGCGCCAGTCACGGCCTGCGCGTTTTGCCCAGGCGGCAGCACCACCACGGTCGAGCCCAGCTTCACCCGGTCATAGAGATCGATGACGTCCTCATTGCGCATCCGGATGCAGCCCGACGAGATCGCCTGCCCGATATATTCGGGCTGGTTGGTGCCGTGGATGCGATAAAGCGTGTCCTTGTTGCCGGCATAGAGATAAATCCCCCGCGCGCCCAGCGGGTTGGCGGGACCGCCGGGAACGCGCGCCGGATACGGCCCGAGCCGCGCCTGGATATCCGCTGTCGGAATCCAGTCCGGCCATTCCGCCAAGCGGCCGACCCGCGCGACGCCTGAGAACGCCATGGCTTCCTCGCCGACCGCGACGCCGTAGCGGATCGCTTTGCCCTCGGGCAGCACGAAATACAGGTAGCGCGCGTCGGTATCGACCAGGATGGTCCCTGGCTGCTCCTTGCGCTGGTAATCGACGATGTGGCGTAGATACTGCTCAGGTACGTTGGCCTTTGCGTAAGGCGTGTGCGCGAGCAACTGCCGGTCGCGAGCCGTCATGCTCGCATCCGTCGATGGCGAAAGCGTCGTCTGCATGCAGCCGCCGAGCGGCAACAAGGCGACGACGAACAAACAGAGAAGAGATCTTGGCACCACCGGCCCCCCGATAGCGCCCCCAGCCCCGCCAGATGCTGCCCAAATCGTGCTGAAAACATGGCAAACCGGAACACGTGCACGTGTTCGACAAAACGGGTTCCATCACCACAAACGGCAGAGGAGCGTCGCATCATCTCCATCTCCTTGCCTTGCTTTGGTCAAACCCGGCTGGACTCGTGCGTCCCAGGGATTTGGGATGGGCCCACCTCAACAGATCGGCTCCGCGCCAATGCGGAGGACCAAAACTTAAACATCTGGGCTTCAAAAGGAGCTGCGATGCTCGCGACGCTGAACAGCAAACAAATCGTCGATGAGATCGTGAAGGACACGGTCAAGGACAACGACCCGCACGACGCGGTTCAGATTTCTCCCGAGATCGTGCTGGTCTCGCGCCCGGGGAGCACGGCGCCAGCGCTGGCGCCGGAGGTCGCCCCCCGTCCGGAGCCTAGGTTCGCTCCGAATCCCGCGCGTGCGCCGGAGCCCACGATCAACGTCGTCTACGGCAAGCCCGCTGCGGCACCTTCGGTCGACACGGCGGTCCGTGTGACGGCCAGCGATGGTCCGGGCCATCGCAAGCGATCCGCGGTCGGCAAGTGGCTGCGCGGTGCGTTCGTCACGTTCCTGTTCGCGGGCGGCAGTGCGGCTGCCGCGATTGCCTGGGAGAAGCACGGCGACACCGCGAAGCAAATGCTCGCCGAATGGACGCCGGTAGTGACGTCGTTGATGCCTTCGATCTCGCTGACGTCTTCGACGTCGCAGACGACGCCCGTCGCGGCAGCGGAAGCCGCCCCGCCCGCAGCACCAGCGGCAACGGAACCAACGGCCGATCAACCCGCGACGCCGCCTCCGACCCAGCTTGCCGCCGCACCCGCAACGACGCAGCCCGACACCGCGCAAACGGTGCAATCGATGACGAACGATCTCGCCGCGATGGCGCAGCAGATCGAGCAGCTCAAGGCCAACATCGCCGAGCTGAAGGCCGGACAGGAGCAGATGGCCCGCGAGATGGCGAAGCCGCCTGCGCCAAGGCCAGTGGCTGTCGAGACCAAGCCGGTCGATCCGCGCCCACGCGCCTCTGCGCTCCCGCCGCGGCCTGCGCCGCCGGTTCGCAAGCCCAAGCCGGCCGTCACGCAGACTTACATGCCGGCCTATACCCCAGCGCCGCTTGCACCTCCGCCGCCATCGCAGGCTGTCGCGGCCCCGCCGCCGGCTACGACGACGCAAGCCGTAGCCGATGACGATGGACCTGTCGTGCGTCCGCCGATGCCGCTGCGCTAGCGCAGCGCCATGCGGCACACAGCGTCGCAACATCGCCTACGCTGTCCGAGTCGATGTGATGCGTTGAGTCCGGGCGATTACGGGAAGCGATCGTCTTCCGCTCAAGAGAAAAGGCCGTCGGGATTTATGCCGGCGACCTTCTCTTGCAACTGCCGGTTCCCGGAGCCCGGTTCTGTTGCGATTCCATGCTTCATGGTCGCGCCGCATATTTAATAAAATCTTAATGAGCTCACATGCTGCACATCATTTCTGCGCTATAAGCACAGAGATTGCGCGGCCGGATCATTCGATAAATATCGACTCGTGATACCATCCCGGATGTGTCGAGATTTCCATTGAAGACTTGTTTTTCAAACTTGGGTCATCACACCGGGGAAGTCGGATGCCTTACTACTCCTTCGATCTTGTGGTTGGTGAAGAGTTCAGGAACCAGGGTGGAATCATCCTCGAAGACATCGAGGTCGCCTCCGATCGCGCCGATCAATTGGCATGCGAGCTGTCGCAAGTGAAGCCGGAGCTTCAGCAGAAGGGTTGCTCGGTGCGCGTCACCGATCGCGACCACAATGAGGTCTATCGCACGCCGCTCGATCCCGTGCCGGCTTGGCAGCGCTAGGCTAATCCAGCACCGGCGGTTCGAACCAGTTCGTCAGCGACAGCCCGCCGTCGACAACGAAGGCTGCGCCAGTGACATAAGCGGAGAGCTTGTTCGACAAGACGGTGAGCGCCATCGGCGCGAGATCATCGGCCTCGCCGAGACGCCCGAGCGGAATGTGCCGCGCCAGCGAGGGATCCGCGACGAACCCGCCGGCTGCGATCGCGCCGGGCACCAGCGCGTTGACCCGGATGTCGTGCTGGCCGAACGTCTTGGCGAGCTCCTTCACCAGCATCGCCATTGCCGCCTTCGCTGTCGAATAGTGCGGCAAATTGCGCGGCGTGCCGGCATGCAGCGAGGTGAGAAACAGGAACGAGCCCGGCCGCTTCGCCGCAATCAGCCGTTTCGCGATCTCGCGCGCCAGATGAAAGCCGGCATCGAGATTGACGGCATGCATATCCTGCCAGGTCTTGCGATCGACCGCGAGCGCATGGTCTGCCTCTCGCCGCGGCGGAGACGCGCTGTGGACGAAGTGCGTGACCTCCCCGAGCGCCCCCTGTGCGGCGGCCAGCAGTTCATCGCATGCCTCGAGCCTGGCGAGATCGCCGATCCAGGACACCGCCAATTCGGGTCTCTTGCTCGCGCTGATGGCGGCCTCTACCCGCTCGGCACTGATATCGGCGAAGATGGTCCGCACGCCCTCGCCGACCAGGGCCTGCGCGATCGCCCGGCCGATGCCGTTGCCCGCGCCGGTGACGAGTGCGGTGTCGCGTGCGGGATCGAATGGCGTGCTGAACAGGCTCATGTCGCGCTCCTGGGCCGGGAGCGCCAGATTAGCGCACCGCACGGAGGGACGACAATTGCGCTCCGCTCCCATTGCAGAGTGGCGCTCCGGACGCTAGCCTCTCAAAAAAACGGAGGAGATACCAAGGATGCGCACTGGTTTTCTGATGACGGGCCTGTTGCTGCTGGCTGCACCGGCCCAGGCGGCCGACGCGCCGCCGCGCTCGACCTATGTGACGATGGTGTTGCAGGCCTTCGCCGCCAAGGTCGAATGTCCCGGCACGGATCTCGTCTATCAGGACCTCGTGCAGAAGGCGCAGCAGATGCACCTTCCCGACGGCACCACCGAGAAGGTGCGCAAGGCGATCGCCTGGATGCACACCGGCGGCAAGATGGGCGAGAAGCAGGACGACGATTTGATGGCCGAGGTCGCAGTTGCGACCCAGGCGACCGACATGGACCAGCGCCGCCTCGGCATGCCCGGCTGGTGCGAGGCCCAGAAGACCAACCTCGCCGGATTGATCCGCAGCAAGGGCGGTTAACCGTGCGGCTTTTGCAGCGTTAAGCACGCTGCGACGAACCGTTGCTTCGGCTAACAATCGTCACAATCCTCCACACCATGCGGCCTCTTCGAATTCGAACCAGAGAGCCCTCATGCGGAGTATCCATTTCGTTTTCGCCGGCGCGATTGCGGCCGCCACGGTGCTGACCGCGCCCGTGCTGGCGAAAAATTCCGACGCCCAGAAAGGCGAGGAAAAATCCACCTCGTCGTCATGCAGTGCCTATCAGCAGGCGCCGGACGGATCGTGGGAACCCCTTCCCTGCAAGGAGACGGGCGAGCGCGCGCAGCCCCAGACACAGCATCGCACTCAGCAGCAAGGCGTTGACCGCGGGGAGCGTTGAGCACGCCCTGGCTTACAACTGTCAGCTCTGGTGCGGACCGCGCATGATCTTCATGGCGTCGACAATGTGACGCCATTCCTTGGCCTCCTCGGCCTCGCCGCGGCCCTCGCAGGCTTGCGCCTGCTCGGCGGCCTTCGCAATCGCAGCGAATCCATGCTGTTCCAGCATCTGCCGCGCGACGGTGTGGACCTGGACCTCGGACATCATGGGCGCTCTCCCGGTGGACGGAAACCGCGGTGCATCGCTCCCGCGAGTCTCTCACAACGATTGAGCCCGGGGCCTCGTTCCGTGCCGCCACCTGAGCGCACAACAAAGGCGGCCCGCCATGCCCGGCGGACCGCCTTCTCACCCACCCCAATTTGGACGCGCCGGCCGTGTCCCCTACGCGACCGCCACGCGCTTGCGCTCGATATCGTTGGGCACCTCGATATCGACCTCCAGAGTCGATACCTCGTCGCCGCGCTCGAGCCGGACGATGACCTTGGTCGGGTCCAGCGTGACGTGCTTGGACACGACGGCGAGAATTTCCTCACGCAGCACACCGAGCAGATCGGGCTGGCCACGCATTCCGCGTTCATGGGCAAGCAGGATCTGCAACCGTTCGCGAGCGACGGGTGCAGTGGCTTTCTTGCCGCGGAGAAGTCGAAGCAGACCCATGCTCATGCAGCCCTCCGTCGCAGCAGGCGGTCCATCAGACCTCTGCGCTCGGCGGGAACGTGCATCGTCACGTTCTCGCCGCAGAGGCGCTTGGCCGCGTCCATATAGGCTCGCGCCGGCGCTCCATCCGCGTTCGACAGCGTCACCGGCGTGCCGACGTTGGAGGCCTTCAATACGTCCTGGCTCTCGGGGATGATGCCGAGCAAGGGCGTTGCGAGGATTTCCAGGATATCGTCGATGGTCAGCATCTCGCCGCGCGCGGCGCGGGAGGGATCGTAGCGGGTGATGAGAATGTGCTTCTCGACCCGCTCGCCCTTTTCAGCCCGCACCGTCTTGGAATCGAGCATGCCGATGATGCGATCGCTATCGCGCACCGAGGAGACTTCCGGATTGGTGACGATCACGGCCTCGTCGGCAAAGCGCATGGCCATGGAGGCGCCGCGCTCGATGCCGGCCGGGCTGTCGCAGATCACCCAGTCGAACCGGCTGCGCAGATCGGCGATGACCTTGCCCACGCCCTCTTCCGTCAGCGCGTCCTTGTCGCGGGTTTGGGAAGCCGGCAGCAACCAGAGATTCTCCAGCCGCTTGTCCTTGATCAGCGCCTGCGGCAGCTTGGCCACCCCCTGCACCACGTTTATGAGGTCGAACACGACGCGGCGCTCGGCGCCCATGACGAGGTCGAGATTGCGCAGGCCGACGTCGAAATCGACCACCACGACCTTGTCGCCGCGCTGCGCGAGCGCAGCCCCCAGCGCGGCGGTCGTCGTGGTCTTGCCGACCCCGCCCTTGCCTGATGTCACGACCAGTACCTTACTCATCTGAAATGTCTCCTTTGCTGGTCAGTTCAGTGCTGTAATTCGCATGGTATTCCCCTGCAGCCAGGCCTGCGCCGGCTTGCCGCGCAAGGCGGCGTCGATGTCGTCGGCAGTCTGATAAAATCCATCGATTGCAAGCAGTTCGGCCTCGATCTTCTGACAATAGATGCGCGCGCTGGTGTGACCGTTCACGCCCGCCATGGCGCGGCCGCGCAGCGCGCCGTAGACGTGGATGGAGCCGCCCGCGACCACCTCGGCACCGGAGCCGACCGAGCCGAGAATGGTGACGTCGCCTTCGGGGAAGATCACGGTCTGGCCCGAGCGCACCGGGTTTTCGAGCAGCAGCGAGGTCGGCTTGGCTTGGACTTTGTCAGCCTTCTTGGGCGCGCTCGGCTCGACCACGCAGCTGCGCCCGCCTGAGAGCAGCGGCGGCATGGATGGCGTCAGCCGGCCGTCCTCCACGCCCTCGATGCCGAGCACGCGGATGTTGCGGTCCTGCAGGCTGGTCAGCAGATGGGTGATGCCGGCTTGGCTGAGGTCGACCGAGGACAGGTCGATCACCACGGGTCGGCCGGCAAAGAAGCCCGGCGAGCGCGCAATCGTGGCATCGATCTCCTGGAGCCAGTCCTGGATCGGAACCGTCGGCACGAACACGAAGGCCACATAGGAGCGCCCGCGCAGGCGCACCATTTGGCGTTGGACTTTTGCTGCAGCCTCCATAGCGGCCGACTCGTTCCCCGTTATTGAATGGTTAACGATGCGGCGAATGTGGTTAACGGCGAGTTAATTTCTCTGTCGGGTCATGTGAGACAGCTGGAGTTGGGCTGGCCAGAGGACGTTGGTCGGGAGCTCTCGCCCAGCATAAAGCTGTCATCGCCCGGCTTGACCGGGCGATCCAGTATTCCGAGACGGCTGTAGATCAAACGAAGGCCGCGGCGTACTGGATGCCCCGGCCTTCGCCGGGGCATGACAGTCGCATGTGGGGCAAGCCCCCCTACTTCTTCACCTTGCTCGCATCCATCTTGATGGCGGGATCGAGCATCTTGGTCGTGAACGCCGTCGTCACGTCGAACGGCTTCTCCATGCCGAGATAGGTCTGGACCAGCTCGTAGTCCTTCTTCATCCGCTCGCCGTCGATCCAGCCGAGCGCCTTCGTCGTCGTGAACGCGTCGGTCATCAGGAACTTGATGCGTTCCCACTGGCGCTCCTGGTTCTCCTTGTCGAGACCGGAAACCTGATCGAGCAGCGCTTTCAGGCACGGCGTGACGTCGGCGACGCAGGCAGCAAAGGCCTTCTGCGTGACGCGCACGAACGCCTCGACCACCTTGGGATTCTTCTGGAGATAGGCGCCGTTGACGATCAGCGAATTGCCGTAGGGGTTGAGCCCGATGTCCTTCCAGTTGACGTAGCCGAGGTCGCCACCGAACTCGATCACCTTCAGATCATGCTCGTTGTAGAAGTCGCTGATGATGTCGACGGTGTGGCTCTTCAGCGCCGCGATCTTCGCGGTCGGCCCGACATTGACGAAGCCGACGGAGTCCGGCGCAAGGCCTGCGGCCTTGGCGAAGGCCGGCCACATCACGCGCGAGGCGTCGCCCGGCGGATTGCCGATCTTGTGCCCCGCGAAATCCTTCACCCCGTTCACGCCGTAGCTTTTCAGCCAGTAGAAGGTCTGGCCGGTATTGGCGTAGACGCTCATCACCGCAATGGCGTCGGCGCCCTTGCTCTTGGCCACCAGCATGGTGGCGAGATCGGCGACGCCGAACGGCGAACCGCCGGAGCCGACCTTGGCGGCGGAGACACCGGAGCCCTTGCCGGTCTCGATCGTCAGATCGATCCCGGCCTTCTCGTACCAGCCTTGCGCCTTGGCGTAATAGTACGGCGAGTGATCGGCCGTCGGCGTCCAGTTCAGGATCAGATTGACCGCCTCGCCCGCGCTCGCGGACACCGCCGACACACCAAGCATCAGGGCCAACACCAGGGCAGAGCCCGCCGCCTGCAAATGCTTCATCGCACCTCTCCTCATCGCCGCGACCCCGGCTTGTCGCTCTCCCCATGTGAGGATACCAATGCAACAAGCCTGCTCTCAACTTGTCAACTGTTTGGTTGGAAATGCCCGTAAAACGATCTGGCGACACCGTGCCGCAGCGCCGCGATCCCGTCGCCACCCGCAACAAGCTGCTCACCGCGGCGCGCCTCGAATTCGCCCGGCACGGCTTTGCGGGGGCCCGCGTCGACGAGATCGCCGAGCGTGCCGGCGTCAACAAGCAGCTCGTCTACCACTATTTCGGCGACAAGGACGCGCTCTATCTCGCCGTGCTCGAATGGGTCTATGAGGACATTCGCGAGCAGGAGCGCAGGCTCAATCTCGAAGGCCTGCCGCCGGAAAGGGCGATCCGCAGGCTGATCGAAGCCTCATTCGACCACCTCGCCGCAAACCCTGATTTCATCGTGCTCTTGAACGACGAGAACCGCGGCGGCGCCCGCCACGTCCGCGGCTCGAGGCGGCTGGAGGCGATGCATTCCCCGCTGGTGAGAAGCGTCTCCCACATCCTCAACGAGGGGGTGCGCGCGGGCGTGTTCCGCAAGGGGATCGATCCCGTCCAGCTCTATATCTCGATCGCGGGCCTCAGCTATTTCTTCTTCTCCAACACGCCGACGCTGTCGGCGATCTTCGGCAAGGACCTGTCGAGCCGCGCCCAGCGCCGCGCCCGCCGCAGGCACGTCGCCGATCTGGTGCTGCAGTCGCTCCGGCCATAATCAACCAACTGGTTGAAACTTCCCTGAAGGCCGGTTAGGCTCGTCGCAGCGGCAGGTGACCGCGACAACAGGGAGCAACCGGTGACAGGAGACGCGGCCCGCGCCTCGCGCAGCTTTGCGATCATCCTGGTCGTGCATCTCGCTGTGCTCGTGCTCTGGCAGGTCGCGGTCGACGCCTTCCACGTGCCGAAATTCATCCTGCCCTCGCCGCTTGCCACCGTGCAGACGCTGGGAACCGCAGGCTATGCCTGGGGCGCCAACTCGCTGGTGACGGCGATCGAGATCCTCGGCGGCTTTACGCTCGGCGCTTTCGTCGGCATCGCGCTTGCGGTGATCTTCAGCTGGGCGCCGTTGCTCAGCCTCGTGCTGCTGCCGCTGTTCGTGACGCTGAACATGATCCCGAAGGTCGCGCTCGGCCCGCTCTTCATCGTCTGGTTCTCCTACGGCATCGTGCCGAACATCCTGATCGCCTTCAGCATCTGCTTCTTTCCGATCCTGCTCACCACCGCGCGCGGCCTGCGCGAGGTCGAGCCTGACCTGCTCGACCTCGTCAAATCGCTGCGCGGCTCGCGCTGGACGCTGTTCCGCAAGATCCAGCTGCCGGGATCGCTGCCTTACATCTTCTCCGGCATGAAGGTCGGCGCCATCCTTGCGGTCGCCGGCGCCATCGTCGGCGAGTTCATCGCCTCCGAGCGCGGGCTCGGCTACCTGATGATCCAGGTGCAGTCCTCGCTCGATACGCCGGCGATGGTGATGGCGGTCGTGCTGCTGACGCTGCTCGGGGTCGCTCTCTATGGCCTGGTGCTCGCCCTCGAACGCATGTTCGTGGTCGGCAACGCCAGGCAGAACTAAGACCAAGGACCAAATCCATGCTGCTCTCCCGTCAGACGCTGCCGAAGACCATTCCGGATGTCGCTGCGCTCGACGAGCTCCTGTGCCGGCCGACGCAGGCGCTGATCGACGACCTCGCCAAGGTTGAGGGCGACATCATGATCCTCGGAGTCGCCGGCAAAATGGGGCCAACGCTGGCGGGGCTCGCGAAAGCCGCCGTGCCGGATCGCCGCGTCATTGGCGTCGCGCGCTTCAGCGATGCCAGCGTCAAGGACTGGCTGCATGCGCGCGGCGTCGAGACCATCAATTGCGATCTGATGGACGAGAGCGCAATTCAAGCGCTGCCGAAGGCGCCCAACATCATCTTCATGGCCGGCCGCAAATTCGGCGCCGAGGGCGATCTGTCGCTGACCTGGGCGATGAACGCGCATGTGCCGGCCCTGGTCGCGCAGGCCTTCCCCTCATCCCGCATCGTGGCATTCTCGACCGGCTGCATCTATCCCTTCGTGCCCGTCGACAGCAAAGGCTCGACCGAGGACATGGCGCCGAACCCGCCCGGCGAGTACGCCCAATCCTGCGTCGGCCGTGAGCGCATGTTCGAGTATTTTTCGCGCAAGTTTTCGACACCGGGCCGCCTGTTCCGGCTCAATTACGCGATCGACATGCGCTATGGTGTGCTGCACGACATCGCCACGAAGGTGCTCACGGGCACGCCGATCGACGTCAGCCTGGGCCATGTCAACTTCATCTGGCAGGGCGATGCGTCCTCCCAGGCGCTGCGCTGCCTTGCCCATTGCACGACGCCGACCTCGCCGATCAATGTCAGTGGCCACGAGATTTTGGCGGTGCGCGATCTCGCGCAAAAGTTCGGCGCAAGGTTCGGCCGCGCGCCGGTGCTGACAGGCAAGGAAGAGCCGACGGCATGGCTGACCGACACGTCGAAGGCAGTCGAGCTGTTCGGCTTGCCCGTCGTCGACACCGGGCAGCTGATCGCCTGGACCGCGGATTGGGTCTCCCGCGCCATGCCGAGCCTCGGCAAGCCCACCAAATACGAGGTGCGCGATGGACGCTACTGACGGCCCGCCAATCATCAAGCTCGGCGTCCAGGATGCGATCGCCGGGCTGGCGCTGTCGACGGAAGCGCACTGGAACCAGACCGAAGAGGACTGGCGTGTTTTCCTGCGCGACGGTGTCGTGTTCGGCATCCGCGACGGCGCGCGACTGGTGGCGACCGCAGCACTGCTGCCCTATTCCGGCAACAACGCCTGGATCAGCATGGTGCTGGTGTCTGCAACACATCGCCGTCGTGGTCTCGCGACACGCCTCGTCGATGCCTGCCTGGAAACGGCGCGCAAGAACGGTCTCACGAGCTGGCTCGATGCGACGCCCGACGGCGCCGCCGTCTACGGGCCGCTCGGGTTCACGCCGACCCTGCAATTGCGCCGGCTGAAGCTGGTGAAATCTGGGCCGTCATCCGGTCCGGTGCCGTCGGCCGCAACGCTCGAGGCGCTTTGTGCCCGCGACCGGCGCGCCACAGGTTTCGACCGGACCGCTCTGCTGACCGCCTTTGCACAGCGCTCGGGGTCACGCATCGTCACTGCAAACGGATGCATCGCGTTGGTCCGCGACGGCAGAACCGCGCGCCATATCGGCCCCTTGTTCGCAAATCATGCAGCCGAAGCGCTGGCCCTGGTTCGCGCGATCGCGGGGTCCGAGGACCGGCCGCTCCTGCTCGACGCCGTCGCTTCGGAGGGCGCGTTCCTGGAGGGATTGACCGCCTCGGGCTGGACCATCGATCGGCCGTTCCAGCGCATGCGGTTCGGCCCCGCTACCATCGCCGCGGAAGAAACGCCATTCGCCGTCGCCGGCCCCGAATTCGGATAGGACATCATGCACCACAGCCAGATCAACAGCGACATCCGCAAGCTGATCGCCGAGGGCACCGTGCTGCCGGCGCATCCCCTCGCCCTCACCTCCGAGCGCCAGCTCGACAAGACGCATCAGCGCGCGCTGACGCGCTATTACATCGACGCCGGCTCAGGCGGCCTTGCCGTCGGCGTGCACACGACGCAGTTCGCGATCCGCGACGTCGGCCTCTACCGTCCCGTGCTCGAGCTCGCTGCCGAGACCGCCGCGAGCTGGACCACGCGGCCGCTAGCGATGGTCGCAGGCCTTGCCGGTCCAACCAGCCAGGCAACCGCTGAGGCCCGCACTGCACGCGACATCGGCTATCACGCCGGCCTGCTCAGCCTCGCTGCGATGAAGAGCGCCTCCGAGGACGAGATCATCACGCATTGCACGTCCGTGGCCGCCGAAATACCGCTGGTCGGCTTCTACCTCCAGCCGGCCGTCGGCGGCGTCGTCCTGTCGAGCCGCTTCTGGCAGCGCTTCGCCTCGATCGACAATGTCGTCGCGATCAAGATCGCGCCGTTCAACCGCTATCGCACGCTCGATGTTCTCCGCGGCGTCGCGGTCGCCGGCGCGCTCGACCGCGTTGCGCTCTACACCGGCAATGACGACCATATCCTGCTCGACTTGATGCTGCCGTTCGACCTGCGCGACAACGGCGTCACCACACGCACCTATTTCAAAGGCGGCCTGCTCGGCCATTGGTCGGTGTGGACGGCGAGCGCCATCAAACAGTTCGAGCGCTGCAAGGCCGCGCGGCACAAGGACAGCGTTCCGGCTGACCTGCTCGCACTCGATGCCCGCGTCACCGACTGCAACAGCGCGTTCTTCGACGTCGCCAATAATTTTCACGGCTGCATCGCCGGTTGCCACGAGGTGCTGCGGCGCCAGGGCCTGATGGAGGGTTTGTGGTGCCTCGATCCGAACGAAGGCCTCAGCCCCGGCCAGAAGCAGGAGATCGATCGCGTCACTCGCGAGCACGCCGATCTCAGCGACGACGCCTTCGTCGCCGCCAATTTGAACAAATGGCTGGCATGACCGAAGAGCCCTTCATCAGCCTGCAAGGCGTCCGGAAAGTCTACCGCAGCGGCGGTGCCGAGTTTTTAGCGGTCTCCGACGTCACCATGGACGTGCAGGAAGGTGAGCTGGTCTCGCTGGTCGGCCCGTCCGGCTGCGGCAAGACCACGGTGATGAAGATATTGGCCGGCCTGCACGGCGCCGACGGCGGCACCGTGAGAATAGGCAATGCCAAGAGCCCGTTCGATCCGACCCGCGACATCGGCATGGTATTCCAGCAGGCGCTGCTCCTGAAGTGGCGCACCATCCTGGACAACGTGCTCTTGCCGGCCGAGATCGTCGGCCTGCCGATGAGAGCCGCGCGCGAGCGGGCGCGCGACCTGCTCAATCTGGTCGGGCTAGCCGGCTACGAGCAGAAATATCCGCAGCAGCTCTCCGGCGGCATGCAGCAGCGCACCGCGATCGCGCGCGCCTTCATCCACGATCCAAAGCTGATCCTGATGGACGAGCCGTTCGGCGCGCTGGATGCCTTGACGCGCGAGCAGATGAATCTGGAGATGCTGCGGATCTGGCGCGAGAGCGGCAAGACCATCATCTTCGTCACCCATTCGATCCAGGAGGCCGTCTTCCTGTCCTCGCACTGCGCCGTGCTGACGGCGGGACCTGCGAAGATGGCCGACTATTTTGCGATCGACCTGCCCTTCCCGCGTGATCTTCCGCTGAAGACCACGGATGCGTTCGGTGCGTATGCGCGAAGGATCTATGCGAAGCTGGGGCTGGGGGCGGCGTAGACCGCTTGCTCAGGTCCCGTAGGGTGGGCAAAGCGAAGCGTGCCCACCAGGGCCAGTCGAGCAAGTCGTGGTGGGCACGGCGCAAGTGCGCCTTTGCCCAGCCTACGGGAGCGCGGCGCAATCGCGGCACCGCGCCCCTCAAGCTCAGCTCTTGTTGCGCGTCTTGCTGAGCAGATAGTTGTCGTAGAAGTTTTCCGCGATCTGCGTGTAGAACAGCAGCTCCTTCATATAGGCGTCGTGGCTGTCCTTGGTCCGCTTGAACAGGTCGCTCTTGGCGGCGAGCTCGTTCAGATGGTCCTGGGTCGCGTTGTAGCAGGCCTCCAGCACCGGCTGCGGGAACGCCTTCAGCTCCGCGCCATTGGCGATCAGGCGCTTCAGCGCCGCCGGATTCACGCTGTCATATTTCTCGAGCATCCAGGCGCCGGCCGCCGATGCGGCCTGGTTGACGATCGCCTGGTATTGCTTGGGCAGCGAGGCCCATTTCTCGTCGTTGACGACCATGTGCAGCATGGCACCGCCTTCCCACCAGCCCGGGAAATAATAGTATTTGGCGACCTTCTGAAAACCGAGCTTCTCGTCGTCATAGGGACCGACGAATTCGGCAGCATCGATCGTGCCCTTCTCGAGCGCGGGATACACATCGCCGCCGGCGATCTGCTGCGGCACGACGCCGAGCCGCGCCAGCACGTGGCCGCCCATGCCGGCGATGCGGAATTTGAGGCCTTTGAGGTCGTCGACGGACTTGATCTCCTTGCGGAACCAGCCGCCCATCTGGGTGCCGGAATTGCCGCAGAGGATGGCGTGCGCCTTGAAAGGCTTGAGCGCTTCGTTGGTGAGGCCGGCGCCGCCGCCGAAGTGCCACCACGACTCCTGATGGCGATGGTTCATGCCAAAGGGCGCGCCGGTGGCATAGGCCAGCGCCGGCTCCTTGCCGATGTAGAAATAGAGCGGCGTCTGCGCCATCTCCACCGAGGCAGTGCTGACGGCATCGAGTGCCTGCAGGCCGGGCACGAGCTCGCCGGCCGCGAAGGTTTGGATCTGGAATTTGTTGTCGGTGGCTTCCGCGACGTATTTCGCAAACGTCTGCGCCGTACCGTAGATGGTGTCGAGCGATTTGGGGAAGCTCGAGGTCAGGCGCCATTTGATCTCGGGCGCGCCTTGCGCGATCGCAGGGGCCGCAACCAGCGTCGTCGCGCCGGCGACCGCGCCGCCCTTGAGAAATGTACGGCGTTTCATGATGGGGTCTCTCCCTTGAAGTCAGTTTTCAAACATATTGGGCTTCTGGCGACGGTCGTCGCGGACCGTTTGCCCGTTCCTATAGCGGAGTTCAAGAAAAGGTCTGTAGCCTGGATGGAGCGCAGCGCAATCCGGGAAGGTGCCACTGACGCGCACGACCCGGATTACGCTTTCGCTCCATCCGGGCTACGAAGCTGTCGCTAGAGCAGCTTCGCGCTGACGAACAGCGCACGCACGGCGTTGGTTGCTTGCACTGCGAGCATGGCGTTACCGGCAGCGCCCTCCAGCGCCTCAACGGCGTCCTCATGCAGGGAGCGGAATTCCATCCATTCCACCGACTTGAAGTTGGTCAGGAACTGATAGGCCTGGCCGACGGTCGCAATCGCCAGCGTGTCACCGTTCAGCTTGATCTTGAACGTCGTACGCAGCGGGGTCTCGGAACTTGATGGATCACTCATGGGCTGCTTCTGGACGAGGACGATTTAACGAAGGGGAAACGGCAGCCCCGCCGCGGCAGGCAAAGATCAGGAATCGGTGCTCGCGCGCTGCGAGGCGGTCGCAGACCCGCGCAGATTCGGCACCACGACCAGACGGTTGAACTCGCCATTGTCGTAGGCCTTGATGAAACGGTCATAGTCCTTGATCGAGACGCAACCGTTGGAATCGCCGCGCGGTCCGAGCATGTAATTGTGGGTGAGCAGGCCGACGCGGCCGAGCGCGCTGGTGCCTTCGACCGGAGTCATGCGCAGCGCCCGAACGCCGTGGAACAGCTTTTCGCGCGGCTTCAGCTCGTAAGTAGCCGGCGGCGTCGCACCGACCATCCGCCGGTCGACATGATCGGGATTGTCCATCATCGGGCCGAAGCCGGAATGGGCCTCGAGCGCCACGCCGCCCGGCAGGTAAACCGCCTTGGCCGAGATGTCATAGACCGCCGTCCGCGAATCGTAGCCGAGGGCCGAAAGATCGGGCGCCTTGTTGAACAACCCGCTGTCGGGCGTCAGCGAGGCCAGCTTGATCTTGTCGGTGAATTTTTCGAAGAAATTGCGGTTATCGACCCGGGGGCTGGTGTCGGCATACGCTTGGCTGGATGCGATCTGGGAGGCGAGATCGGCCTGGACCGGGCGCGAGCGCGGCATCGGGACGGCGTCGGCGCGCTGCGAGGGCCTCGCCTCCTCGGCCGGGGGCTGGTCGTCCTCGGTCAGGGTCGAGCGCCAGTCATCGCCCTGGAGCTTCTCGGCGAGCATGGCCTTGGCATCGCGAAGCTTGAGCTGGACCGCGTTCAGGGCGGAGCGCTCCAGCGTCCGCAGGCCGAGTTCGCGGGCCGGCGGATTGCCGGAGGCCGAAGCGAAACGGTCCTCGAATGAAGGGGCATTGGCCGGCGGCAACGCGGCGGAGACCAGCGGGGTCGAATCGCCCATATCCGCAACCCACGCGGCAGCGCCAAGCGCCAGCGCGATCGCTGCCAGAGACAGCAATATCTTTTCGGCTCGCCCGACACGGCGGCGCGACAACAGCCTCTCGGCATGTGCTGCGTCGGAAACCATCAGATCCCCAAATCGACCCCCGGGGGCGCCCAACCCCCACCCGGAGACTCTATACCAGCTACCACATTGGGAGCCAAAAGTTAGGCATAATCGCGGCCGGCAAGGGGTCCGGTACGGCTTCCTGAGGTATCCAATGACCGATCCGTTCGATCTCAACCGCTTTGTCCGGGCCCAGGACCCGGTCTATCGCGACGTCCAGGGCGAGTTGGCCCGGGGCCGGAAGCAGACTCACTGGATGTGGTTCATCTTCCCGCAGGTCGCGGGCCTCGGCTTCAGCGCCATGTCGCAGCGCTACGCCATCGGCTCCCGTGCGGAGGCCGAAGCCTACCTGGCCCATCCCGTCCTCGGGGTGCGCCTGATCGAATGCACGAGGCTCGTGCTCGCCGTTCAGGGGCGGACCATCAACGCGATCCTGGGCGCGCCGGATGATGCGAAATTCCGCTCGTCGATGACACTGTTCGGTGCGGTGTCCCGTGAGCCCGTCTTCGATCAGGCGATCGCCCGATATTTCGCGGGCGAACGCGACGGCGCCACGCTGGAAATCCTCGCCAAGCTCGACCGGGCATCCGGCTGAGTTGCGCGGCCACCAGCGTAAACCCGGGATTAACATCGCCTGCCTATCTTTCGCGCACAATAATTCTCCCGCGCCAATTGCCGGACAGATCATGAAAATCGGTACGCTCCTGACCACCGCCATCGTCTCGCTCTCGACCGTCGGCGGCGGCCTCGCCGTCTACGTTGCCGTGACGAAATATCAGACGATGGAGCGGATCAGCGAGGCGCAAGGCCGCCTGGCGATCGTTCGCGCTGCCAGCGACATCCCGCGCTATCTCAATCCCGAGCGCGGCTTTTCCACCAACATCCTCTACGGCCCCGCCACGATCGATCCTGCGCTGCTCGCCGAGCAGGACAAGCTGCGCAAGCAGACCAACGGCGCCCGCGACAGGATGAACGCGCTGCGCAAGGAACTGCCCGGCTCCTTCGACGACGGCAGCACGATCGGCAGCAACATCGACGGCATCAATGCGAAATTCACCGCCCTGCGCGAGGCCATCGACAAGGCGCTCGCGGGGCCTGCAGAAGCGCGCAAGGATGCCGCCAAGAAGATCGTCGCCGACAATGCCGTGCTCAACGGCGGCGTGACCGCGCTGCTCAACGAGCAGGTCCGCCGCATGGCGATTCTCAACGGCGACGCCTACCGGCAGGCCAGCTACGCCAACATCGCGATGACGCTGCGCGACGTCGGCGGCTTCAATTCCAGCCTGCACAAGAATCTCGTCGGCGGCAAGAAGCCTGCGACCGACGCCGAGAAGGCCGAGATCAGTCGCTCGCAGGGCCGCAACGATCAGATCGTGATGGCGCTGCAGGAATTGCGCGGCAATCCAGCGACTCCGGCCAACGTCGCCGCTGCACTGGAGAAGTTCAACGCGATCTATGTCGAGGAGTTCGGCCGCGAGCTCAAGCTGGTGAAGGACGGTGCGGTCAGCGGCAAGTACGAGCACGACATGGACACCTACTACGCTGCCACGCAGCGCGGCCTCGGCACCATCATCGGCGTCCGCGACGCCTTCTACGACAACGCCGAAGAGATCCTCGCCGGCGCGTCTTCGGGCGCGCGCACCAGCTTCACCATCGCGCTTGCAGGCCTTGCCGCCGTGCTGATCGCGAGCGCCGGCCTCATCGTGACCGTGCGCCGCCGCGTCTGCGCGCCGATCGTCAGCCTGACGACGCGGATGTCGCGGCTCGCCGACGGCGAAGTTGCAGAAGGTATCCCCGGCGCCGAGCGCTCCGACGAGATCGGGGCGATGGCCGCCGCCGTCCAGGTGTTCAAGGACAACATGATCCGGGCCGACCGGCTTGCGGCCGAGAAGCAGGCCGAGAACGACGGCAAGATGCGCCGCGCCCAGGCGCTCGACGACCTCACCCGCGCCTTCGAGGCCAAGGTCACCGAGCTCGTCGGCGGCCTCTCGAGCGCCTCCTCCACAATGGAAAGCACGGCGCAGTCGATGACGTCGACGGCGGCCCAGACCAACAGCCAGGCCGCCATCGTCGCCGCCGCCTCCGAACAGACCTCGACCAACGTGCAGACGGTTGCCAGCGCCACCGAGGAGCTGACCTCATCGATCTCGGAGATCGGCCGTCAGGTCGCGCAATCCACCGAGATTGCCGCCCGCGCCGTCGACAATGCTCGCCGCACCGGCGATACCGCGCGCGCGCTCGCCGAGGGCGCGCAGAAGATCGGCGACGTCGTCACGCTGATCCAGAGCATCGCCGAGCAGACCAACCTGCTCGCACTGAACGCGACCATCGAGGCCGCCCGTGCGGGCGATGCCGGCCGCGGCTTTGCGGTGGTTGCTTCCGAAGTGAAGTCACTGGCCGGCCAGACCGCCAAGGCCACGACGGAAATCTCCGAGCAGATCACGGCGATCCAGTCCGCGAGCGACGAGACCGTGGCCGCGATCCGCAACGTCGCCGACGTCATCGCCGAGATCGACCAGATCGGCGCCGCGATCGCGGCTGCGATCGAGGAACAGGGCTCAGCGACCAAGGAGATCGCCCGCAGCGTCCAGGAAGCCGCGCGCGGCACCCAGGAGGTCAACAGCAACATCTCCGGCGTGCAACGCGCCGCCGACGACACGGGAGCTGCCGCCAGGGAGGTGCTGGGCGCCGCCGAGCAGCTCTCAACCCAGTCGCGCGATCTCGCCGGCCAGTTCGACCGCTTCCTCGGCGAGGTCAGGGCCGCGTAAGCGCGCGGATTCGTAGCCCGGATGGAGCGAAAGCGAAATCCGGGGCGGTGCCGTTGACGTGCGATTTCCCGGATTGCGCTTCGCTCCACCCGGGCTACGGGACTCACCGTCTCAATAAGGCGGCGGCTTGCGCGCGCGCTGTGCTTTCGCCGCCTCGATCCACCACGCAAGATCATCGGCAAAGCGCGGGAACGAGCGCTCCAGCGCCTTGCCGCCCTCGCCGACCGGCTCGCCGTCGGCCGACAGCGTCTGCGCGATCGGGCCGACACCGATGGTGCTCGACACCACCACCATGCCCATTTCCGACAGCGTGCCGTGCCAGGCCGTCGCGGCGCGCGCGCCGGACAGACGGCCGGCGGAATAGCTCGCGATCGCGGCCGGACGCCAGAACCACTCTTCGAGGAAATGGTCGGTGAGGTTCTTCAGGCCGGGCTGGATGCCCCAATTGTACTCGCCGGTGACAAAAACAAATCCGTCGGCGCCGCGGATCTGTCCGGCCAGCTTCTCGAGCGCCTCGGGCGCCGAGCCCTCGGGATATTCCTTGTACATGCGGTCGAGCATCGGCAGACCGATTGCCTTGGCGTCGATGAATTCGACGTCCTCGCCGCGGCTGCGCAGACGATTGATGACGAAATTCGCAAGGCGGATGCCCATGCGGTCGGAACGGTAGGAACCGTAGAGGACGAGAATGCGATTGCTCATGGTCGAACGGTAGCACGAAACCGGCGTTCGGCCCTACTCGATTTGTCAAATTATCGCCCGCGTCCGCGCTCCAGCGTTTGCGATGGCGTCTCGCCGAACTGGTCACGGTAGCTTCGGGAAAAATCGCTGAGATGCCAGAAGCCGAAGGCGAGCGCCACGGCCTTGACGCTGTCCGCCCCGGCGAGCAGCCGCCGTCGCACCAGCCACAGCCGGCGTAGGCGCAAATAGCGGTGCAGGCTCATGCCGCGATAGCGGCGGACGACGTCGTGCATGGTGCGCACGGACAGGCCGAGCTTGCGCGCAATCTCCTCGCTATAGATCGGCTGTGAGAGATCGTCGGACAGCAGCGCGCGGATGTCCTGGAACATCTTGAAGTGCCGCTCATCATTGGGCAGCGCGGTCCATCGCGCGGGAACAACGCTCTCAAATGCGCCGTCGACAGCCGCAAGCAGGGATTCCTTCATTGCGGCTGCCTTGAACGGCACATCTGATTCGTCGATGGGCTCTGACGCCGCGACCAACACCTCGCGAACCACGCCGCGCAATCGGGCGAGGCTCGCGGCGGTCGTTTCGAAAATCTGGAAGCTCAGGGTCACTCGTGGCCAGCCGCGATCCGTCACCTCCGGCCTGAACATCACCGAGGCAATTTGCCGCTGCACCTCCTCGATGCTCGTGTAGGCGGCTCCGCCGCTGCCAATGACGACGACTGGTCGCGCGCGCTGCGCGCCATTAAACCGAATAGGGACATCGAGGTCGTCCATCGTGAACCCGATCGCCGTGCAACTCTCGACGAGTTGTCCGTCAACCACGCGCGGAAATGCGCGCGTCAAATTTACGTCGCAACCGGGCAGCGAGAGAATGGTCTGCTCAGCAGAAATCTTTCGTACGAAAGGCGTGAACTCGAAATCCAGGCCTCGTATGGCGTTCCGAAATTCGTCGACGTCTGAAAAGCGGAATATCTTTGGTGCCAACCTCGGCACGTCATCAATGCTGTTCATGGCAATATGAAATGCACCGTCGTAACCGACGTGTGCATCCGGCAGCGGTACCGGTTCGCTTCCCCCTTCTGTTTCCCGTCGGACCTGAAGAATCAATCCTAATGTGTTGCGATCAGTTGGGAAGGGTCCAGGTGAAAGGACAAGCTGGGGCGTCAAGTCTTGCCAAATTTCGATAGCATTTTCCGAAAATTCGACGGTGCATAAATACCCCGGCATTTAATTTCTAAAATCAAAAATTAACACCTTTGAGGCGCAATAGTCTTCGTTAAATCGTCAAAGTTATTTCGATTCAGGCTCCTGCCATGATGGCAAACTCGCCTGCTGATATTCTGGTCGAGTTGGAAGATGCGGTCGCAACGTGCCCGCTGGAACGCTGCGGTCGCATCCTCGCCGGTATTATACAGCTACTTACCTGCAGTCGTGACCGGCCTCAGCAATTGCTTGCCAATGTGGTCGATGGCGTTCTTCTGCGATTGGCAGAACGGGTTGATGCCAGTGCCCTGATTCAACTGGGCGCGGCGCTTGCCGAGCTCAAGGCGGCTCCGCCGAAGACCTTGCTGCGTCTTGCCGCACACCGCGATCCGGACGTGGCGTGCCCTGTCCTGCTCAAATCGAAGACCCTCTCCAGGGTCGATCTCGAGACGATCGCCGCCTCGGGCGGCGAATGGCAACGATGCGCCATCGCCGCCCGCGAGCGCGTCGAGCCGCCGCTGACCGAGGCGCTGATCAAGAGCGGAGGCCGCGCCGTCCACCTTGCGTTGATCGGTAATCCCGGGGCCAAGCTCTCGGAGGCCGCCTATTCCACGCTGATCGCCCGAGCCGGGCAGGACGACGAGATCACGAAGGCGCTCGCGCTCAGGCCAGATACGCCCGAGCTCATCGTGCGGAAACTGCTGTCCGCCTCAAACGGCCAGGAAAGGCCGGCGAAGCTCAACGCCTCATCAACGCCGCCGCACAACGCGACATCGAGCGCAACTGCCACCTTGGCACCGCCCAAGCTGCCCTGCCAGGCGGCCTATGCGAGCGCGAGGCCGGAGATCGTCGCCCTCAACCGCGTCGGCAAGCTCAACGATTCCACCGTCAACCGCTTCGCGATTCGCGGCGAGACCGCCAATCTGTTCACGGCGCTGTCGGTGCTTTCAGGGGCGCCGCTCGACATCATCGAGCACGTCATGGCCGATGAGGATTGCGAGGGTCTGGTCATGGCCTGCCGCGCTTCGCGGCTGAATTGGCAGACCACGCTGGCCATCCTGAGCAACCGCAGTGGTCGACGGCTTTCCTTTGCCGAGCGCGAACGCGCGCAACGGATCTTCGACGCGCTGCTTCTGTCGACCAGCCAATGGACGGTGCGCTGGGGGGAAATCACCGCAAACGCCAAGACAAGCGATAGGGCACATCGCAGCGCAAGATTGGGGGACAAGCAATGAGATTCGATGGCCGCAAGGCGGGGCGCGTTCGGATGGACCACCGGCAGCCCGTCAACCTGATGGGCTCAGACGGCACTTGGCGGCGCAGCTGTGTTCTGCTCGACGTATCGCAGACAGGTGCGAAGGTCGAGGTCGAGGGTACGCTGGACGTGCTCCAGGCCAAGGAATTCTTCATGGTGCTGTCATCGACGGGGCTCGCCTTTCGGCGCTGCGAGCTGGTCTGGATCGATGGCACCACCGCGGGACTCCACTTCGTCACCGCAGGCGGCAAGAAGAAGCCGGCGAGCGCGCCGGCAACCGCTACGCGGAATTCCGCCGGAAGCAAATAGGCCGAGAATTCATCCCGCACATTGGACCCCACGACATCCCAGGTCAAACCGTGCAGAACCCGCGAACCACGCACAGGCCCTTCGATCGTGACGGCATCCGGGATGCCGAGGCGGCCCGTCCCTTCGTGCATGTGCTGGCCGACACGTCCGACAAGCTGGCGCGTGTCTGCTCGATTCTCGAGGAGCGTTTCGCCGTCGCGGGCGAACGGCTCGACGCCGAGGCCAAGCTGGCGCAGGTTCCGTTCGCCATCGTCATCCGCGCAGAGCTTCGCGACCTCGACAACATCGCGGCCATCAAGAAACGGGCCGGCAAATTGGCCAAAGCGAAGAAGCGGATCTTCCTCATCGAGGACACGTCTCACGTCGGCGTTTCGCAAGCCTATGCGCTTGGAGCGACGCTCGTCCTGCCCGGCACGATCAGCCGGGCCAAATTGCTGTTGGCGCTGTCTGATCCGGCCGATCCGTCCTCTGCCTCGTCAGGCGAGACTGCACAGTTTGACGACGCAGTTGAGATCGGGGCAACCGCGTTCGCCTCGATGTTCACGGCGGTCACCCTCGACCAACCCCTCGACGTGGACGGCACCAAGGAAGCCGGCCGCCAGATTGCCGATCGCATCACTGAGCATGGTCTGTCGGAATGGCTCACGACGGTGCGGCGTCATCACGAAGGAACCTATCAGCACTGCCTGATCGTGACCGGTGTCGCCATCGACTTCGGTCTGAGCCTCGGCGTCGGAAGAGCCGATCTGGAGCGCCTCTACTCGGCGGCCATGTTCCACGACATCGGCAAGGCGCAGATCCCGCTCGCCATCCTCGATAAGCCGGGTCGTCTCGATGCCGAAGAGCGCGCCGTGATCGAGACCCACCCGGCCGCTGGCTACGAGTTTCTGAAGGGTCACGGCAGGATTTCGCCGGAGATCCTCGATGCCGTGCGTCATCATCACGAATATCTCGACGGGAGCGGGTATCCGGATGCCCTCTGCGCCGAAACCATTGGCGACATCGTGCGAATTCTCACGATTTCCGACATATTCGCAGCGCTCATCGAGCACCGGCATTACAAGCCGACCATGCCGCGCGCGGAAGCTTACGACATACTGCGCGGGATGGCCGGAAAGCTGGAGAAGGCGCTGGTGACCGCGTTCAAACCGGTCGCGCTCACGAGGTGAGCGCAGCGACGGCGCCGCAAAACCGGCTAGTGCGTCGCGCGGTATTGCGCGCGGTGCGGAATGGAGCGGCAGGCCAGCCCGTCAGCCAGCAGCTTCATGTCCTCGTGCTTGCCGCTGCGGATCAGCCGGCCGAACTCTTCGGGTGTGAAAGGAAGACTTGGATCATCATCGATCGGGCGCCGCACTCGCGGACCGAGGAACCATCGAACCAGGCTAGCCAGCCGCCGCATCTCAATTCCCTCGCGCCAGCAACAAACCTCTCAGTCAGCATATTGTTCCTCCCGCCCCTTCGAGATTGCAAGAGCTTGCCAGCGACTCCGCACCAAAAAAAATTTCGCCAGAGAACAATCTCCTCTTTGTCGTGCTAATCGGCAAAACCCACGTACCGCACGAACTCCTCGTTAAGTTCGCGGTCCGAGCGAACGGCATTCGCTGCAAAGCCGTCGTCGGGATAGCCCATCGCGACGCAGGTCATGATCACCTCGTCCTCGGGAATCTTCGCGACCTCGCGCACGATATCCGAGCGCATGATGCCCTGTCCGTTGATCACCGAACCGAGGCCGCGATCCCACGCCGCGAGCACGATGCCGTAGCAGAGCGCGCCGAGATCGAAATGGCAGACCGCGCCGGGATCGAGCACGCGGTCGTAGGTCAAGACCAGCGAGACCGGGGCGTCGAACTGGCGGAAGCCGCGCAGCACCCAGTCCTGGCGCATCGGCTTGTCGTCGCGCGCGATCCCCATCGCGCCGAACAGCTTCTTGGCGATGTCGACCTGTCGCGTACGATGCACGCCCTGGTACTCGCCATGGCTGACGATGTCGCGCCTGACCTTGGCGCCGGCGATCATCTCCTCCATGTTGCGGCGGCGCACCTCTTCCAGCGGTCTGCCGGTGAGCACGTGGACATGCCAGGGCTGGGTGTTCATCGACGACGGCGCGCGCTTGGCGCTCTCGATGATCGCCTCGATCACTGCGCGCGGCACCGGCTCGTTCCTGAAGCCGCGCACGCTGCGGCGCGACTGGACCAGCGTTTCGAATTCCACCTCAAGACCTCCCTGCCCATTTCGTCCGGCGTTGCGCTAGAACCGCCGGTTGCCGATGCGGCGCGCAAAATCTATGCTAACCCGCAAGCAAGACCAAGAACCCTGGAGGACCTGTCATGGCCGCGCCGCTCGATCCTGTGATCGCCGAGATCATTCCGCTCATGCCGATGCGCGATCCTGCGGTCATGACGCCACAGAGCGCTCGCGATTCCTTGCGCGCACTGGCTGCCTCGCGCGCCGCCATCCCGCCACCGCTCGTCGACAGCGTGCAGGATATCAAGGTGAAAGGCGGCGCCGGCCCGCTCGATGCACGCGTCTATCGGGTCGGCACCACGCCGGCACCGACCGTGGTGTTCTTCCATGGCGGCGGCTGGGTCGCGGGCGATCTCGAAACCCACGACCGGCAGGCGCGCAACCTCGCGATCGAGACCGGCGCGGTCGTCGTCTCCGTCGACTATCGCCGCCCGCCCGAGACGCGCTTCCCCGGCGCCTTCGAGGACGCCTTCGCCGCGGTGAGTGACATCTTCGACCGCGTCGCGGAATTTGGCGGCGATGCAAAGCGCTTCGGCGTTGCCGGCGACAGCGCCGGCGGCAATCTCGCGGCGACCACCGCGATCGCCTGCCGTGACGCCGGCATCAAGCTCGCCGCGCAATTGCTGGTCTATCCCGTGACCGACGTCCTCGGCAGCTATGCGGATGCGCGCGAGAACGCGCGCTATCCCTCGCGCGCCGAGAATGCCGACGGCTACTTCCTCTCCCGCGCGGTGATGGAATGGTTTTGCGGCCATTATCTCGCCGATCCCGGCCATGCTTCGGACTGGCGCGTCTCACCGCTGCGCGCAGCATCCCTCGCCGGCGTCGCGCCCGCCGTCGTGACCACCGCCTGGTTCGATCCGCTGCGCGACGAAGGCGCGGCCTATGCGCGGGCACTGGAGGCTGCCGGCGTGCGCGTGAAGCACCATGAGGGCCCCGGCCTGATCCACGGCTATTTCGGCATGGGCGACGCCTCAGACGTCGCGCGCGCCGAAGCGCAGCGTGCACGCGCCGACTTTAAGGCGCTGCTCGCGCGGGGCGTATAGGGATGCGACAAATCCGTAGCCCGGATGGAGCGCAGCGTAATCCGGGTTTCGTCTCACGCGGACGGTCGAGCGATACGGTTGGTCTGCCCCCGGATTGCGCTTCGCTCCATCCGGGCTACACGACCGGCTAAATGCTCCGCGCCCGCTGCGCGTCGGTGTGTCCCCAGGTCTCGTCCCAATCCTGGCCGGCGGCATCGACGACACGGCCGTCGGCTTCGAAGAACTTGTTCGGCACCTGGAAGATCGCCAGGATCAACGCGCCGTCCGGGCACCAGGCGGCGTGCCGGCTGCCCGCCTCGCGCCAGATGAATTCCCCGGCCTTGCATGCGATCCCCTTGGCCGGCCCGTCCTTGTCGACGAGCGCGCCCTCGATGACGTAGCTCTGCTCGATGCCGACATGCTCGTGATCGGGCAGCACCGATCCCGGGGCAAAGCGCATCAAGGCGGTCATCAGACCGCTGCTGCGATCGAACAGCAGTGTCTTGGCTTCGCACCCCGGAAAGCGCGTCTTTTGCCAGTCCATCTCTTGCGGCTGAACCAGGTGAGAATGCCGGTCGGCGGCTTCCTGGTCTATCGGGATCACGGCGTCCATCACGATGCTCCCTCTCTCTATCTCAACCGTCCGAAGCTAGCAGGATCGCCCGGCCTGGTCAGCGAGCAGTGCAATAAGTGGGGCGTTTGCCGATCGCGCCCGAAAAATCGGCAGGCCGAACCGACTACGCCCGCTCATCCTGCTTGATTGCGCCACGATTCCCGGCTCCAATCCAGCTGCCATTTCTGGTTTAGGGAGACACCCATGATGAAGCGGATTTTCCTCGCGGCGATCGTTGCCACCTTTGCAGCGGGTTCGGCCTTCGCGCAAGAAACCTGCGAGAGCAAGGCGATCGGCAAGGACGGCAAGCCCCTGGCCGGTGCCGCCAAGACCTCGTTCCTGAAGAAGTGCAAGGCCGACGCGTGCGCGCCCAAGGCCGTCGGCGCCGACGGCAAGCCGCTCGCCGGCGCCGCCAAGAACAGCTTTATGAAGAAGTGCGAGACCAGCGCGTAAGGCGCTACGAATTCGCAGCTTTTCTAGCGAACAGTTGCTGCACAATTCGTCATGCCCGGGCTTGTCCCGGGCATCCACGTTCTTGTTTCCGTCGCAAAGATCGTGGATGGCCGGGACGAGCCCGGCCATGACGAAAGAGAAACTTCACTCCCGCTTGAAGCGATAATCGAACGCGTCGCCGAGTGGCTTGATCAGTCCGGCCGTCGGCGCCGGAAAATGCACCGGCAGGATCAACGTGTCGGTGTCCGCAACGGACGCGAAGAACTTTCGCCGCGACACCGCCGACTGCTTCGGATCCCAATCCGGCTTCGCCGACCAATCCGGTTCGCGGCACTGGATCTGATGATGCATGAGATCGCCCGCGACCACCGCGCGCTGGCCCTTCGAGACAATGTTCACGCAGCAATGGCAGGGCGAATGCCCCGGCGTCGGCGTCAGCGTCACGGTGTCGTCGAGCGCGTAGTCGTCATCGACCAATAGCGCCCGCCCCGCTTCGACGATCGGCAGGCAATTGTCGCGAAACACGGTGCCCGGCGGATTGCTGCCCTTGGCGTGCTCGGCCTCCCAGGCCGCGTACTCGCGCTTGTGGAAGACGTATTTGGCATTCGGGAACGTCGGCACCCAGCGCCCGTCGCGCAAGGTGGTATTCCAGCCGGTGTGGTCGATATGCAGATGCGTGCAGAACACGTAGTCGATCTGCTCGAAGCCGATGCCGAGCGCGAACAATTCGTTGCGCCAGCGCTCCTTGCCGGGGAAATCGAACGGCGGCGGATGGCCCTTGTCCTCGCCGGTGCAGGTGTCGACCAAAATCGTGTAGCGCGGCGTGCGGACCACGAAGGTCTGGTAGGTGATCACCATCATGCCGCGCGCGGCGTCGAACACCTCCGGCTCCATCGTCGGCAGATGACGGGCGAACGCGCCCTCGTCATAGGCCGGGAAGAAATCCTGCGGCCGCCGCCACGGCCCTTCCCGCTCGATCACCGCATCGATGGTAATGTCGCCGATCCGGAGTTGCTTCATGGTTGTTTGCTCCCTTTTTGCGAAAGGGTAGCGAGAGCGGCAGAGATCTTCAAGCAAGCGAGTTCATTGAAACTCTCTCGATTTGGTTGTCGCCCGGATGGAGCGAAGCGTAATCCGGGAAAGCTCCTCGCATGGTCCGCTATCGTCGCAATTTCGTCCCGGCCGGGACCTTCTTCTTCACCGCAACGCTGGATGATAGACGATCATCCGTGCTGATCGACCATGTCGACAAACTACGCGGCGCATTCCGCATGACGCGCGTCGAACGACCATTCGAGATCGACGCGATCGTGATCCTGCCGGATCACCTCCACGTCATCATGACGCTCCCGGACGATGACGCTGATTTCTCCGGGAGATGGCGACGTATCAAAAGCCTGTTCACTCACCGGCTCGTAGCTTCCGGCGCCCCAATCTCCCGCAATCATCGCGGCGAGTTCGCCCTATGGCAGCGGCGATTTTGGGAGCACACAATTCGCAACGACGCCGATTTCGAGCGCTGCGCCGACTACATCCATTTTAATCCCGTCAAGCACGGCCTTGTCTCATCGCCGACAGATTGGCCCTATTCTTCGCTCCATCGCTACGTCCGCGCTGGCTTGCTACCCGCCGACTGGGGCGGCACCGGCGAGATAGACGGCAACTTCGGTGAACGCGGAGAGTGATCCCGGATTATGCTGACGCTCCATCCGGGCTACGAACGATATCAAGCGGCCTCTTGTAGCCTGGATGGAGCGAAGCGCAATCCGGGGCACAATAACCACACGGTGCAACCGCTCGCGTGGCACGAACCCCGGATTGCGCTGCCGCTCCATCCGGACTACCGCCCACCTACGACCGCAACCCCGGCGCCTCCTGCCCCGTGCGCGCGACATATTCCGTGTACCCGCCACCGTACTGGTGGATGCCCTCCGGGGTCAGCTCCAGCACGCGGTTCGACAGCGTCGCCAAGAAATGCCGGTCATGCGAGACGAACAGCATGGTGCCCTCGAAATCCGACAGCGCCGTGATCAGCATCTCCTTGGTGGCGAGGTCGAGATGGTTGGTCGGCTCGTCCAGCACCAAAAAGTTCGGCGGATCGAACAGCATCTTGGCCATCACTAGGCGCGCCTTCTCGCCGCCCGACAGCACCCGGCAGCGCTTCTCGACGTCGTCGCCGGAGAAGCCGAAGCAGCCGGCGAGCGCACGCAAGGAGCCCTGCCCCGCGGTCGGAAACGCGTCTTCCAGCGACTGGAACACGGTGCGTTCGCCGTCGAGCAAATCCATCGCGTGCTGGGCGAAATAGCCCATCTTGACGCTGCCCCCGAGCGCCACCGTGCCCTCGTCCGGCTCGCTCGCACCGGCAATGAGCTTGAGCAAGGTCGATTTGCCGGCGCCGTTGATGCCCATCACGCACCAGCGCTCGCGGCGGCGGATCATGAAATCGAGGCCGTCATAGATGCGCTTATTGCCGTAGCCCTTGTGGACATTCTTCAGCGCGACGACATCCTCGCCCGAGCGCGGCGCCGGCGGGAAGTCGAACGCGACGCTCTGGCGGCGGCGCGGCGGCTCGACCCGCTCGATCTTGTCGAGCTTCTTGACCCGGCTCTGCACCTGGGCCGCATGCGAGGCGCGCGCCTTGAAGCGCTCGATGAATTTGATCTCCTTGGCCAGCATGGCCTGCTGGCGCTCGAACTGGGCCTGCTGCTGCTTCTCGTTCTGCGCCCGCTGCTGCTCGTAGAATTCGTAATCGCCGGTGTAGGTGGTGAGCGAGCCGCTATCGATCTCGATCACTTTGGAGATCACGCGGTTGATGAACTCGCGGTCATGCGAGGTCATCAGCAACGTGCCTTCGTAATCGCGCAGGAATTTTTCCAGCCAGATCAGGCTTTCGAGATCGAGATGGTTGCTCGGCTCGTCGAGCAGCATGACGTCGGGGCGCATCAGGAGGATGCGGGCCAGCGCCACGCGCATCTTCCAGCCGCCGGAGAGCTTGCCGACGTCGCCGTCCATCATCTCCTGGCTGAAGCCGAGGCCGGACAGCGCTTCGCGCGCACGGCCGTCGAGCGCGTAGCCGTCGAGTTCCTCGAAGCGATGCTGCACCTCGCCATAGCGGGCGATGATCTCGTCCATCGCGTCGGCCTTGTCAGGATCGGCCATCGCGGCCTCGAGCTCGCGCAGCTCGGCTGCGACCTCGCTGACGGGACCCGCGCCATTCATCACCTCGGCCACGGCGCTGCGGCCGCTCATCTCGCCGACGTCCTGGTTGAAATAGCCGATGGTGATGCCGCGGTCGGTCGAGACCTGGCCTTCGTCGGGCAGTTCCTCTCCGGCGATCATCCGGAACAATGTGGTCTTGCCGGCGCCGTTCGGACCGACAAGGCCAATCTTCTCGCCCTTGTTGAGGGCGGCGGAGGCTTCGATGAACAGGATCTGGTGGCCGGCTTGCTTGCTGACGTTGTCGAGGCGGATCATGAGGTCATTTGGGGGATTTTTGCGTTGCAGCGTCATAGGCCATGCGAGCCGTCAGGGGAAGCCCGGCGGGGCCCGGATCAGCCCTACCGGTGCCAATTCGGTCGTTTCCACCCCGCAGCTTAGGGCTTGTGGACCTCGACGGTCTGCATCATTGCGATCTCATGGTTGGGAGCGGAGATGATCAGCTCGCCTAGCGCGTCGATTGTGCGGAGATGCGCAATCGGCGCGCAACACGACCGAGCACCGAAGCATTCGAAACTAATGTGAAGCCAAAAGCGAAATTCATTTCACGCAGGCGCGCCGCCGGAACCTAATTAACTGCCAACAAACGACAAATTTAGTTATTTCCGATAATCATGATGACTCCATCATAAAATACAAAAATATGTTGGGGAAAACATGGGAGGTTTGGAATGGAAGCTGCCCGCCGCTTTCGCGCAATGGCGTCACTTTGCCGGCAGACTGCCGCACTTCATCCTGACAGAAGCTGGAAACTGCTCGCAGAGGCTGAGTACTGGGAGCATCTGGCGACTGCAGCTTTAGTCCACTGACTTCGGCCTAGCGAATATTCACTTCCTTGGTCTTTTCGTCGACTTCTTGGTTCAAATCATATTCTGAGGCAGCGATGTCCAGTACTGGTCAGGTTTATACTTGCGCTGTCCTGCGCGAGCGTGTGCAAGCGATTGTGGCGGGGCTTCGAGAAGTGGAGACGCTTCGAAGCAGGCTCCGAAACGCAGAAGCGAGAACAATCGGCCGAAGACGGCGTGCCAAAGTGGGCCGCAGAGCAAGAGCCGTTTGAGGACGCTCGGTCACTCAATATTTCCCCGCATTGGGCTCACTCGCACGTCTTCGACGTGTGCCACCAACGGGAACATCGCGGGCTCAGCGCGCATTGAAGGACCATCGAATACGCTCGATGGAGACCCTCATGATTGGGACAACGCTGAACGAAACAAGGCTGACCAATTTGGCGACAGCGTGCGCGGCCCTGGCTCTCGTGCTCGCCACGGTTCCGGCAACGGCGCAGGAGGCCGGACGACCGAGAGTCGGCACACTTACGTGCAACATATCGCCCGGAGTCGGCATGATTGTTGCTGGACAACGGCAGTTGAGCTGCATCTATGCATCGGCGAGAGGCAGGGCGCGCGAGGCTTACGAAGGCACCGTCAGCACGCTTGGTCTCGATATAGGAGCCACGTCCGGCGGTCAGCTCGTTTGGGCCGTTTATGCTCCGACCGCGGTTCGCCACGCCGCGTTGGCCGGAACCTATGCGGGCGCGACTGCCGGCGGCACAGTTGGTGCCGGAGTTGGCGCCAACCTCCTGGTGGGCGGCTCGGATCGCACGATCGCCTTGCAGCCGGTATCCGTCCAGGCGCAAACAGGTATGAACATCGCAGCAGGCATATCGAGAATGGAATTGCGGCCGGCCGCTGCGCCTGTGCGCCGCAGGTGACCGCCGTCGCCGGCGAATTGAAGTAGAAATGGCGCTTGTCGGTGAGTCCGGGTCCCGCCGTGGCCACCGGTGCCCTCAGGGAAGTTGAACCGCTCGTTCCTGCGCGCAATGGCGGAGGATTGATTAAAATTCGCTCGCCCCGGAACGGTCCAGAAATGCCCACGTTTGCTCGCGTAGGATCGCACCTGTGACGGAGGGCATAGGATCCGACCTCACCAACAACAACGATGGAGCAACTAATGGCCAATCCACGCCAGGAGGAAAAGTCTACCCAAAGCCCTGAGGACACAATCCGCCGCGCCGCCGAGAGGACCGCGGAGCAGACCAGACGGATCGGCCTAGCTACTGCTGAGGCCGGCGAAGAGGTCGCCCAAGCCAGCAGCCATCTACTGCAACAAAATGCCGAGATGCTGCAAAACACGTGGCGTTTCGGCGTCGACATGGCCACCGCGATGATGGGCCGCTCGACTGATCAGCTTGGTCTCACGTTCGGTTTGACGGGCAATGAAGCGCAGCGGGCAACGGAACGCTCGGTCCGCAACGCCGAAGCCATCATGTACTCTACGACCGCAGTCGCCAAAGGAATGAACGGCATGTCGCGCGAGTACTTCGATTTCGTTCGACAGCAGATCGATCGGACCATGGATCGCATGAATGAACTCTGGCGCTGCCGAACTCCTCACGATTTGGCGGCCGTGCAGACTGATCTGATGCGCGACACGATCAGTAGCGCCTTGGATACCAGCCGCCGGATGGCGGACATGTCTCTGAAGGTGGCTGACGATGCCGGAAACCATATAACCCAGAGTGTCGAACGCATGCGGCACGCAGCCTAGCGCGCTGGCATAATCATGGCGCACGTGCGCGGCTGAACCCCACCGCTCACCGCGCGGCCAAACCTGACGGCCTTGTTCTCTCGCAGAGCTGAGGGCCGAAACAATAAGGGCCCCGACGTACTGGACGCGTCGGGGCCCAGACCGTTACTCACTGCGGTCAGTCGCAGATGCGGCGGCGAACCACAACATCCTCACCGAACCGGTTGATCCGGTGTTCGACGATGGTGCGGCAAGCGCCGTAGTAATCGTTACCGTAGTCACGGTAGTATCGGTCCGGGCCGACATAGACGCCGCCGGGACCGATGCCAAACTCAACAGCGTTTGCTGTTGTTACCGCTCCCGCAGCTAGAGCAGCCACTGCGGCGAGCGCGAGGATCGTTCGCTTCATTTGGCACTCCTCTCGCAAGTGACGGAGCATTGGGCCAACGATCGGGCCGGAGATTGGTTTCGTGACAATGAGCGGGGACCAATGCAGAAAATCGTCGTTCCATTATGAACAGCGCCTTCACGAAGAAACGCAGGATGAACGCAGAAGCAAATCTGGTCCGCCATGCCTCAACGAACGGACCTCCGTTAGACGAGGGGTTGCTTCGCTGATGGACCAAACCCGCGTGGCCTTTGCGTCACGGCTGCCAGGGTGGCGATGCACGCCGACAACATGTGCGATCCCCCCCATCAGGACCGGACCGGCTGCCCGATTCCAAGAAGATTGCCTTCGCTGTCGCGGAACCACGCGCCTCGCTCACCGATACCCTTGCTGGCGTAATTCCCGGCTATCTCGGCGATCCCCTCAACGGTCTTCAGACCGGGCAGGTCATATTCCTCGAACTTGACTCCCCGCGCGCGAAGCTCGCACACCGTTGCCTCGATATCCTCAACTTCCCAGCCCATCTGCGTGTGCGTGCCGGATTGCACTCCGGCCGACATGAATATCGCAAACTCGCCACTTGCGCAGATGTAGCGCAGTCCACCTTCGCGTTGTTCGACAGGGTCGAGCCCGAGTTTTTCGGAATAGAACGCCCGCGCCCGATCTAGGTCCTTGGCTGGAAGACGGGTGGCCACATTCGCGTTCGCTAGCATCCTTCTCTCCCTCTGAGTTTAAATAAGAGTTGGGCGCGTCGCATCCTCAGGCAAGCCAAAGTCCGGGTCATTCGCGTCGATTTGGCCGCGTCAGCACCACGTCCGGTCTGGCCTCGGCTGCTGACGAGGCGCCATCGCGATCTTCCTTCGGGCCAATCGGCGATATAGGGGCGTCCACTGAACAATCGGTCAGGGCAGCTAACGTTTTAGCGATGGCGAGCGCTCTGGGACATCGCACGGTTGGCACTGTCACGCATCCGTCGTAACAATGAGCGGCTTGGAGAGCCGGCGATGGTGCAGGAGCGGCCAGCCCGGATCGCGCGCAGGCTGTCGGCGATATTGGCCGCCGACGTGGCCGGCTATTCGCGGCTCATGCACAATGACGAAGAGGCAACGCATGCCAAACTGACTGCGCTTTTGACGGACGCAGTCGCCCCGGCAGTTGCCGAACATGATGGCCGCATCGTCAAGAACACCGGCGATGGCTTCTTGGCGGAATTTCCGAGCGCGGTCGAGGCGGTTCGGGCTGCGGTACAATTTCAGACCCGCGTCAAGGAACTGACAATCGATGATCCAGAAGCCAAGCGCATAGTCTTCCGCGTGGGAATTAATATCGGCGATGTGATCGTCGAGCCGAACGACATCTTTGGCGATGGTGTGAATGTCGCGGCGCGGCTTGAAGGCATCGCGAAGGCCGGCGGCATCTGCATATCTTCCGCCGCCTACGATCAAGTCCGTGGCAAGGTCGGGGTCGAGTTCGCCGATCTGGGCGAGCAGAACCTCAAAAATATCGCTCTCCCAGTCCGAGCCTATGCTTCGCAGCTCTCCGATACGCTGCCGGTCATTTCGGGCTTTCCGTTTGTCCAGTGGCCTGCGCATAGCCGGCGAGCTCGGATGGGTCTTACAATGGCCCTTCTCCTGCTCATGGCTGGCGGCGGACTTGGTTACTGGTACATGCGGTGGAATGAGCCACAACTGGTGAAGCATCGTCTATCGATTGTCGTGCTGCCATTCACGAATTTGAGCAACGAACCCGAGCAGGAGTACTTTGCGGAAGGTGTTGCTGACGATCTAAGCTCCGATCTCTCGCGGATCGAGGACAGCTTCGTGATCGCGCCGAGTACAGCCCGTGCCTATAAGAACGTTGACCCAAAGCGCGTTCGCCGCGAACTCGGCGTCCGCTATATCCTCGACGGTAGCTTGCGCCGAACGGAGTCGATTGTCCGGATCAACGCCCGGCTGATCGATACGCGAACCGGCGCACAGATCTGGTCGGAGAGCGTCGACGGTGAGTGGTCCAAATCGTTGCAGCTTCAGGATGTCATCACGGGTGGATTGGCGCGGCGGCTTGATCTCGAGCTGACTAACCACGAAAGCCGCGACGCGGAGGTTGCGCGGCCCAACAATCCCGACGCGGTCGATCTTACAATGCAGGGCCTGGCCGTGCTCAATCGTCCCTATTCGCGCGAACAGGTAGCCGAGTCGGGTGCCCTCTTCGAGCGCGCACTGCAGATCGACCCCGGCTACCCCAAGGCCCTCGTGGGGTTGGCAGACACTTTGGCAATACAAGTCAATTATCGTTGGACCGATGCAGCCGCCGGTAAGTTGCGGCGCGCTGAGAAAACGGTGGATCAGGTTCTGTCCCAGTTTCCCAGCGACGCAATGGCACATTTTGTAAAGGGCGAGATCCAACGGGCCAAGGGCAGGAATCTCGACGCTGCTGTCAGCGAGTATATGGCGGCAATCGGGATAAACCCTAGTCTCGCCCCGGCTCATGGCGCGCTGGGCGCTGCCAAGATACGTGTTGGCCGATCTGCGGAGGCATTTGCCCCACTCCAAATGGCCATCCAGCTCAGCCCCCGCGATCCGCTCCTAAGCACGTGGTACTTCTACGCCTGTCATGCGCACAGCCATCTCGCTCAATATGATGAAGCGATAGACTGGTGCAGCCGCTCCATCACAGTGAATCCCTTTTGGATTGCCTACGCAGATCTCGCCGCCGCTAACGCATGGACGGGACATGAGCCCGAAGCTCTTGCCGCCGTCGGCGAGCTTCGTCGGCTCATGCCCAACTATACCGTTGCCCTTTGGTTGCAGGATGGGTCTGAGTGGTCCGATAACGTCGTTTTCCTTGCCGAATTTCAGCGCATCGCTGAGGGTCTGCGTAAGGCGGGACTTCCTGAACGGTGAACGAGCAAAGGACCGAGCCGATCCCCACGCTCGCGGCGTGCCGGATAAGAGCTCGGCGGACTCTCGCTCAGGCATATTAGAAGTGGCCCGGAAGCCTGATCCGGGTCCACAACCGGACTACCAATTACCCTGAAGCCCAGAATGCCGTTCCGTCCACGGGGGCGGAAGTGCGGCTGCCTTCTCAAGTTCGTTGTTGGGTGCAGGTTCGTTGGACCGCGCGAAAACAAAACGGGACGTGGCGGCACTTTCCGCTTCGCCCCTCCCGTCTTGGCCGATCAGGATCAATCCAGCTCCGCCATTCGCGACGTTCAGAATAGTCGGTTCGCCGCCCCACGTCTTGATTGGCTTCATTCCGATGGTGAGAAATTCGCCCATAGGCTGGTCCAGATACTGAATTCGCAATTGCGGACCGACCTCCGCGTCGGCGAGCTTAAAGCCGATCTGCATGGCGCGCGCGTAAATAGCAGCCAAAGTCACGGTATCCGTCTTGAACCCAAGCTCGGCTACTCGCACAACGACAAGATTCACTTCGGCTGCCTTAGAAGCAACGGTGAAGGTCGGTCGAGCGAGGATTTCGGCAGCCGTGCCGCCGACACCGCACCTCATGGTGTCCAGCACGTTACGCAGCGCAACAGAGTTGGCAAAGGTGCCGACCCTAATTGTCTTCCACGTCGGAACATCGCGCGCCGACTTGAACTGTTGGAGCGCATAGGATGGACGCGGCCTGTGCGCCTTCATCTCGTTTTGCAGGACATCGCGAGCTGCACATTGAGCCCACGCATCCTCTGCCAACGAAACGATGCAAGCGGCGCACACTATCGAAGCGACCAAGTGCCGGCGGTTGCGCCCTGCAGAGCGCTGATTGACCGCGCCGCAATCGGCAAGACTTTCCAGAATGGACATGTCGAAAATCGATTTGTTCGTACGCTTGACCCAAAATGCCCGCCTCCGAGTCAAGGGGAATGTCGGAGGGTAACGCGTCAAGAAACATTGCCCGGCCGACTTTGAAATGGGGTCCGGAGGCGGGGCACCAGCTGAAGTATTCCATTGCAAATGGCAGGCGGCAGTCCGTAAGCCTGATCGCGCCCGCACCATCATACCAACGAGGAATGATGTGGTTGAACGATAGCACCGTCGTTCCCATGGTTCAATTCTGAATCAAGGCCACGCTCATCGAGGCGAGCAACTTAGGGAGCAATGGATAGAGCCAGCCCGCTGCGGCAGATGGCTACTGCCGCAGCGATCGAGAGCAACATTCAATTAGGCCGGACTCTCGCGACTAAACTATTGCCGAAAGCTTTGCCGCCTCGAGAGCAGGATCAAGGTCGTCGTCACCATCGAGGACAAGGGCTCCGTCGTAGGTGACCCTGTCCTGCTCTATCTCAACGACCTTTTTGCCGAAGCTCAGGTAGCTGAACTTCCAGGGACGCTCATGGTAGTCCCGCCGGAGGTGATACAGGACGCTTGTCGCGATCCGCTGCCCTAGAAGCATGGACGCGCTGTAGTCGGTACGCCAGTGAACGCCCGCCATGTTGCGTCCGATTGCAATGTTGGACGCGACCTTGTCGAGTTCGCCTGCAATCGTTAGCTGGTCAGCATCTGGCACTCCGACAGTTGTCAGGTCTGTTCCTTGGGGCGTCGGGATAACGGGCGTAATCCCAACATCCTTGAGCTTCTGTGTTCCTGCAAAATAGGCCTTCAGCGCGGTGACGCATGCGCCGGCGACAGTGGCATGGCCCGCACCGTAGGAGCCGTGCGCCGGTGAGCCGTCGGCGAAACACATCGGCAGCAAGTAGCTGTCGCTGTTGGCGCCGTGGGCGGCGTTCGCTTGCCTGATTCTTGCAACCGCGCCGCCCGAGGCGTTGGACGCCTGCAACACCGCAAGCCCGCTTGAGAGCGCCAATTGCGCCTCAGCGGCCTTCAAACCCGTGGGGTGCAGCGCACGATGGACCAAACCGCCATAGGCTTCCGGGCGCAGGCGCAGGTTTCCGATAAATTTCTGGTACCACACCGCCTTCAACGCACATGTCGCCACCTCGCAGACCAGCGAAAGTATGAACGGCGAGCCAAAGGTGCCGAAGCCCTCCTCATGCGGGAAGACCGGCGCATCCCGGTTGTAGGGATTTCCCGCATCCAGCTTAACGCCAGGGCTACCGAGCAAGATCAGGGCAGCGTTCAGGTAGGCTTCATACAGTGCGTCAAGATGGACGTATCGCGCGATGTCGCCCGCGTTCTGAATGTACCGCGGGGTGGCCGGGAGTTCGATCGATGACGGAAAGGCTTTTCCTCTCTGCACGTCGAGCCAATCGGCCCATGCGATCATGTGAGGGACGCCTCCAGACTGATAGTCGGTGTTTACAACCCGCCCTTCAGTTTGTTTGATCCGCAAAGACCCGTACGGCACGTCAAGCCAGAGAAATTGTGAAACGAGCGGCCCAAGGTGCTCCTGGTTCGTTTGTCCCGCTGGCGTCCATTCGCCGCCTCGAAAAAGCGTTGCCGGGCTGACGGGCCGGGCAGTGTAGTTGGGATGATTACTCGAGTCGGGATGGGCATATAGCTTGAGAGCGCTCAGTTCGCTGGCTGCGGCTTGTGCCAAGGCGTTGCTCGGATAATCCAGAAAATTGACGTCACGGAGCAATGCCATCCAGTAAAGCTCGATCATCTCCGCGGCTGCAGTCTCATGCTTCCCGTCCTGCTCCGGTGGTTTCGGAATGCGGAAATGCCAACCGGCCGAGGTGAGTCGATCGGCGGCCAGACCTGCTTGCGGATTTACGAGCGGACGGAGGCCGGCTGACTCGATGTTCTGAAAATCCGCCGGGCGATGCTCATTCAGAGCTGCTAAAAATGATTTGAATGAGCTCGGGATCACTCGCCCGTCGTCGTCGTGCTTTAGCGACTTGTGAAAGTGCAACTCCGCTGCCTGGACAAGATCATTGGGTGGAGTGTGGACCAGCTTATGTACAGCAGTATTAGCTGGAGCAGGTGATGGTGGATGTGGCTTTGGATAAGAAATTGCCATTTGAATTTCTCCTATAGCCATCCCGCCACAATTGACGAGACCGGGCATCGGTGCCCTTTCGGAGTCGTATCGTGAATACGACACAACCTGTGTGGGATGCCTCACAGGAGCGCTTTTTTCAATTGGGTCGAATACGGCAGCCGGACTCACCAAGTTCTGCTGAGCACTCAGAAAAGAGTAACGGCTAGGCAAAATGGCCGCAGATTGTTCTGCGGCCTAGATTGTCGCGCGCCGCCTCAGTTCTCAGCGATCACCGGCAGCGAGCCTGGAATCTTTCGGAAAGCGGTAGCGCTAACGTTTGAGCCTGCGGGATCGAGACGGGCTCAATGTCTTAAATCGCGCCGTTATATTCTCCTCTGGCTGGATAGTCGTTCTTGATGACGAAATCCAACGCCTGGACCATTTCAGAGAAGTTGGGCCTGACGAACGGCATGGATTGGACGGAGAGATAGTAGATCGTTTGATCCGGTCTGATCAGAAACACGCCGGGTTCAGAGAACAAAGAAGGTTCTTCGATTCCGATCGAGGTCTTTCCCCGAGATGTCGATATATACAGACCCCAATTGCGAGCATCGCTCAGTCCTAGACCATATCCGACCCGCAAATTCTTGGCTTGGATCTTGTCCGCCATCTGGCGAGCTCGCTCCTCCCCATCTGAACTAATGGCGACGGTGGTGACGCCGCGGATGGCAAATTCCGGCGTCAGGCGTTCTAATTCCTTCAGGTAGTTGGCACAGATCGGGCAATGCAAGCCGCGATAGAAGCAGACGAGTGACATGCGCTCTGGGCTCTCGGTTGCCAGGTCGAAGGGACCATGGTCGAGCGTGTTTACGACAAGGGGCGGCGCTTTCTGGCGAGGTATAAGCATTTGGATTCCTTTCACGGACCAAGGGGCAGCACAGGACCGGTTGCTCCCAGATCCAGCTCATGCCACACTGGAGAGCATGAATGGTCCCCGAAACATGATTGAGAGTCCTGTAACGGCCAAGCGCGATAGGCTTTCCGCCTTCTTCGATGCCTTCCAAATGTCGGTGACGGTCGCTGCGAAAGATGCCCGAGACGCGGTCGCAAACCTTGTTGTTGTTGGAGAGGGTGGCTGCGCAAGGAGCGTCGTCTTCTGCCCCCACCGTGATGCGATGCCCGATCGCGGCGGCGATATCCTGGCTGCGGCGACCATCGAGTTCGGGGGCATCACAAACCCGCTCATGAATGCAATGCCCGAGCGGATCGTGATCCCCCTCGGCGAGTCCCCTACCCTACAAGCTCTGACTGCAGCCTTTGTAACCGAGGCCTCGGACATGCGATGCGGCAGGCAAGTCGCTCTCGACCGCTTGTGCGAGGTGATCATCTTGCTTGTGCTTCGGAGGGCAATCGATATCGGCTCGACGCGACCAGGACTTCTTGCCGGCCTATCCCATCCAGCGATCCATAAGGCTCTGGTCGCTATGCACGATCAACCCTCTCGCCCGTGGCACACCGAGGAGCTTGCGAGTATCAGCGGACTCTCGCGGAGCCGCTTCATGACTCTGTTTCCCAAAGTGACCGGCACTACACCGGCTGCCTATCTTAAGGCGTGGCGGCTGACACTTGGCCAGCGTGAGCTCCAGCGCGGCGAGCGCGTCAAGTCGGTCGCGAGGCGCGTGGGTTTTGGCAGCGCAGCGGCGTTCTCGCGCGCATACGCATTGGCATTCGGCCATTCACCGATCTCTTTGCGTAAGCCAGGTCCTGCGTCTCGGGATGTCGCTGCTGCCCACTAGCTGCTACCGCCAACAGATCATCAAGCGTCAGGCGAAAAGGTCCTTCAAGCGGTGGTCTATGCGTGAAGGCGTAATCTCGAGAATCTCGGCAGTAACAACTTCCGCCGCGACAAATGAATCGAGAGCGACGCGCCCCTCGTGTCTACGAACAGCACACCCCGCTCGTTTGAATCGGGGGGCATGGAACGGTCCCGTAGGAACAGAAGACGCAGCAGTCGCCCGACTTGGGCTTTAGCCGTAGGCCGCACCTCCTGCAGTTGTAAAAGAACTGGCAGGCATCCGTCGGCATGGTCTCGATCTCTTGATGGCCACACGCCGGACACGTGAGGGTCGACTCTAGCTGCATTTGTTGCCTGCGGTTCAAGCGTCGTCCGAGATCCTCGCGTCATTCTGCCAGCCGCGCGCCGCAGCGGCAATGAGGGCAAGCGTGGCCTTGGTGCCGTCGGCCTCGCCCTTCTCGAAGTCGCCCTCGGTCTGCGCCATCGAGTTCGTGACGTGGGCGAAGCAGACGATCGAGTTGCCGCTCGTCGTGCCGAAAGCGTAGAGCGCCGCAGCTTCCATCTCCACGGCGAGCATCCCCAGCTCGCGCGCTCGCGAGATCGCCGCTTCGGTCTCGCGATAGGGGGCATCCGTTGTCCAGGTCGAACCGCGATGCAGTTTCTCCGGCAGCGATCGGCCCGCCCGCTCGACGCGATCCAGAAGCGACATGTCGGGTGCTGCCGCGAAAGTCGAGCCAGGCAGGTAGTGATAACTCGTCCCCTCGTCGCGCAGCGCGCGGTCGATCAGGACGAAATACGGAGTAGGTCCGATGGGATTGATCTGGCCCGCCGAGGTGACGCTGACGAGCAGCCGGCAGCTCGACGCGAAGAGCTGCTCGGCGACCAGGACGGCGAAGGGTGCCCCGACCGCGCAGCCGACGATCCCGACCTCGCCGATGTCGTCGAGATCGAAGGCAAGAAGCTCGGTGTGGTAGCAGGCCCAACCTTCATGGATGCGGCCGGCGCCGGTCCGCTTGAGGTGACGGACGACGTCACCATCCGGATCGAGCACGCAGATTTCGGGCACAGCTACGAGCGGCAACTGCCTCTGCCGGCGCGCCTCCCTCAACAGGGATTCAGGCCGGAATACCGAGGGCGCCTTGTGATCCTTTACGCCAACGATCGGCCACGCGCGTTCCGCGCGATGAGGCTTATCATCCATGATGCACCTGATCGACCTGTTTCAAGCAACGGATTCGACCGGCAGGCCGGCGGCCTTCCACTCCGGGTAACCGTCCTCAAGGCGGCGAATGCGATAGCCGCGCGCCCGCAGCGCCGCCACGGCTTCGAACGAAAGAACGCAATAGGGCCCGCGACAATACGCAATCACTTCACGGCCTTGCGGCAACTCGCCCAAACGTCTTTCCAGTTCGGCCAGAGGAATGTTGAGCGCCCCCGGCAGATGGCCCAGTGCGAACTCATCCTCGGGCCGCACATCGAGCAACGTAACCAGATCGTCCCGCAATCGCGCGACCAGGTCGTCACGCGAGACGGGCTCTAGCGCATCACGGGCCTGGAAGTAATCGGTCACAACACGACCGATCTCGGCGACATTCCGTTCACCGACCCGACCCAGCGCCTTGACCAGCGTCACTACTTCGGCGTCGCCGGCGAGGCGATAGAGAATGTGCTTGCCACGACGCTCCGTTTCGACGAGGCGCGCGCGCCTCAAAATCTGCAGGTGCCGCGACGTGTTGGCGAATGTCAGATGTGCCCGAGCCGACAGCTCCTCGACGGTGCGTATCCCCTGCGCAAGGTGCTCCAGCAGCTCAAGCCGGTGAGCATGGCCGAGCGCCTGCGCCACCTCGGCAAGGTTTTCATAGATCTCCTGTTTCGGTCCTGAGCTTGACACGGCGGTCCTTCAATATATCATTCAGCAGATTGATTGAATGTATCTAGCGTTTCTCTCGAGGGAGTGCAAGTCCATGATTCTCCGCCAGTTCTTGCATAGCGATCCAGTCGGTATCTCCTACCTTTTCGGCTGCGGCGGCAAAGCTGCCGGCGCGGTCGTTGATCCGGTCGGCGATATTCAGCCCTACCTGCAGGCGGCCGACAATACCGGCATGCGGATCCATTTCGTCATAGACACTCATGTCCATGCCGATCACCTGTCAGCGGGACGGGTGCTCGCCGCCGCAGCGGGAGCTGAGTACGTGCTCTCGACGGAGGCTGGTGTATCATTTCCCTACAAGGGTGTGCACGACGGCGACGTTCTTCCCCTCGGCAATGTGTCGGCGACGGTGATGCACACGCCGGGTCACACGCCCGAGCACATCTGCATCCTTGTTACGGACCAAACACGCGCCAACGAACCCTGGTTCGTCTTCACCGGTCACACGCTCATGGTCGGCGATCTCGGCCGCACCGAACTTGCCGTGAGCGCAGAGGAAGGCGCCAGGCAACTGTTCCGAAGCGTGAGCAGACTGAAGGAGCTTCCTGACTACGTCGAGGTGCTGCCGGGCGCCTATGCCGGCTCGGTTTGCGGTCGGCGCCTGAGCGGCAAACCATCCTCCGCGATCGGCTTCGAGAAGCGGCACAATCAGGCGTTCAAAATCGAGGATGAAGCCGAGTTTGTTCGGTTCATGGTCACCGAGATTCCGCCGGCGCCGCCAGAGGCCGCGCGGATCAGGGCAGCAAACTCAGACATGGCGGCGGCCGCGGCCTGATCTAATGACCGAAGCTGTAACTGGTCCACAGATTGCCTCGTCTGTCCAACTGGGGCTGAAAGAGAACTGGCCGCAGTTCGCCTTGCTCGTCCTGATCAACGCCTTCGTCGGCGGGATGGTCGGGATCGAGCGGACAGTCGTGCCGTTGATCGGCTCCGAGGAATTCAGCATCAGTTCGACGACGTTCGTCGTTTCCTTCATCGTCAGCTTCGGCGTCGTGAAGGCTTGCGCCAATCTGATCTCCGGCCAGCTCGCCGACGCCTGGGGACGCAAAAATGTTCTGATCCTCGGCTGGCTCGTCGGCCTGCCGGTGCCGCTCATGATCATGTGGGCGCCGAGCTGGGGATGGGTCATCGCAGCAAACGCCCTTCTCGGCATCAACCAGGGTCTTGCCTGGTCGATGACGGTAATCATGAAAATCGATCTCGTCGGACCGAAGTCGCGGGGACTCGCCGTTGGCCTGAACGAGTTCGCCGGTTATCTTGCGGTCGGCGTGACGGCCTTCCTCACCGGATATCTCGCCTCGAAATACGGACTGCGGCCGGCACCGATCTACCTCGGCGTTGCCTATGCGGTTCTAGGCACAGTGCTCTCGATCCTGCTGGTGCGCGACACACGCGAGCACGTTCGGCTGGAGACCGCAGCGCATGCGCGTCAAGCGTCCCCGATCAGCTTCAGGGAGATATTCGTCCTCACGTCGTTCGGAGATCGCAATCTATTCGCCGCGTCGCAGGCTGGGCTCGTCAACAATCTGAATGATGGAATGAGCTGGGGCATCTTTCCGCTGTTCTTCGCCTCGTTCGGCCTCCCCGTCGACCGGATCGGCATACTGAAGGCCGTCTATCCGGCCACCTGGGGCATCCTGCAGATCGCCACGGGCCCTCTTTCTGATCGGTGGGGCCGCAAGGGCTTGATCGTGGCCGGCATGTGGGTCCAGGCCGCGGGTCTATTCTTGAGCGCTGCAACAAGCCATTTCGAATGGTGGCTGGTCGGCAGCCTGCTTCTCGGACTTGGTACGGCCATGGTGTACCCGAGCCTGATCGCTGCGGTGTCCGACGCTTCGCATCCAAGCTGGCGCGCACGCTCACTCAGCGTCTACCGCTTCTGGCGCGATCTCGGTTACGCGATCGGGGCGCTATCGGCCGGCATCATCGCCGACCTGTTCGGCATGGCCTGGGCGATCGGAGCGATCGGCGCGCTCACTTTCCTCTCGGGGGCGATAGTATTCGTCGCTATGGAGGTCAGGCCCGGAGCACGAACGTGAGCGAAACCTTTTCAGGACGTTGCCTTTGTGGGGCGGTGCGTTTCGAGGCGCGAGGCCGGCCGAAGGGAATCTTCTGGTGTCACTGCGATAGCTGCCGCCGCCATTCCGGCGCGCCCGTCAGCGTGTTCGTCGGGTTCGAGAACGACTCTGTCACGGTGACCGAGGGCGCCATCACGACGTTCAAATCATCGCCGGGAACGACGCGCGGTTTCTGTGCCCGCTGCGGCTCGACGCTGACCTGCGCTACCGTGCACTTTCCGACGGAGACGCACTATCACGTCGGTGCCTTCGACCGGGCGGCGGAGCTCTAGCCGAGGAAGCATTTTTTCGCCAACGAGCAATTGCCCTGGCTGAAGCTTAGCCACAACGAGCAAGGTAAATGACTGCGACGGTGCGGCCGATCTATCTGGATTTCAACGCGAGCACACCGGTTGATCCAGCCGTGGCGCTGTGAGTAGATGCCCTACGCCCGCCGCATCAGCTTGAGCGAAGCGGCAAGGCGCAAGCTGCGCTTGCCGGCGAGTGCGATGCCTTCGAGCTCGCCGCTATCAGCCGTGCAGGTGCCTGAGAAGCCAATCCCGACCTCGAGGCCGCCAAAGACGGGATTTTCGCCTTTCGCCGGCGTGTGCTCCTGGTTCAGCATCTCGCCCTTCCAGCGGCCGTCCGCGGAGGAATAGGAGCCGAGATAGTAGAAGAACGCATCGCCGCCGAGAATGCGGCCGTCGATCAGCAGCATCACGCCGGAGAGTCCGGCATCCACGCCATCGAGCGCACGCAGGCTCATCCCATAGAGCCCGTTGGCGATCCCGCCCGGACCGACCGCTCCGCTCGGCGGCAGCGCCTCGTCATCGAGCGGGGTGAGATTGGCCCAGAAATTGGCGCCCGGCATCGTGTCCGCGCTGCCCTGAAGGCGGATCTGGTTGCCGTACAGCCGGCCGCGCGCCCCGATCGAGGCGACGTCGGCGCCCATCAGCGGCTTGTAGTTGGGATCCTGGTTATGCCGCTCGGTGATGACCTCGGCGATGATCTCGCCGTCGCGCTCGACATAGGTGCCAAGATGCGCAAAGCCCGAATTGCCGCCTAGCATCTTGCCGTCATGCAGGCACATGATGCTGCGGCCGAACGCATCGTTGACGCCGTATTCAACCTTGTACAGTCCGTCCAGCAACGTCTTGAACCCGCAAAATCGGAAAAAAACTGTGGCTACCTAGCATCGTCGCCGCATTGAAGCCACCCGGCTTTTCGCGCAGGGCCGCTCGCGGGACGTTCGCTGTCATGATGCCATTATGCCCCTGTTTTGCCCGACGGGTCAACCGAATTTCGATTAATCCGCAATGTGTGCGATTTCAATCCCTTGGCTACTGTGCATGGGGTTGTTTTCGCATGTTTTGTTTTGCCGGGCTCCTGGACGGCATTCGCCGTCCATCAGTGCCGCTTGAAGTACTGCACCTCGCGCTCGTGCTTCTCGGCCGCCGCACGGCTCTTGAAGGTGCCGAGATTGCGGCGCTTGCCGGTCTTCGGATTCACCTTGCGTGAATAGAGGCGGTATTCGCCCGATGCCAGTTTGCGGATCATGATCGCGCCTCCCGCTTGTTGGGGGTTTAACGACCGGTGCCGAAGCTGGTTCCTGCCTGCCCCCCTTTCGAACCCGCCGGCGCAAGCTTGCGACCAAAGGGGCATGAACCAGACAGAGCCATCGCCCGAAGAGCAGATCGCCGAATTCGTCGCCAGCGCGTCGAAGCAGCCGCTGCTCGATGCCGCCTTCGAACTTTGGCGCTGGCGCTTCCGATTGAATTCGATCGAGGGTCGTCCCACCGCCGAGGAGGTCCGCATCAATCGCACCCTCACGCCGCAGCAGATGGCCGAGCAATACCGCTACGAGCGCGACCATGCCCATGAAGGGCCGATGTTCGGATACCTAAAGCGCGCCCATCCGCATGCCGACGACGATGCGATCCGGCAGGCCATCATCACCGCAGTCAAGTTCGAGGGCGCGGCCGAGGCCTATTTCAAATGGGATGGCGATTTCTGGGCCTGCGTCGTGCGCGCCGTGGCGCAGGCCGCCACCGAGTATCCCGATTTTCTCGAGACGACCTATCGCGACGCCCGCAACAATCTCGCCTACTACATGAAATGAGTTGAGACGGTGCAGCGTGAGCCCTCACTTCTCCTGAAGGGAGAGGTGAGCTAGAAGCACAGCGTGGTGACGAGCGTGCCCTGCTTGTCCTTGATCGCATAGGGGCAGCGAATGCGCTCCAGCGCCTTCTTGGCGTCATCGTCGCCGAGCGCTGCGGCGCGCTCGTAATAGGCCTTGGCAGCGTCCTTGTCCTTCGGACCGCCGCGGCCTTCCTGGGCGAAGGCGCCCATCCGCTCCAGCGCACCGGGATGGTTTTGCGCCGCCGCCTTCTCGAACAGCGCGCGCGCCGCGGCGTCGTCCCTCTCCCCGCCATTGCCGCTCGCAAGCATCAGGCCGAGCTGGTACTGCGCTTCCGCATTGGTCTCGGCGGCCTTGCCCAGCAGCGCGCGCGCCTGCGCGGGATCGGCCGGCGCAGCGCCACCCGCGCCGCCGAGCGCGGCGAGATTGCTGACGCCGCGGGGATTGCCTGATTGCGCCGCCTTCTCGAACAGCTTGCGCGCTTGTGCTTCGTCCTTCGCAACGCCGGAGCCGGTGCCGTAGGCGACGCCGAGCTCGACCATCGCAGAGCTCGATCCCTTGTCGGCAGCCTTGCGCCAGGCGGCGATTGCCTCGCTCGTCTGCCGGTTGGCCGCATAGGCGCGGCCGAGCGCGAACATCGCCCTGCGCGAGGAGGATGCGGCCTGCTTGCAGAACTTGATGGCGGTCGCGACGTCGGAGGAAGCGATCTCCGTCACGCCCTTCACATCGGCCGGCTTGTCGGGATCACTGGGATCGGCCGCCACCCGGTCGCACAGGACGAGATCGGCCGATTGCGCCTGCGCCGCCAGGGGCGCGGCAAGCGCCAAGAGAGCTGCGAGGAGATAAGCGCGCATGGCCACTACGTTGCGTCCCCGCCCCGGCAAATTCAAGGCTCGAGTCCCGATTGGCGCAGCACGGGGACGACCTCCGGCGAGGCCAGGTAACGCAGCAGCCTGTCGGCGGCCTCGGCATGTGTCGCATTCGCCATGCGGCCGGCGGAGAACACGGCCGGCATCTGCAAATCATGCGGGATCGGGCCGACGACCTCGATGCCATCGACCTGCTTCAGCTCGCTGATCTGCTGTACGGCGAGATCGGCCTCGCCGTTGACGAGCCGCTCCGCCGTAAAGCCCTGCTGCACGATGGTGGCCTTGGCGTTGATCTCGGCCGCGATGCCCATTCGCTGGATCAACTGGGCAAAGTAGATTCCGCTGGCGCCGAGCCGCGAATAGGCGACGGACCGCGCCGCAAGCAGCGTTGCGCGCAACGCGGCTTCGTCGGCGATGTCGGGATGCGCCTGCCCTGCCCGCACCGCAATGCCGACATAGGAGCGCGCGAGGTCAGCCGCGCTGTCAGGGACCACGCGGCCCTCACTGATCACCGCGTCGAGCCCCTCGCGGGTGAGGATGACAAGATCGGCGGCCTCGCCGTCGCGGAGCCGTTTTAGCAGCGCCTGGGTCGGCGCGAAGTCGGCGTCGATGCGCACGCCCGTCGCAGCTTCATACGCAGACGACAGGCTGCGCATCGCACCCATCAGGCCGAGCGTCGAGAGCATGCGAATGTTGTCCATATGCAATTCCTGTCACGATCAGGCGCGGTGCATCAGCTTGAGCGCAGCGGTCAGGCGCAGGCTGCGCTTGCCGGCGAGCGCCGTTGCCTCCAGTACCGCCTCTTCCGCGTCATAGCGGCCGGAGAAACCGATGCCGACCTCGTGGCCGCCGAAGATCGGATCGTCCTTGGCCGGCGTGTGCTCCTGATTGAGAATCTGGCCTTTCCAGCGACCCTTCGCGGCGGTGTAGCTGCCGAGATAGTAGAAGGCCGCATCGCCGCCGAGGATGCGACCCTGGTTGAGCAGCATCACGCCGGTGAGGCCGCCATCGAGGCCGTCGAGCATCCGCAGATGAATCGAATAGAGGCCATCGGCAATCCCGGCCTCACCAACGCCGCCGACGATCGGCACCTCGTCTTCGGTGATCGGCGTCATCAGCGACTGGAAGGGTACGCCCGGCAGCTCTTTCAGCTCGCCCTTGAAGCGATAGAGATCGCCGTCGGCCCAGCCCTTCGCGATCAAGGTGGCATCGTCGGTGCCGGCCATGGCGCGGTAGTTCGGATCGGGGTTATGGCGGACGGTCTTGATCACGACGTCGACGCCGCTGTCGGTCTTGTCGTAGGTGCCGATATGGGCGAAGGCCGAATTGCCGCCGAGCATCTTGCCATTGCCGGCATGCATCACGCTCCGGCCGACCGCGTCGCCGAGCTGAAATCTCACCTTGTAGAAGCCTTCAAACACCCGCCGTGTCCCCGGCCCTGCGCGCATCCGGGGCACTCTCCCGCATTCGAACGCAATCGACAAGCTTCGCGCGGGAAGAGGCCGGCGGGTCACAGGAACAGCTGCCATCAGAATGCAAAAATCCGCCGGAGCCTTGCAGCTCCGGCGGATTTGAGACCAACCCGGGTCAGCCCCCAGGCCCGGGCCGGGAGGATCTTAGGCCGCGGCCTTCTTGTCGGTCGGCACGGACGCGATCGTCTTCAGGATCTGGGAAGCGATCTGGTAGGGGTCGCCTTGCGAGTTCGGACGACGGTCTTCCAGATAGCCCTTGTAGCCGTTGTTGACGAAGGAGTGCGGAACGCGGATCGAGGCGCCGCGGTCGGCCACGCCGTAGCTGAACTTGTTCCAGGGCGCGGTCTCGTGCTTGCCGGTCAGACGCTTGTCGTTGTCCGGGCCGTAGACGGCGATGTGGTCCATCAGGTTCTTCTCGAAGGCCGCCATCAGCGCCTCGAAATACTCCTTGCCGCCGACTTCGCGCATATAGGCGGTCGAGAAGTTGGCATGCATGCCCGAGCCGTTCCAGTCGGTGTCGCCGAGCGGCTTGCAGTGGAACTCGATGTCGATGCCGTACTTCTCGGTGAGGCGCAGCATCAGGTAGCGGGCCATCCACATCTGGTCGGCAGCGGTCTTGGAGCCCTTGCCGAAGATCTGGAATTCCCACTGGCCCTTCGCGACTTCCGCGTTGATGCCTTCATGGTTGATGCCGGCAGCGAGGCAGAGGTCGAGATGCTCTTCGACGATCTTGCGGGCGACGTCGCCGACGTTCGAGTAGCCGACGCCGGTGTAGTACGGACCCTGCGGGGCCGGATAGCCGGCAGTCGGGAAGCCGAGCGGGCGGCCGTCCTTGTAGAAGAAGTACTCCTGCTCGAAGCCGAACCAGGCACCGGCGTCGTCGAGGATGGTGGCGCGCTTGTTGGACGGATGCGGGGTCTTGCCATCGGGCATCATGACTTCGCACATCACGAGCACGCCATTGGTGCGCGCGGCGTCCGGGAAAACGGCAACCGGCTTCAGCACGCAATCAGAGCTATGACCTTCGGCCTGCTGGGTGGAGGAGCCATCGAAGCCCCAGAGCGGAAGCTGCTCGAGCGTCGGGAACGACGCGAATTCCTTGATCTGAGTTTTGCCGCGCAAATTCGGAGTCGGCGTATATCCGTCGAGCCAAATGTACTCGAGCTTATACTTGGTCATTGAGCCTCTCTGTAGATGATGCGAAAGGTTGGGGGCCCTGGGGTCCCCGCACGTTTGTACCCGGCCACCATCGGCCGGCCCTTTACAAGCATTTAACGTGCCAAAAGGCCGCACTGCGGGAGGTTTTCCACTGCGGCAGGCGGCTCCTCGGCGCTGACAAACCGCCCCCGGCGTCGTGCGTCATAGCCGCGCACCTTCGCGTGAAGCTGCACCGCAAAAACTCCGCGGAAACCGCCCGATTCTGAAGCAGGCGGCGCGGTGCTGGAGGATGCCGATGAAACGCGCGTCAACGTCCGGCAACTTTCGTAAAGCCCCACAGCCCTGCCCAGCAACCTTTGGAATAGCCCAGGCGTTGGTCACCGACACGGTGCCTTGGGAGATGCAGCAGGCGACCTGCCTACAAATTGGGCGGCAACTGATTTCCTTTTCAGCACTTTCCAATTCGGGGCGCGCGGCCGATATGGGGATTTCAGTAACCACAATCGAACGAGTCGGGCGCACCATGGAGGCCAAGGCGCTTCGACCAAGGAGAAATCGCAATGATGAACAATGGTCTGAGTCACGGATCTGCGAAGATCTACCAATTCCCTGCCGGGGGCCGCGCAGCTCTTGGGGGACGCCGCTATGGCGAGACCAGCCTTCCCGCCGATCATGCTTCGCTTCCCACGAAGGTCTCGATCTGCAGCGACAGCTGGTACCACCAGGACGCGGTGGATGAAGCCAAGCCGAAATGGGATCGCTGATGCCGGTGGCTGGTTTGATACCGCCGCGCGCTCGCGGAACGCAGGCGGCAGTTTGAAAAAGGGTCGAAACCACGGTGTTTCGACCCTTTTTTGATTCAGGTAGAGAGAACGTTCAGATCACCGCGCAGGCCGTCACCGGCCGCTTCAGATGTCTGATCGTGGTGGTCCCGGTCCTGCCGATCGTCAGCGTAATCCCGGCCCTCGAATAGCGCGCGCCAGAGACCGTCAGCCGCTTGGCAAGCGTCACCGGCTCGCCGTCGATCTGGAGGAAGGCGCGCTTGTCGCCGTCATAAAACCCGATGATGAACTGCGTACCATCGGCGCAGCGATAGGTCTGGAATGTCTGCGCATCGGCCGGCCGACTGTGGAGAATTCCGGCCGACAGCATGGTGATAGCCAAAACAATGGCCTTGTGTCGGCCCATGATCGCCCCCTGTATTGGACTTTAAGGATGCCGCAGCGCATCCGGTGGAACCATAACCCAAGCTGATCTCATGTCCGACTCCCCTGCCCGCCACCTCGCCTTGCAAGGCGCCAGCAATTTTCGCGATCTCGGCGGCTATCCGACCACCGACGGCCGCATCACGCGCTGGCGGCACATCTTCCGCTCCAACCATCTCGGCCAACTCACTGCAGCCGACATCGAGATCGTCCGCGCGCTGGGGGTGCGAAGCGCATTCGATTTCCGTGGACTGGAGGAGCGCGCGGCCGGCGTCTGTGTCGTGAACGAAATCACCGTGCACTCGCTGCCGATCGAGCCGACCGTCGTGGCTGCGCTGCGCGCCGAGCTCGCTCGGGGCACGCTGACGGCACCGGTCGCGCTGGAGCTCATGCGCGAATCCTATCGCAACTACGTGCGCCACAACACGCACAGCTTTCGCGACCTGTTCGGCCTTCTCCTGGAAGACCGCGCGCCGCTCGTGATCCACTGCACCGCAGGCAAGGACCGTACCGGCTTTGCCAGCGCGCTGATCCTGCATGCACTCGGCGTCCCCGATGACGTCATTGCCGAGGACTACCTGCTCACCAATCAGCACTACAAGCGCGATGCGACGGCTGCTACCGACCTGCCGGAGGACGTACGCAATGCCATCGGCAGCGTCGAAGCCTCTTACCTTGCTGCTGCGTTCGAAGCCGTGGGCAGGGAATACGGCGATATCGAAACCTATTTGCGCGACGGGCTCAAGCTCGGCGCGGCCGAACGGACTGCGCTGAAGGAGCGTTATCTGCAAGCGTGATCCGCGGCGGGCGCCTCAAGCCGTCAGCCCGACGGCCTTGATCATCGCGCTCTTGAGGGCCAAGGAGATCTGCTGGGTGCTCCAATCGCTTTGGTGCAGCTTGTCAGGATCACCTGTGTCCAGCAATTGCTCGAACGAAACGTTGTTTTGCACGTGCCAATGCCGCATCAGTGCCCAACGCTGAAACAGATTCACCTCGGCCTCATTGGCAGCATCGCGGATCAGCCGGACCATCTTGTCCGAAAGCTCAGCACGGTCGTCCCAGAGCATCTTCGTCACATATTGCGGATCAATCACCAGAACCTCGAAGCCGCGAGCGCGCAATTGCGCCAGGCCCTTCCTGATATTCCCGGCAACAACGTCCATGTCGTACTGGTCGTTGTGAAAGACCGCGTTCGTTCCAACCTACCAGATGACCAGTGCCGGATCATCATGAAAGATATCGGCCTCGAAGCGTCCGAGTTCTTCGTTTGCCTCTTCGCCGCCCTTGCCGCGGTTCAGCACGTCAATCCGAATGTCAGGCCGGTGGACAACATCCTTGAAGTATTGCCGTAGATACATCTCCAACCGATAGGGGTACGGCACAACATCGGCTCGTCCGGCCGTTGATGACGACCCCATGGCCACGATGCGAACGGGACCCTTCCCGTCTAAAGCCTGCCGGAGCCGCATCAGCGGATATTTTAGGTCGACGATGGCAGCGGGAAATTCGATGGTTGGCAAATTGTCCGACATGAACAACCTTCTCACCGATCTAAAGTTGTAACTATAGCCCAGCCTTGAAGCTGCCGCCATTGCAAGTCCAATTCGCTGGACGCAATAGTCGCCGGCAAAGCGAAACCACGGAGAGCACCGTGCAGGGAAAAGTCATTGTCGTGACCGGCGCGCTGGGAGCGCTGGGCAAGGTGGTCGCCGAGACGGCGCTGGCACGCGGCGCGCGCGTGGCCAGCATCGATTACGCGCCATCGCAAGCTCCCGCAACGCCTGAAAACATCGAGATTGGCGGCGTCGACCTGTCCGATGCGGCGCAGGCGGAGACGGCGATCGAGGCCGCGGCAAAGCACTTTGGCAAGCTCGACGCGCTGATCAATATCGCGGGCGGCTTCGCCTTCGAGACCGTCGACGACGGCGACACCGCGACGTGGCAGCGTATGCATGCGCTGAATGTCCTGACAGCGCTCAACACCTCGCGCGCGGCGCTGCCCCATCTCGCCGCCTCCAAGGCCGGCCGCATCGTCAACATCGGCGCCATGGGCGCGCTCCAGGCCGGCTCCGGCATGGGACCATATGCGGCGTCGAAGGCAGGCGTGCATCGCCTCACCGAGGCGCTTGCCGCCGAGTGGAAGGGCAAGGTGACCGTCAACGCCGTGCTGCCGTCCATCATCGACACCAGCGCCAACCGCGCCGACATGCCGAAAGCAGACTTCTCCAAATGGGTGACGCCGCAGGAGCTCGCCGAAGTCATCCTGTTTCTCGCCAGCGATGCCGCGAGCGGCGTCACCGGAGCGCTGATCCCGGTCGGCGGACGGGTGTAGGCGTATCGCGCTCCGAATCTCTGCCAGACAGCCCTGATTCAATCGGAGCCGAGAAGGCTCTAAACTGCCTGCAACTGATTCTCCGATCGGACATCACACTCGGAACTTGTCTTTGGAAACCGCGCTCTATCTGCCCGTCAAACGCTTCCTCGAAGAGCTCGGCTTCACCGTGAAGGGCGAGATCGGCGGCTGCGATCTCGTGGGCCTCAGCGCCGGCGATCCACCTGTCGTGGTGATCGGCGAGCTCAAGCTCGCCTTCAATCTCGAGCTGATCCTCCAGGCGGTCGATCGCGCGCCGGCCGGCGACGAGATCTGGATCGCCGCCAGAATGTCGGCCCGCGGCAAAGGGCGTGAGAGCGATGCGCGCTACCGCAATCTCTGCCGCCGGCTCGGCTTCGGCATGCTCGGAGTGACCGATCGCGGCCAAGTCGAGGTGCTGGTGAAGCCGCCGACCGCGGCGCCGCGCCGCGAGCCGAAGGTGCGCTCGCGGCTCGTCGCCGAACATCAGCGCCGCCAGGGCGATCCCGTGCTCGGCGGCAGCACCCGTTCGCCGATCATGACGGCCTATCGGCAGCAGGCGCTGGCCTGCGCCTCGGCGCTCGCCGAAGGCCCGCGGCGGGTGAGCGAGTTGCGCGAACGCTGTCCCGATGCCGGTAAGATCTTGCTTAACAATGTGTATGGCTGGTTCGAGCGTGCTGAGCGGGGAATTTACGGGCTCACCGAAGCCGGGCACGCGGCACTGAAACGCTGGCCACAGCAAGGGATTGAAGTCGGTGCAGGTGTCGCGTCACCGCCCTGACACCCGACCGGTGCATAGCTGAGATGCCACACCGATTCCATATTGCAATGCAACATTCGCGGCACTAGGTATCCCGGCATCAAAACGAGGCCGTTATGAGCGCAGACTGGAATACCAAATATGGCACGCGGCGCGTGCGTCACGATCCGCCCACTCTGGACGAGGCGATCTTCGCCGCCGTCGGCATCACCGACGACCAGGAGCAGCAGGCCGAGATCGCGGCAGCGCTGATGGGCATGCCGCTCGATGTCGTGCAGGCCGAGGTCAAGAAGCAGGCCCGCACCAACAGCCGCATCACCGCAACCCGCGTGATCGCCGGCGAACAGGGCGCGCAGCGCTCAGTGGTGGTCGAGCGCCGCGTCGTCCGCCGCTTCGGCAACGACAAGCGCACCGGCACCTAAGCGCTCTTTCCTTTGATCTGAATGCAAAAGCGGACCGGCCTTGCCGGTCCGCTTTTTCGTTTTCAGGCGGCGCGATTGCCGTACATGCTGGAGATGATCTTCCAGCAGGTCGAGTTGAAGCTGAGCAGGGCCCGGCCGGCCGTGAACGGCGAGGCCGCGAGGTCAGCAAGCTCCGCCTCGGGCGTCTTGCCGAGATCGATCGTCCCGGTCGATTCGCCGTGGCGGAAAGCCAGATGCGCACCGAACTTCCTGGCGAGCGCCCTCATGGCGTGGTTTTCGGCGCCGGTGGTGACGCGCAGGCGCTTATAGCCCTTCCAGCGCGCTTCCGCGATCAGGCGGCGGAACAGCACGGTTCCGACGCCCTGACGGCGTGCGGAGGCCTCCACGCTGAAGGCAACCTCAGGCAGCGAATCGTGCTCCGCCGGATGCAGCTCGGCCGCACCGCGGACCACGCCATCGACGATGTAGGCGACGATCACGGTGCCGTCTTCGGCACAGCGGGCGGCGTAACGCTCGATGAAGCTGTCGTCGAGAAAACCGTTGAAACGGTCGTGCCGGCTTCCGGCATCAAGCCTCAGCAGGTGATCGCGCAGAAGCGGCAATTCTTCCTGCTGGATCAGGGTCCGCACGTAGCCCGGAGCGGTGCGGACGGTCTCTTCAAGTACCACGTCAAAACTCCTCTTGGTGTCCCTCGAGGAGGCGTTCGAATCCCTAGGCCGCCTATATTGTGCATCGCAGCAAGCTTTTCAAGACGGAGGCTTGCTCAAGTAAGTGGCACCTGACGTGACTATTTCGTTAACAAAATCAAGGGCCCTAATCATACGAGGACGAGCTGCGTCTGGGTCACGACGGCCACCAGCTTGCCGTCCTCGGTCTCCAGCCGGGTGGTCCAGACCTGGGTCCGTCGGCCCCGGTGGACCGGGGTAGCGGTCGCGATCACCGTGGTTCCTTCCTTGGCCCCACCGATGAAGTTGGTCTTGCTCTCCAGCGTCGTCGTGCCCTTGGCGTCGTCCGGCAGGTTGATCACGGTCGCAGCCGCGCCGACGGAATCGGCCAGCGCCATTAGCGCGCCGCCATGGATGGTGTGATGAAGCGTGCAGAGGTCGGGCCGGACCGTCATCCGCGCCACCACGCGATCCTTCTCGGCCTCGACGAACTCGACGCCTTTGAGCTCGGCGAACGGCATCTTCATCACTTTAAGTTTCTCGAGCGGCGTCATCGGATCTGCTCCCAATTCGTTGTTGTCTCAGCGTGAATTGCTTCGCGCGGCAAAGCAATGACGTCCGAGGTAATGGGCGGGCTGACATCGGCGCAGACATTGTGCATAGGCTCCTCGCATGCGCCACTTCCCGCCCCACCGCATCGTCTGCCTGACCGAGGAGACGGTCGAAACGCTCTATTTGCTCGGCGAGCAGGACCGCATCGTCGGCGTCTCCGGCTACGCAGTGCGCCCGCCCCAGGTGCGACGGGAGAAGCCACGGGTGTCTGCCTTCGTCTCGGCCGACATCCCGAAGATCCTGGCGCTGGAACCGGAGCTGGTGCTGGCCTTTTCCGATCTGCAGGCCGGCATCGTCGCAGATCTCGTCCGCGCCGGTGTCGACGTCCATGTCTTCAACCAGCGCGATCTCGCCGGAATCTTAGCGATGATCCGCACGCTCGGTGCGCTGGTCGGTGCGGCCGGGCGCGCGGAAGACCTCGCCCAAGGTTTCGAGCGGCGCCTCGCCGCGATCGCGGCAACGCCCCGCCCCTCGTCGAGGCCAAGAGTCTATTTCGAGGAGTGGGATGATCCGCTCATCTCGGGCATTGGCTGGGTCTCCGAGCTGATCGAAATCGCCGGTGGCGCGGATGTGTTCCCGGAGCTGCGGTCGCGGCAGGCGGCGAAGGACCGCATCGTCTCGGCGGAGATGGTGCGCGAGGCAGCGCCGGATGTGATCCTCGCGTCGTGGTGCGGCAAGAAGGTCGTCCCTGCCGGTATCCGCGCGCGCGACGGCTGGAGTGCGATTCCAGCGGTGCGCGATGATCGTATTGTCGAGATCAAGTCGACGATCATCTTGCAGCCAGGACCGGCGGCGCTGACGGATGGGCTCGATGCGATCGTGCAGGCGCTGTGGGGCGAGCGGTCCTGATCCCTCCGCCGTCATTGCGAGCCAACGGGTCCGCGCAAAGCGCGGCCCGATGACAGGCTCCGCGAAGCAATCCAGACTGCCGCCGCAGAGACAGTCTGGATTGCTTCGTCGCAAGAGCTCCTCGCAATGACGTCTGTGGAGGCGTCCTTCCTCATGTCACCGCGTTCACGACCTGGTACTCCGGCCGGCGCCACACTTCGCCAGCGATCACCTCCTCGATGATCTCGGCGGCGCGGACGATCTCATCCTCCCCGACATAAAGCGGCGTGATCCCGAACCGCATGATATCTGGTGCACGGAAATCACCGATAACGCCGCGGGCAATCAGCGCCTGCATGGCGGCGTAGCCACCGTCGAAGGCAAAGGAGATTTGCGAGCCGCGCCGCTCATGCGCGCGCGGGGTCACCAGCTTCAGAGCTGGGCAGCGACGCTCGACTTCGGCGATGAGGAGATCACAGAGCGCCAGCGAACGCGCACGGACCTCGGCGATATCGATCCTGTCCCAGATGTCGAGCGAGGCCTCCAGCCCCGCCATCGCCAGCACCGGGGGGGTGCCGACACGCATGCGCTCGACGCCGCCGGCCGCCGCATAGGCAAGCTCGAACGCAAACGGCTTGGCATGGCCCATCCATCCCGACAAAGCCGCGCGAGCATTGTCGGCGTGGCGCGGCGCGACGTAGAGGAAGGCCGGCGCGCCGGGGCCGGCGTTGAGATATTTGTAGGTGCAGCCCGCGGCAAAATCGGCGCCGCAGCCGGACAGATTGACCGGCAGCGCACCGGCGGAATGGGCGAGATCCCAGACGGTGACGGTGCCGAGGGCATGCGCTTTCGCGGTGAGCTTCGCCATGTCGTGGCGGCGACCGGTGCGGTAGTCGACCTCGGTGATGTAGAGCACCGCGATCTCCGCCGACAGCGCAGCCTCGATCTCCTCCGGCGCCACCAGACGCAATCGATGGCCGCGCCCGAGCGTTTCGATCAGGCCTTCGGCCATGTAGAGGTCGGTCGGGAAATTGCCGGTGTCCGACAGGATCACCTTGCGCGACGCGTTCATATCGATCGCAGCCGCGAGTGCCTGGTAAACCTTGAGCGACAGCGTGTCTCCGACCATCACCGAGCCGGCTTCCGCGCCAATCAGTCGCGCAATGCGATCGCCGACATGACGCGGTTGGGCATACCAACCTGCGGTGTTCCAGGCACGGATCAGCTCATTGCCCCATTCGGCCGTGATGACGTGATTGACGCGCTCGGCAACGCCGAGCGGCAGCGCGCCAAGCGAATTGCCGTCGAGATAAATCACGCCCTCGGGCAGATGGAACAAGGCCTTGGTGTCGTCGTAGACGCGTAGCTTGGTCATCGACATCTCTACAGAATCGTACGCACGCGCCAGAGCTCGGGGAACAGCTCGATCTCCAGCATCCGTTTGAGATAGCTGACGCCGCCGGTACCACCGGTGCCGCGCTTGAAGCCGATGACGCGCTCGACCGTCGTTACATGGTTGAAACGCCAGCGGCGGAAATAGTCTTCGAAATCGACCAGCTTCTCGGCGAGCTCGTAGAGCATCCAGTGCGTCTCCGGCGCCTCGTAGACGATACGCCAGGCCTGGAGCACGCCTTCGTTGAAGCTGTGGGTTTCGCGGACGTCGCGGGCCAGCACGGGCGCAGGCATCTTGAGCCCGTTGCGGTCGGCAAGCCGCAGCACCTCGTCATAGAGGCTTGGCGTCGCGAGCTCGGCTTCGAGCAGCTTCGTCGTCTCCGCATCGTGCGCGTGCGGCTTGAGCATGGCGTGGTTGCGGTTGCCGAGCAAGAATTCGATCAGCCGGTATTGACGTGACTGGAAGCCGGAGGACTGCCCGAGTTGCGCGCGGAAGCGCGTATACTCGCTCGGCGTCATCGTCCGCAGCACGTCCCAGGCGCCGTTGAGCTGCTCGAAGATGCGCGACACCCGCGCCAGCATCTTCATCGCCGGTTGCACCTCGTCCCTGGCGATCGCGCGGCGCGCGGCGCTGAGCTCGTGGATGGCAAGGCGCATCCACAGCTCCGTGGTCTGATGCTGGATGATGAACAGCATCTCGTCATGCGCTTCCGAGAGCGGATGCTGCGCCCCAAGGATCGCATCCAGCGCCAGGTAGTTTCCATAGGACATGCGCCGGGCGAAATCCGTCTCGGCGCCTTCGCTTGCAGGATCGTAATCGTTGGACGTCATTGACAGGCCCTCTCGATCGATCGTCCCTCGCCTCGTCAGTCGAGGCCGATCAGGCGCGCGGTGATCTGCGACGACGGATCCTTCAGCCCGTCGATCACGGTAAAATGGTTGAGGCCGGGATCGATCACCAGGTGCGTCGGCACGTCGAAACCGGTCCAGACATTGGCCATCAGGTCGGATTGGCGGATGAATTCAGGGCGCTCGTTGCCGCCGACCCAGGCCGTCACGGGCGACTGCCCCCGCGGCAGATGCAGCGCCGCACTCTCGAGCGCCGCCTCCTCCATGGTCATGCGCAGCGTTTCGTTCATCTTTGTCTTCAAGAGCGGCCGCAGATCGTGCAGGCCGCTGATCGAGAGGGTGCCGGCGATGCGATCGTAGACGGCGGGCTCGAGCCGGCTGTCGTCGCACAGCATGCGCGTGACGAGATGACCGCCGGCGGAATGACCGGCGAGCCGGATCGGCCCCGCCACCAGCGAGGCCGCCTTGGCGATCGCGGCAGTGATTTCCGCGGTGATGTCGGAGATGCGCGCAGCCGGCGTCAGCGTGTAGCTCGGCAGCGCCACGGTCCAGCCATGATGCCTTGCGCCTTCGGCCAAATCGCTCCAGGCCGATTTGTCGAAGCGCATCCAGTAGCCGCCATGGACGAACACGACGAGGCCCTTGCTGTCGCCGTCGGGCAGGATCAGGTCGAGGCGCTGCCGCTCACCGGCGCCGTAGGCGACGTCGGAACGAAAATCCTTCAACCCCGCACGGTAAGCCGCCGCCCGCTCGGCCCACAGCGCCGGCATCTTGTCGGAGCCCAGGATATGGGCCGAATTGGCATAAGCATCATCCCAATCGCGCATCGTGATTTCCTCGGCGGACTCAGGCTCTGCGAGCCGGACGCCAGTCTGCCACCGGCACGGCCGCCATCCTAGTCTTTATTTTAAGCTTAAAGGATGTGTCTGCGCGTATTTCGGACAACAGATTCTGCCCCCGCCGGAGCGCGGTAGGGTGGGCAAAGCGAAGCGTGCCCACCATTCGTTCGGAATTGAGGATGGATGGTGGGCACGGCGCAAGGGCGCCTTTGCCCACCCTACGGGCCCTCCGCCCGTTATTGCGAGCGCAGCGAAGCAATCCAGAGCCTTTCCGCGGAGGGATTCTGGATTGCTTCGTCGCTTCGCTCCTCGCAATGACGGCGGAGGGAGCAAAGCCCGGCTGCTTACGCCTTCTCCACTCCGCACCACTCGGCGATGAACAGCGCCATCGCCTTGGTCGTCTTCTTCAGCGACTCCAGGTCGACGAACTCGTTGAAGCCGTGCATCTCGCCACCGCTCGCGCCGAAGCACAGGCTCGGGATGCCGTGATTGAGGCCGTAGAAGCGGGTATCGGTGAGCGCGGTGAATACGAGGTCCTCGACCGCGCCACCGTAGACCTTGTTAAAGGCCCTGCTGAACGCGGCCTCGGGCGCGGCCGCGTCGGTGAGTTCATACCCCTCCGACAGGAAGCCCGACCATTCGACCTCCGGCGGGTTGTTGGCGAGGAAGCGGTGGTTGCGCGCGGCGGCCGCGACGCAAGCCACAATCTCCTTCTGGTGATCGGCGATCGACCAGCCGGGCAATACGGCAATCCGGCAGTCGACGTCGCACCAGGCCGGCACGCTGGAGGCCCAGTCGCCGCCCTTGATGATGCCGGGGTTGAAATTGATGGGATGGTTGACCGTCTTGAAATGGCGATCGGCTTTCGCGCGCTCGTTCCACTCGATCTCGAGCTTTTGCAGGGCCTGGATCAAATGATAGGCCGCCATGATCGCATTCGCTCCGGAGCCGGCGAAGGCGACATGGGTCGGATGGCCTTTCACGCGCAGGCGAAACCAGATCACGCCGACCTGCGAGCGCACCATCTTGCCGCCGGTCGGCTCCGGGATGAAGCAGGCATCGGCGCGGTAGCCCCGCTGAAGCGTCGACAGCGCGCCGACGCCGGTGCTCTCCTCCTCGATCACGGACTGGAAATGGATCCGCGCCGTCGGCTTCAAGCCGGCGGCCTTGATCGCATCCAGCGCATAGAGCGCACCGATCGTGCCCGACTTCATGTCGCAGGCGCCACGGCCGAACATCTTGCCGTCCTTGATGACGGGCGAGAAGGGCGGTGTGTCCCACAAATCCAGCGGCCCTGCGGGCACCACATCACAGTGGCCCTGGAGGATCAGCGATTTTCCAACGTTGGTTTGCGGACGGTAGGTGCCCACCACCGAACGCGCTTTCGAAAAATCATGCTCGATCGGACCGAAACCGCGCAGGTCCTTGAGGTCGTCGACATTGACGTGCCAATCGTCGACCTCATAGCCGCGTTCGCGCAGGAGGTCGCCGATCATGTCCTGGCATGGTCCCTCCGCTCCGCGGGTCGAGGGGATCGCGACGAAATCACGTGTGGTCGCAAGCTGGGCTTCGAAGCTGGCGTCGACGGCGTCAAGAATCCTCTGCTGCGTTTCGGCATTCATCAGGCAACTCCAATCGGGCATTCAGATCATCGATGGAGCGCAAGCTAGCCGATTTCAGCCGTTCGGGTACTCTACAAAATAAGCATCCCGCAATGCATCGTCGAGCAGCCGGCCTTCGGAGTAGCCGTTCAGACCCGCAGGCCGGTTGACGCCGTCGAGCAGGCGCGGACACGGCTCGGGCGCGCCGAGCACCGTGCGCACCGGGATGCGCTCGGCATAGATCGGCAGTTCGTAGTCCTCATCGTCATCGGCCACGCCCTTGGCGCGGATCTTGGCCGAGGCCTCTTCGATCTCCATCGCGACGAAGGAGGTCGCCTTGGTCTCCTGCGCGGTGCTCTGACGCAGGCTCGCGGTGCGGCCCGGGAAGAAGCGATCGACCATCGCGATCACCGCGCGCTCCTTCTCCTCGGGGTCGGTGACGAGATAGGCGGTGCCGAACGCCATCACCGCGCGGTAGTCGGCAGAGTGGTTGAAACCGCAGCGCGCCAGCACGAGACTGTCGAGATGAGCGACCGTCAGGCAGACGCGCTCGCCCCTGGTCTGGTTGCGCAGCATGCGGCTGGCGCTGCTCCCATGCCAGTACAGCTTCGTGCCTTCGCGCCAGAAGAAGGTCGGCGTGCAATAGGGCTGGCCGTCGATCACATAGGACACGTGGCAAAGCATCGAGGAATCCAGGATGCGGTGGACAGTCGCGTGATCGTAGAAGCCGCGATCGTGACGGCGCTTCACTTGGTTGCGCGCTGATGTCGGATAGGAATTTGAAGTCTCAACCTGGCTCACGGCCGCACCTCGGAGATTGGAACAATCCAGAAGAGTTGTAGCCGCGGATTTGGTCTGCGATAGTGCCAATTCCATGCGAAAAATTCCGACCAATTCTCCCTCGCCGGCCAAGGCCGAGCTGCCGCTCGACCTCACCGGTCCGCACATCACGGCCGGCGCCTCCGCGGCGCACCGGCTCTACCAGGCGCTGTGCGAGATGATCGTCTCCGGCCTCGTCAGGCCCGGCGAGCCATTGCCGCCCTCACGGACGCTGGCGCAGCAGACCGGCTTCCGCCGCAACGCCGTCGTCACGGCCTATGAGCGGCTGATCGCCGACGGCTTTGCCGACGCAACCGTCGGCTCTGGCACCTTCGTCGCAGCGCGCATCCCGGCGCGAGCGGCCGAGGCGAAGAAACCCAAGGCGGTTGTCGAAGCGCCGCGGCAAGGCGCATTCGCGCTCGGCTGCACCCATATCGACGAGCGCGCCGTGCAGCGCTTCCGCGCCTTCGTCGGGCGTCGCATGCGCGCATTCGGACCCGAGCATCTGCATTATGGCGATCCCCGCGGCAGTCGCGAGCTGCGTGCGGCAATCGCCGATCATCTGTTGTCGGCGCGGGGCCTGCGCTGCGACCCCGATCAGATCGTGCTCACATCAGGCACGCTGCATGCGCTGCGCATCGTGCTGAGCGCGATCCTGAAGGCGGGCGACCAGGTCTGGTGCGAGGACCCCGGCTATCCGATCGCGCGCCAGACGATCGGACAATGCGGATATCGCACTGTGTCCATTCCGGTCGACGCGCACGGCCTGCACGTGGCTAGGGGTCGTGCGGCGGCACCGTCTGCGCGCGCGGCCTATGTCACGCCGTCGCACCAGTTTCCGCTGGGTGTCCAGATGTCGATGCCGCGGCGGCTCGAATTGCTGGACTGGGCGAAGCAGGCCGCCGCCTTCGTGCTCGAGGACGATTACGACAGCGAGTTCCGCTATGACGGCGCACCGCTGATGTCGCTCGCCGGCATCGATCACCTCCAGCGCGTGATCTACCTCGGCACTTTCGCCAAGACCTTGTTTCCGGGCCTGCGCATCGGCTATTGCGCCCTGCCCGAGCGCCTGATCGCGGACGTGACGGCTGCACGGGCTGCGCTCGACCGCTTTCCCGGCACGCTGATGGAAGGCGCGGTGGCCGACATGCTCAATTCCGGTGCCTTCGCCGCCAACCTGAAGCGGGTGCGCAAGCTCTATCGCGAAGCGCGTGATGCGCTGGCAGAGACATTGGAAGCGAAATCGGACGGGGCGCTATCCGTGCCGGTGCCGTCGCAAGGGTTGCATCTTGTCGCCCGGTTCGATCCTTCGGTCGATCCGTCGCGGGCGGCCGAGGCCAAGCGGGCGGCCGGCGCGGAAGGCTGGCTCCTCGCCGAGACCTATTCTCGCGCGCGTCCCCTGCCCGGTTTCGTGCTGGGATTTTCGGGGCACGCGGTTCCGCAACTGGTGGCGTCGGCCGAACGGCTGGCACGGGAATCGCGATCAGTCCTGCGCGCGAGAAGCAAATCGTCGCGGCGGGCGTGACCAAGCTTCACTATCAGAATCGCCTGCCGCTCCCTAGATTGCGGCATCGATGCCGGGACCTCACATCATGCTGCTGCGCCGCGCGACCTACCTTTCGCTCCTGATGTCCCTCGCGCTTGCCTCGACGGCGCGTGCAGCAACGGTCGGCCGCGAACAGGACATCGTGGACCTCAAGCTCGGCCAACGTGTGCAAGTGGATGACGGAACCTGCCCCGCCGGACAGGTCAAGGAAGTGCGCGGCGCCAAGATGACCGACAAGGGCGTGGCGCGCACGAGCACCTGCGTGCCGCGATACGGTCCGAAATCGAAGTAGCGGGCTAAGAGCCCTGCTTCGCAGGGTCGAACATGCACTGCAAGGTCGGCTTGGCGATCTTGGTGAAGGTCGAGCCGATCTCGCCCTGCTTGGACGTCGGCACCCAGTCGGTCTCGATCGTCGGCACGCCGGTCTCGCTGATGCCGCGCAGCAGCGCCTCGCGCAAATCGCGGTCCTCGACGACGGCGGCGGCATGGTCATGCAGGCAGCCGCAGACCTCTTCTGGATGCTCCCAGCGCCCGAGCATGCGCGGCGCACACTGACGCACGAATTCGCTACGGGGATCGGGCAACCTGGAGGGAGCGTGCACCTGCGCCTGAGCGGCACTGAGCGTCAAAACGAATATGAACGCTGCGGCGCAGAAACGAACAATCATGATGGGCTTTGCCGGCTGCTTTTCTTGTTGGCGATCAGAAGCGCGTGGCGACCACGATCGGCTGAGATGCCGTGATCGTCAGCGGTGAACCGCTGTACTGGAAGGTGCCGACACCGGGCAGACTGCCGTCCGGCGAGCCCGCGAACGAGGAGCCGGCGAGCACGAAGCCGAAGGCAAGGATGAAGCTGAGCGCGCGCATGATCTTGTGTCCCGATTTCGTGGCCGGCGGTGTGCCGTCGTCGTTGTCAAGCTGATAACCATGGGCGGTTTCGCGCGTGATGCGCCAAAAGCGGAAAATGGTTTCATCATTCGTGAGAATTGTTTCGTCCTGCCCGAGACGACGAAACATTCGCCGGAAAATCCCAATCATTTCAGGTGGGCCGCGCCACTGCCCAAAGTGGCCTGACAGGTTCCCGCTCGAGCTTGGACCGGCCGCGGACGCGGTCGCCGTCATGCTCCCGCCTTACGCGCTTCACACGCATTTTACGTTTTTCTGCTGAAGAGAAGCCGAAATCGAGACGCTGGGATCACCGGGCGCGTTCACGTGAGGGATGGCCATCATGATGGCGACAGATCGCGCACCGACGCGCGAGGCGGAGCAACGGACGGGCCGCGGAGATCAACGATCCATTCGCGACAGCGCCACATCACTTGGCAATACGTCACCTGGTGAAATGGCGCTGCAAGCGAACCGCGGCCTTGAAGCCGCGCCGCAGACATTCGTCCGGCTGACCGGTTCGCATCTTGCAAAGCCGCGCTGTCGTCAGTGAGTGAAGAACTCGCCGCACTTCTGGACGTTTGAGTCCGCCGGTCCCCATGGCATGATCGGTACCGTCGAGGTCGAGTTCTTCGGTGAGCCCTCGATCAGCTTGTCCGAATAGACCATGTAGACCAGCACGTTGCGCTTGGCGTCACAGCCGCGCACGATCTGCATCTTCTTGAAGAACAGTGAGCGACGCTGGCGGAACATGTCGTCGCCCTGCTCCATCTTGTTCTTGAACTTGATCGGGCCGACCTGGCGACAGGCCAGCGAGATGTCCGAGACCTCCTCGGCAAGGCCGAGCCAGCCCTTGAAGCCGCCCTTCTCCGGCACGGTGAAGTGACAGGCGACGCCCTCCACCTCGGGATCATCGAGACCGTAAGTCGCGAGCTTGTCGTTCGGGCTCATCCACTTGAATACGGTCGAGCGGCGGAAGATCAGATCCGGCTCGTCGGCGGCGGAGGCGGAAGCCACCGGCACGGCCAGAGCCAAGAGGAATAAAGCGAGGCCTTTCAAGCGGATGCCGGAAAGACCGGGGAAACGAGATGACATGAAGTTCTCCGGTAGGAAGTCCCCGCAATGTAGGCATCAGGCGGCCGATCAGGAAGACGAGCGGCCAGTCGCCACGGCCGCCGTTTACCGCTCTGTGAGGCTTTTTTGCTACGCGTTGAACAAAAGTAGCTGACGGCAGAACCGCCTTGGTGGTGAACGCGTATCCTCTTTGCGAGACTAACGTCTGATTTGGATTATGGATTCGAGGATGAACAGCGTGAATGAGTCCGGTTTTGCTGCCAAGCCAACGCGTTTTTGGCAGGTCGCCATTTTGACGGCGGCGGGTGCGATCGGGACGGCAAGCCAGGCTGACGCAGCGTTTTATTATTGGACGGATTATTCCGACGGCTCCTATTACGCCCGACAGGATCGGTATCCCGAAACACCGCGCCAGAAGCCGCAGAAGCGCGGCACGGCGGGCAAGAAGGAGATCGTCGCCGAGAAGGAAGCCGGCACCAAGCCGCAAGGACCGCTCGTCATCGTCGTCTCGATCGACCGGCAGAAGGTGACGGTCTACGACAGCAAGGGCGTGTTCGCGGAATCCCCGGTGTCGACAGGCATGAAGGGCCATTCGACGCCGATGGGCGTGTTCAGCGTCATCCAGAAGCACAAATTCCACCATTCCAACATCTATAGCGGCGCCCCGATGCCGTACATGCAGCGGATCACCTGGTCCGGCGTCGCCATGCATGCCGGCGTGCTGCCGGGCTATCCGGCCTCGCATGGCTGCATCCGCATGCCGATGGCGTTCGCGGTGAAGATGTGGAACTGGACCAGGATGGGCGCGCGCGTGATCGTCGCGCCCGGCCAGATGTCGCCGCAAAGTTTCTCGCATCCCCTGCTCGCTGCGGTGCGCGTGCCGCCGCAGCCCGCCGCCAGCCTCGCACCGCGGATCAATGTCGGCGACAAGGCCGATAAAGGTGCAGCACAAACCAACGTCACTGAAGCCAAGCCGGTCGAGACGAAGACCGCCAGTGCAGACAGCCTGTTCGAGCTGCGCGCCTCGGTCGGCCACACCGTGATGTCGGATGTGACCACCGGCAATGCGCCCGTCCGCGAGGAAGCGGCAGCGCCAGCCGACAAGATCGAGACCAAGACCGCCGAGGCATCTGACGCGGCCAAGCCGCCATCCGAAGAAACCGCCAAGCCTGCGAGCACGGACGCGAAGCCCATTGAGGCCGCGGAAGCGCCCAAGGCCTCGACGGCGACCGACGACAAGCTCGACGCTGCCAAGACTGAAGCTGCCGAAACCGCGAAGAAGCCTGACGCCACGACGCCGGCACTCGCCACCTCGCCCGATGTGAAGAAGGACGAGACCGGCGTTACCGATCCCGCGCCGGCAGCGAAGCCGGACGCGCCGAGGCGGGCCGGCCAGATCGCCGTCTTCATCAGCCGCAAGGATTCCAAGCTCTACGTGCGGCAGAACTTTGCGCCGCTGTTCGAGGTGCCCATCACGATCGCCGCGAGCGACCGGCCTCTCGGTACGCATGTCTTCACAGCCGAAGTCGACAAGACCGACTCCAATGCGCTGCATTGGTCGGTGGTGTCGCTGCCGGTCTCCGTCCGCACAGCTGCGCGCGATGACGACGGACGCGTGTCACGCCGCCGTGGCGCTGTCGTGATCCCAGTTGCCGCAAAGCCGGTGGTCACGCCGGACAGCCCCGCTGATGCCCTCGACCGCATCGCAATCCCCGCCGACACCATGGCGAAGATCAACGAGATGCTGACATCGGGTGGCTCGATCATCGTCTCCGACCAGGGCATCAACCAGGGCGAGACCGGCGAAGGCACCGATTTCATCGTCCGCTTGTACTAGCGCTCCTCACCGCGTCCGATAACGCGGTGTTGAGCGGCCCGGTCGTGCCGGCGGAGTAACATGAGCCCCGGATCATTTCGGGGACGCCGCATGATGAACCGCAGGACCATGCTCGCCGCGGCCCTTGCGGGCGCCATCGCGCCAGCGACGCGCGCGTTTGCCGACGGCGGCATGAGCCGGATCTCGGCCTATGCCTTCTCCTTCCCCGCATTGTCCGGCGACGACATCCGCCTTGCCGCGTTCACGGGCAAACCGCTGCTGGTGGTGAACACCGCCTCGCTCTGTGGCTACACCCCGCAATATGCCGGCCTGCAAGAACTCTGGGGCGAGTTTCGCGAGCGCGGGCTCACCGTGATCGGCGTGCCCTCCAACGATTTCGGTGGCCAGGAGCCCGGCGGCGCCAGCGAAATCTCCGACACGGCGCACCACCAATACGGCGTTACCTTCCCGGTGACGGCCAAGGCCGTGGTGGTCGGCGCGAAGGCGCATCCATTCTACAAATGGGCTGCCGACGCGCGGCCGAGGGAGGTTCCGAAGTGGAACTTCCACAAATATCTGATCAGCCGTGACGGCTACATCGCCGAGGTCTTTCCGTCCGCGGTGGCGCCGACCGATACCCGGGTCAAAACGGCCATTGCCAAGGCGCTGGCCGACAGTTGACGCGAGTTGCGCCCATCCGGTTGGGCACAATTGTGGCAGGGCACCAAACAGCCGTTGCAATGGCGAGGGCCCACCATCTAGGCTAGGATCGTTTGGGGCAGGACGGTTTTTGTCGCAGGCGAAAAGCCGCGGCGGAACAACGGGATCAATCTCGAGGACAACACCATGCGCGTGGCGGCAGGACTGATTTTGGCAAGCGCGATGTCTTTGGCCATGACGGGTGCGGCATGGTCGCAGACCGCGGCAAAACCCGCAGCAAGCACACAAGCCGCACCAGCGGCGGCACCGGCCGCTTCAGCGCCGGCGACTGCGCCGGCGGCCGCTCCCGCAGTGGCTGCCGCACCAGCGGGCTTCGTCAACCCGCCGCCACCGAAACAGGCGCCGCAGCCGGCGCGCGCAGCCTGCAACACGCCGGGCGCGCTCGGCGTCGCCCGCACCGTCGAGATCGACACCACCGGCGGCCCTGGCTTCGGCTTCGAGCATTTCAAGGAGCTCGACTTCCTGCGCGACCACGAAGTGGTACTGACCTTCGACGATGGCCCCTGGCCCAAGAACACGCCCGCGGTGCTGAAGGCGCTCGCCGACGAGTGCACCACCGGCATCTTCTTCTCCATCGGCAAGCACGCGACCTACGAGCCGGAGATCCTGAAGCAGGTCTATGCGGCCGGTCATACGATCGGCGCGCACACCTGGTCGCACGCCAACCTCAACAACAAGAAGCTCACGGAAGCGCAGCGCAAGGATGAGATCGAGAAGGGCTTCAGCGCCGTGAAATGGGCGCTCGGCGGCATCTCGCCGTCGCCGTTCTTCCGCTTCCCGGCGCTTCAGCATCCGCCGGAGATGGTCACCTATCTCGGCAACCGCAACATCGGGATCTTCTCCTGCGACATCGACTCCTTCGACTTCAAGGCCTCCAAGCCTGAGAAGGTGATCGAGACCGTGATGAAGAAGCTCGAGACCAAGGGCAAGGGCATCATCCTGATGCACGACTTTCAGAAGCACACCGCAGAAGCCCTGCCCGAATTGCTCAAGCGCCTGAAGGCCGGCGGCTACAAGGTGGTGGCGATGCGCGCAAAATTCCCGGCGTCGACGCTGCCCGAATACGACCAGGAGCTGCTCAAGGACATCAAGCTGCCGACGGTGAGCCAGCGCCCGGTCAATTCCGTTGTGACGACCGTTTCCGAATAGAAGGCAATTGTCTTTCCGGTTCGAAGGCTACGTCATCGTCTCGGCGGACGGCATGCTCGCCGACGCGGCGCACGTCATGCCGGACAGTCTGAAGTTCGACGGCGACAAGCTGTTCTTCGAGCAGGCGCTCGATCGCGCCGCGCTGATCGTGCACGGCCGCAACTCGCACGAGCACCAGCCGAATTCGCCGAAGCGCAAGCGGCTGATCCTGACCCGCAAGATCAAGGCGCTGACCGTCGACCCTGAAATGCCGAACGCGACATTGTGGAATCCGGATCACGCGCGCTTCGAAGAGGCTTGCGCCTTTGCCGACGTCGCCTCCGGCATGGTCGCCGTCATCGGCGGCCCCGTGGTGTTCGACATGTTCATGGACCGCTACGACACGTTCTGGCTGTCGGAGGCGCCGCACGTGCGACTGCCCGGCGGCGAGGGCTGTTTTGTCGGCGTGCCCCAGCGGACGCCGCACAAGGTGCTCGCCTCGCACGGGATGAAGCCAGGGGCTCCGTACCTGCTCGACGCGGCGCATGAGGTCACTGTGACCCCGTGGCGCAGGACGTAGCGCTACACGTCGCCGTAGGCCGCTTCGGCCGGACGTGTGGTGCGGCCGTAGCCGATGATCATGCACAGCGCGCCGATGATCGACAGGTTCTTCAGCGCGTCGACCACCATCTTGGCGTTGTCGGGCGGCGCCTGGTTCCAGAAGTCATCGAACAGCACGGTCGCGACCGCGACGTAGATGATCAGCAGCATCGCGAAGAATCGTGCGCCGAAATTCAGAGCGATCATCAGTCCGGCGATGATCTCGAGCCCGCCGACGGCGATCGCCAAGAGTTGCGGCGTGGTCATGGCAGTCGCCGTCTCGAGCTGCTTGGCGTAAGGCGCGACGACGTCGGGCACCACGAGTTTGGTGGCGATGAAGTCGGCGGTCGCCTGGACGGCAAAGAGCTTGGTCGCGCCCGTGTAGATGAACAGCACGGCGAACAGAATTCGCCCGAAAGTCACGAACGCTGGCATGATCGGCCTCTTGGCTCAGGCTTTTTGAAATCGGCGTCTTGACGCGAGTGCCGGGCGATTATGAAGAGTCGTGCGACGGTTTACAAACGGGGAAATCGCAAACCGTTTTGAAAAGATTGAAGCGCGGATGCGCCGGAGGTCTGCTCCCTCGCCACGCTTGCGGGGAGAGGGTTGGGGTGAGGGGGAGCCTCTGCGGGGACGGTGAGAGTTGGACTCGCGGAGAGTCCCCCTCACCCGGATCGCATCTGTCGATGCGATCCGGCCTCTCCCCGCAAGCGGGGAGAGGCGAAGAGATCGCGCCTCAGGTAAACAACGTCGGCTGCTGCCGCGCTGCCCGTTCCTGCGCCTCCACGACTGCAACAGCCGTCATGTTGAGGATGCCGCGCGCGGTCACCGAGGGCGTCAGGATGTGCGCCGGACGCGCCGGGCCGACCAGGATCGGGCCGACGGGGAGCGCGTCCGCCAGCGACTTGATCATCTGATAGGCGACGTTGGCGGTGTCGAGGGTCGGCATGATCAGGATGTTGGCCTCGCCCTCCAGCTTGGAGTGCGGCAGCACCATTTTCCGCGCAGCAGCTGAGAGTGCGGTGTCGCCCTGCATCTCGCCGTCGGCCTCGATCTCCGGATGCCTTTCCTTCAGGAGCTGGGTGGCCCGGCGCATCTTGCGCGAGGAGTCCGTGTCGTAGCTGCCGAAATCCGAATGCGAGACGAAGGCGATCTTCGGCTTGATGTTGAAGCGCTGCACATGGACTGCCGCGAGGGACGCGATCTCGGCGAGCTCTTCCGCGCTCGGATTGGGCCGCACCTGCGTGTCCGCGATGAAAAAGGCGCCCTTGCTGGTGATCAGCAGGGCTAACGCAGCGTAATCGCTGATACCGGCTGAGAAGCCGATGATCTCGCGGACATGGCGCAGATGGCTCATATACCGCCCCTCGACGCCGCACAGCATGGCATCCGCCTCCCCGCGCACCACGGCAAGCGCCGCGATGACCGTGTTGTTGGTGCGCACCACCGTGCGCGCCGCATCGGGCGTCGCGCCGCGGCGGCCGGCGACCTCGACATAGGTCTGCACATAGGAACGGTAGCGTGGATCGTCCTCGGGATTGACGAGGTCGAAATCCTTGCCCGCCTTGATCGAGAGGCCGAAGCGCTTGATGCGCGCCTCGACCACCGAGGGACGGCCGACCAGGATCGGCGTCGCCAGCTTCTCCTCCAGCACCACCTGCGTGGCGCGCAGCACGCGCTCGTCCTCGCCTTCGGCGTAGATCACGCGCACCGGCTGGGTCTTGGCCTTGGCGAACATCGGCTTCATGACGAGGCCGGAGCGGAAGGCGAAGCGCTCGAGCAGCGCGCGATACTCGTCGAAATTGGTAATGGGGCGCGTCGCGACGCCGGATTCCATCGCCGCCTTGGCAACGGCCGGCGCGATGCGCAGGATCAGGCGAGGATCGAACGGACTCGGGATCAACGAGCCGGGCCCGAAGCCACCCGCCTCACCGGTGTCGAGGCTGCCTTGGGAGACTGCATCCGACGGTGCCTCGCGCGCGAGCTGCGCGATCGCCTCGACGGCGGCATGCTTCATCTCCTCGTTGATGGCGCTGGCGCCGACGTCGAGCGCGCCACGGAAGATGAAGGGGAAGCACAGGACGTTGTTGACCTGGTTCGGAAAGTCGGAGCGGCCGGTGCAGATCATGGCGTCGGGGCGCACCTTGCGCGCATCCTCCGGCATGATCTCCGGTATGGGATTGGCGAGCGCCATGATCAGCGGCTTGTCGGCCATCACCTTGGCCATCTCAGGCTTGAGCACGCCGGGCGCGGACAGGCCGATGAAGATGTCGGCGTCGCCGATGACGTCGGCGAGCGTGCGCTTGTCGGTCTTCTGCGCATAGACCGCCTTCCAGCGGTCCATGGAGGTGTTGCGGCCCTCGTGCACGAGGCCGTCGATGTCGCAAACCCAGATGTTCTTGCGCTGCGCGCCCATCGACACCAGCAGGTTCAGCGTCGCAAGTGCCGCGGCCCCTGCCCCCGACGCCACGATCTTGACGTCGGACAGTTTCTTGCCGTTGAGCCTGAGGCCGTTGGTGATGGCGGCGGCGACGATGATGGCGGTGCCGTGCTGGTCGTCGTGGAAGACCGGGATTTTCATGCGCTCCTTCAAGCGCGCCTCGATCTCGAAGCACTCCGGTCCGCGGATGTCTTCCAGGTTGATGCCGCCAAAGGTCGGCTCGAGCGCCGCCACGGTTTCGACCACGCGGTCGATGGTGTCGGCGGCGATCTCGATGTCGAACACGTCGATGCCGGCGAATTTCTTGAACAGGACCGCCTTGCCCTCCATCACCGGCTTGGAGGCCAGCGGGCCGATATTGCCGAGGCCGAGCACGGCGGTGCCGTTCGAGACCACGGCGACCAGATTGGCGCGGGTGGTGAGCGAGGCGGCCTCTGCGGGATTCTTGGCGATCTCGGTGCAGGCGGCCGCGACGCCCGGCGAATAGGCCAGCGCGAGGTCGCGCTGGTTGGCAAGCGGCTTGCTTGCCTGGATCTCCAGCTTTCCGGGCCGCGGCAGACGGTGATAGGCGAGCGCCGCCTGGTGGAGATCATCAGAGTAAGAAGACATGCAGTACTTTCAAGGACTTAGCTGTAAAACTGCTTCTAACCACTCTATACATATCAATAGGTTAGCTGTCCATTGTAAAACAAGAAGGCACCTTCGCGCATCCGCGGCACTACTATGAGTAGCGTTATGAGATTCGTGCCCGACATGGATTCCTATGAAACGTCATGCGCGAAATCCGCGTTCATGCGAGTTTTGTCACATCTCAAATGAAGCAATTTTTCTGAAGTACGGACGGTGACTTTCGTCAGATTGAATGCTGGGATTCTGCAAAATCCCTATCGGTACTTCAACTCGCGCTCGATGTCGTATTGCCGATCCGCGAGGGCAGCAATGCAAGGAGGGACCTTGTTACCGAGCACTCTCCCCGTTGCGGCCGCATCGGCAGCGCGCCGTGTTAATTGCCACCATGTGTAGAGATCGCGCGTAGGCAGTGCCTGCAACTGCGCAACGGTTGGCACGGCCTTGGTATCCGTGCACGCCTCGATGCCGAACGCAGGACCAGCTACGACTAGGGCTACTGGCAAAAAAATATACCGCAACAGGCGAGATCTCATCGCCGATATCCCTGGATGGCAAGAAGTTGGTCTTGTTGTTTTTCGGCAGCAAGCAAATCGATACGTAGAGAATACAAAAGCAAATCCAAGCGATGCGAGACCGTTGAATGGTTTCGGAGGGGGTTATCCCCTGTTCGACAACTCGCTGTTGCCAACTTTCTGGATCAGTTGATGCTCGCGGAGATTGCATGTACGACGAATATTGCAGGTACCTGCAAGGGCTCAGTTTATTTGACCATATCGCGCGAACAGATCGCACATGACTGTAAGAATTTGAGGGACACATACAATGCTTTTGCGTGAACACTGGGAACAAGCTGTCGCAGCAAATGAGTTCGATACGAAGCTCTCTTCGGAAGACCTACAACTCTTGAAGAAAGTATTCTTCACTGGAGCCGTCGCATGTTTCTCGGAAATGCGAGCGCGCAAAGGCGACGACATCGCTGCGTTAGAGAATGAGCTGAAGGAATTTGTGGACGGCCACAGATAGTAAGCGCCAAAGCTTTCCAAGCTTGATCGTGACGAGAACCTGAAAGTGAGCCCATGGTCCATTGCGATCGCGCAACTTCTTACATCGCAAAGCCGCTGAGGGCCGCGCTGATCTTCTCGCCACTAGCCTATTTCGGGCAAGCAAATTCAGTTCGCGCTGTAAAACCGAAGACAGAGAGGTCGCGCATCTGAAAGTCGATCAACGCTCAAAAAACGATCGAACGTAGAGCTGTAAAACCGCCTGTAAAACGATCCGGCCAACTTATTGATATTTAATGCCTTTTCTGATTTGATGGAGATCATCAGAATAGGACGACATGCGGTGTCTCGCCTCGCGTTACCGGCCTCAAAATGCCTGATCCGGAGCGGCCGCCCGCGCGGACGGGTATTTCCGGGCCATGGAAACGGGATGAAGCACGGCAGGCGCCCCGGTGGCAACATCCGATTGCGACCCCATCAACAGGACGCGTGGTCAAATACTTGAAAACCATAGCTTTCCCTGGACCGCATAGCGTTTCGCGAATATGCCAGGTTGCACGGTGCAAAACGAGCAACTGGAGCAAGGGAATGAAGCGAATCCTGATCGGCCTGATCGTGGCAGCCGTGCTCGGAGCGGGCGGATGGTTCGGCTTCAACCTCTACGCCAAGCATCGCGCCACCGCCGAGGTTGAGGCCGCGTTCGAAAGGATCCGTTCGAGCGGCGGCAAGGCGAGCCATGGCAAGATTGATTTCGATCTGCCCACTCGCATGGTGACGATCGAGGACATCGCGATCGCTCCCGGCGAGCAGGCGCAGATCAAGATCGCCGGCATCAAGGGCACGGGCATCCGCCTGATCGACGATGTCAGGTTCTCGGCCGACAGCATCGACGTCACGGGTTTCGAAGTCGCACTGAACCAAGTCGGCCCCACGAAGCTGAAGGCGTCCTACAAGATCCCGCAACTTACCCTGCGTGACTATGCCGGCCCCCTTCACGCCGGGAATGTGCCGAAGGGCGACTCCCTGATCGACATCTACCGCTATGTGCTCGATCAATACGCAAGCGTCACTGCATCGTCAGTCACGGCTCCGACGCTGACGATGAGCTTCGATGCGAGCGGCAGCGTTGCCGGCAGCGGCGAGGTCGCCTATTCGCGGCTGGCGATCCAGCATCTCAAGCACGGCAAGATCGATGCCATGAAGGCGGACCGGGCCGTCTTCACCATCGACGTGCCGCAGCCGGGCAAGCAGGACAAGCTGACCGGCGATCTCTCCAACATCGTCGTCAACGATTTCGACGCGACCGCGATCGCCGCGGCGCTCGATCCGCAGAAGGCCGGCGATGCCAGCTACCACCGCGTCTACCGGCAGATGTCAGCCGGCCCCTATGTGCTCAAATCGACCCAGGGCATGCGGATCGACATCGACGGGATCACCTTCGAGGACATCGCGGTGCAGCCGTCAAAATTCCGGCCGGCCGAGATCGTTGCGCTCATGCCGACGGACCGGTCGGTCCTCCCGACACAAGCGCAATCGCGCGAGATGATGGGGAAGCTCGCCGGGTTCTATGAGGGCCTTCGCATCGGCAAGATCGAAGTCGGCAAGACCTCGATGGGCACGCCGCAAGGGACGGCCAGGATCAACGCCGTCAGATACCGCGAGGGCGAGTTCGCGGTCGAAGGCATCGATACGCCGTCCCCACAGGGGCAGTTCAAGATGGAGCGATTCGCGCTGAAATCGTTCAGCGCGGCAAACCTGATGCGCTGGGCGGCAGGCCTCAGCGGTCATGGGCAGGCGCCCTCGCCCGATCAGTTGCTGGGCCTGTTCCGCGTGCTCGAAGGCGCCGAGATCAAGGGCGTAGTGGCGCCCTACAAGAACACGCGCCAGTTCGTCACCATCGATACGGTCAGCCTGAACTGGGGCCAGCTGGTCGGATCGATCCCGAGCAAGGCCAGCCTGGTCGTGAAAATGGTCACCCCCACCGATCCCGCCAACCCGGCGCAGCGGCCGCTGGTTATGGCGGGCGTCGACAAGCTCGCGATCAACCTCGATCTCGGCGCTGCCTGGACGGAGTCATCAGGTGCGTTTGCGCTCGCGCCCGCCACCATCGATCTCGGCAATCTCGCCAGGGCACAGGCCCGCCTCGCGCTCGCCAACGTGCCGCGCACGATGTTCACCGCCGATCCGGTGCAGGCCATGAGCCAGGCCGGCCAGATCGAGACCGGCGCGATCGAGCTCTCCCTGCGCGACGGCGGCGTCGTCGATCTCGTCGTGGCGCAGTTCTCGCGCATGCAGGATGTCAGCCGCGACGCCGCGCGCAGCGCCATCGTCGAGATGATCAGGGCGCAGGGCGGGAAGATCGCGGCGTCCAATGCCGACGTTAGAATGGCCGTCGATGCGCTCGCCGGCTTCGTCGAGACATCCGGGCAGACGCTGACCATCAAGCTGACGCCCCGCGCCAAGGTGCCGCTGATGCAATTGATGCAGCTCTCGCAAAGCGACCCGGAGAGCGCGCTGGCGCAGTTCAGGATCGAGGCGTCGACAGGTTTGTAGGGCTTATCGCTGCGAATGAGATGACAGCTGACCTGGCGAAAATCCCTTCCCGTCATTGCTGACGGGTGGAGAGAGCGGACCCAAGATCAGCAGATCGAATCGCGGAGAGTCCCCTCTCACCCGCCTCGCATCTTCGGTGCGACGCGGCCTCTCCCCGCGTGCGGGGAGAGGCGAGCCACTCACTTCTGCGGCAGGTTCACCCGCACGTGCAGTTCGCGGAGCTGCTTGGTGGTGGCTTCCGACGGCGCGCCCATCAGGAGGTCCATGGCCTGCTGGTTCATCGGGAACAGCGAGATCTCGCGCAAATTCGTGGTGCCGCACAGGAGCATCACGATGCGGTCGACACCCGCGGCCATGCCGCCATGCGGCGGCGCGCCGTACTGGAAGGCGCGGTACATGCCGCCGAAGCGGTCGACCACTTCCTGCTCGCCATAGCCGGCAATCTCGAACGCCTTCACCATCGCTTCCGGCACGTGGTTGCGGATGCCGCCCGAGGCGATCTCGTAGCCGTTGCAGGTGATGTCGTACTGGAACGCCTTGATGGTCAGCGGATCCTGTCCCTTCAGCGCTTCCAGACCGCCCTGCGGCATCGAGAACGGGTTGTGCGAGAAATCGACCTTCTTGTCGTCCTCGTTGTACTCGTACATCGGGAAGTCGACGACCCAGGCGAGCTCGAACCGCTCCTTGTCGGTGAGGTTCAACTCCTCGCCGACCTTGTTGCGGGCCAAACCGGAGAACTTCCAGAACTTGTCGGGATCGCCGGCGACGAAGAAGGCGGCATCGCCCTCCTTCACGCCGAGCTGCGCGCGGATCGCGGCGGTGCGCTCGGCCCCGATGTTGTTCGCGAGCGGACCTGCACCCTCGCCGCCCTCACGCCACATGATGTAGCCGAGGCCGGGCTGGCCCTCGCCCTGCGCCCACGAATTCATGCGGTCGCAGAAGGCACGGCTGCCGCCGCCCGGCGCCGGGATCGCCCAGACCTGGTTCTTGGGATCTTCGAGCATGCGCGCGAACACCTTGAAACCGGAGCCGCGGAAATGCTCGGAGACGTCCTGCATCTCGATGGGATTGCGCAGGTCCGGCTTGTCGCTGCCGTATTTGCGCAGTGCCTCGGCGAAGGGAATCCGGCGCCAGCCCTTCGTCACCGGCTTTCCTCTCGCGAACTCCTCGAACACGCCGGTGATGACAGGCTCCATCGCCGCGAAGACGTCGTCCTGCGTCACAAAGCTCATCTCGACGTCGAGCTGATAGAACTCGCCGGGCAGACGGTCGGCGCGCGGGTCCTCGTCGCGGAAGCAGGGCGCGATCTGGAAGTAGCGATCAAAGCCGCTCATCATCAAGAGCTGCTTGTACTGCTGCGGCGCCTGCGGCAGTGCGTAGAATTTGCCGGGATGGATGCGCGAGGGCACCAGGAAATCGCGCGCGCCTTCCGGCGAGGACGCGGTCAGGATCGGGGTGTTGAACTCGAAGAAGCCCTGCCCCTCCATGCGCCTGCGCATCGACTTGATAATTTCGATGCGGGTCATGATGTTCTGATGCAGCTTCTCGCGGCGCAGATCGAGGAAGCGGTACTTCAGGCGGATGTCCTCGGGATATTCCTGGTCGCCGAACACCGGCAGCGGCAGGTCGCCGGCCGGGCCCAGCACCTCGATCTCGCTGATGTAGACTTCGACCTTGCCGGTCGGCAGATCATCATTGTCGGTGCCTTCTGGGCGGCGGCGGGCCTTGCCGTCCATCCGCACCACGAATTCCGAGCGCAGCTTCTCGGCCAGCGAGAATGCCGGCGAGTCCGGGTCGACCACGCACTGGGTCAGGCCGTAATGGTCGCGCAGGTCGATGAACAGCACGCCGCCATGGTCGCGAACGCGATGGACCCAGCCCGAGAGGCGAACCGTCTCGCCGATGTTGCTCTCGCGGAGCGCGCCGCATGTATGTGACCGGTAGCGATGCATGGTCGTCCCAAAATCAATGTCGGAGGAAGCGAATCGGACGGCCGGTAACGGCCGGTCCGAAGTTGCGGCAGGGTTTACCCGACGAGGCCCTAGGCGGCAACCAAGGGAACGCGCTGTTTTGGGCCAGATGCGTCCATTTTCAAGGGCCGAGCCTTTGCCATCAGGCGTTCCAGCCCTATCTTGAGGCCATGACGGTCCATTTCCCCTTCCAGAACTCCTATTCGGCGCTGCCGGACAGCTTCTTCGCCCGCGTCGCGCCGACCCCTGTGGCGGCGCCCCGGCTGATCAAGCTGAACCGGCCGCTGGCGGTCCAGCTCGGACTCGATCCGGATGCGCTGGAGACCCCGGAAGGCGCCGAAATCCTGGCCGGCAAGGCGGTTCCCGTCGGCGCCGATCCCATCGCCATGGCCTATGCCGGCCACCAGTTCGGGCATTTCGTGCCCCAGCTTGGCGACGGCCGCGCCATCCTGCTCGGCGAGGTCATCGATAAAGACGGCGTCCGCCGCGACATCCAGCTCAAGGGAAGCGGCCCCACCCCGTTCTCCCGCCGCGGCGACGGCCGCGCCGCGCTCGGGCCGGTCCTGCGCGAATACATCGTCAGCGAAGCGATGTTCGCGCTGGGCATCCCGACCACGCGCTCGCTCGCCGCCGTCGTCACCGGCGAGCACGTCATCCGCGAGACCGCGCTACCCGGCGCGGTGCTGACGCGCATCGCCTCCAGCCATATCCGCGTCGGCACCTTCCAGTTCTTTGCTGTCCGCCGTGACACTGAGGCGATCCGCCGGCTCGCCGACCACGTGATCACCCGCCATTATCCCGAGCTGCTGCATGTCGAGCGGCCCTATCACGCCCTGCTCGCAAGCGTCGTCGCGCGCCAGGCCGATCTGGTCGCGCGCTGGCTTTTGGTCGGCTTCATCCACGGCGTGATGAATACCGACAACACGTCCATCTCCGGCGAGACCATCGACTACGGCCCCTGCGCCTTCATGGATGCCTATAACCCCGTGCAGGTGTTCTCCTCGATCGATGAGATGGGCCGCTACGCCTATGCCAACCAGCCGCGCATCGGCTTGTGGAATCTGACCCGGCTCGCCGAATGCCTGCTGCCGCTATTCTCCGACGATCAGGAGAAAGCAGTCGCCGAAGCCCAGGACATTCTCGGCGCGTTCGCCGAGACGTTCAGCAACGCCTATCAGGCCGGCCTGCGCAAGAAGATCGGCCTGTTTGGGGAGCGCGACGGCGACGACGCCCTGATCCAGGACCTGCTCGATGCCATGGCCAAGAACCAGGCCGACTTCACCCTCACCTTCCGCAAGCTCGGTGAGGCCGCGGGGGATGAAGCCGGCGCCTCCGACGTCCGCGCGCACTTCATGGATCCCTCGGCGTTCGACGACTGGGCCAAGCGCTGGCGCGAGCGCATTGCCCTGGAGCCGCAGAGCGCGGCCGAACGGAAAGCCGCCATGCACGCCGTCAACCCGATGTTTATCCCGCGCAACCACCGCGTCGAAGCCGTGATCCAGGCCGCCGTCAACGACGACGACTATGCTCCGTTCGAGGAATTGGTGAAGGTGCTGGCCAAGCCGTACGAGGACCAGCCGGACTATGCGGCCTACGCCGATCCGCCGCTCCCGGATCAGCGGGTGCTGCAGACGTTCTGCGGGACGTGAGAAATGCCGTTCGACGGGTAGAGCGCAACGCACCCATCTTCCTCGGCGCCTCTACCATCCCTGCACTCGCGATGCTGATGGATTTGCCTGCGCTCGTCCGACACTGCGCACTGCGATAGGCTCGATGCCGCAACGCGAGACGACCCCGTTGACCGCACTCGCCGTTCTGCCCAACAATTTGCCGCGTCGGCAACCACTGTCATCAAACTGAAACACTCTCACTCTAACCGGCTGGCGGGCCGTCTTGCCGGAGGCGACCGTCCTCCCAGAGACCTGACACGCGCGCCATGCCCTTCAAATTCATCCATATCACCGACACGCATCTCGCGAATCCCGGGCTGAAGCTCTATGGCCTCGACCCGCGCGCCCGGCTGGATGCCGCCATCGCCGACATCAACAAGCATCAGTCGGATGCGGCCTTCGCGGTCGTGACCGGCGACCTCACCCATTGGGGCGAGCCTGGATCGTACGCCAATTTCGCAGACGCGATGGCCGCGCTGAAGATGCCTTACATCGCCATGGTCGGCAATCACGACAAGCGCGTCGCCTGCCTCGACGGTCTTCGGTCCGCGCCGCGCGATCAGAACGGCTTCGTGCAGGGGACGCGCACCACCGAGCACGGCCTGTTCGTCTTCCTCGACACGCTGGACGAGACCAGCCACGCCGGCGAGATGTGTAATAAGCGCCTCGGCTGGCTCGAAAGCACGCTGGCCGCAGCGCCCGCTGACATGCCGTTCGTCGTCTTCATGCATCATCCGCCCTTCCCGGTCGGCGTGCTCGCGATGGACGAGATCGCGCTGAAGCAGCGCGGCGAATTCGCCGAGGTGATCGCGCCCTATCGCAGCCGCATCCGCCACCTCTTCTTCGGCCATGTGCACCGTCCGATCTTCGGCAGCTACGGCAAGATCCCGTTCTCGACGCTGCGCGGCACCAACCACCAGGTCTGGTTCGAGCTCAATGCCAACGCGCCGCATCTGGCGAGCCACGAGCCGCCGGCCTACGGCGTGGTGCTGATCGACGATGAGAACCTGGTCGTGCACAGCCACGACTTCCTCGACACCAGTCTGCGCTTCCCCTTCGAGCCGCCGGCGGGAGTGAACGACCGCGACTATGCGCTCAAGTTTGCGGCGCGGTGAGATGAGCCTCGCCGAACCCGCGGCTCTCCCGGTCGCGACCTCGGCGGCACCGCGCCTGCACGTCCTGAAGCGCTTCGCCGCCGGCTTCAAGGCATCGCTACCGGCCTATCTGCTGCTGCTGCCCTCGCTGATCTTCCTCGCGCTGTTCACCTATGGCGCGATGGGGCGCGTGTTCATCGATGCGCTCTATCAGCGCACGACGCCGAAAGCGCCCGTGCGCTTCGTCGGCCTCGACAATGTCAGCGCGGTGATTGCCGACCCCGCCTTCACCGGCGCGGTCGTCAACAATCTGATCTATGCCGTCGGCACGGCGATCCCGAGCATCGGCTTGGCGCTGTTGTTCGCGCTCGCGCTCGCGCGCACCAGCGCGGTGACCAGTGCGCTGCGCGCGGCGCTGTTCCTACCGGTGCTGATCCCGATGGTCGCAGCATCCGCGCTGTTCCTGTTCATCTTCCTGCCCAATGTCGGCCTGCTCGACTATTACATCGGCCGGCTGCTTCCGGTGCTGCCGAACTGGCTGGGCGATCCCGACATCGCGCTGTCGGCGATCATGGTGATCACGATCTGGAAGAACGCCGGCTATTACATGCTGTTCTTCCTCGCAGGCCTGCAGGCGGTGCCGGAGGACGTCATGGAGGCCGCCCATCTCGATGGTGCCGGTCCGTTCCAGCGCCTGCGCTACATCATCCTGCCGGAGCTTAAGCCCACCTTCCTGTTCGTCACCGTGATCGCGACGCTCAATGCGGTGACGCAAGTCGACCACGTCTTCGTCCTGACCCAGGGTGGCCCGTCCAACTCGACCAATCTCGTACTGTTCTACATCTACCAGCAGGCGGTCGAGCATTACGACGTCGGCAAGGCCTCCGCGGCGACACTGCTGACGCTGGCCGCGCTGATGGGCCTCACCGCGCTTTCGTTCCGCACGCTGGCGAACCGCGAGGGCGGGCCATGAATGTGATCGACCGTCTGTTTAGGGATGCTCCGCTCGCCACGCGCCGCGAGATCACGCCAAAGCTCGGGTTCGTACTGACGGTGCTGCTCGCGCTGGTCTGGCTGATCCCGTTCCTCTGGATGGGCGTGGCGACCCTGCGCCCGGCTTCCGACGGCATCAATCTCATGGCCGAGCTGATGCCGAGCCTGAAGCCGACGCTCGACAACATCAGGGAGGCCTGGGAGATCGGCGACTTCCCGCGCTACACCCTCAATACCACCATCATCTGCACCGGCATTCTGCTGGTGCAGTTCGTCACGATCACACTGGCGGGCTTTGCCTTTGCGCGGCTCGCCTTCGCCGGCAAGACCCTGATCTTCTACCTGTTCCTGATGCAGCTGATGCTGGTGCCGGTGCTGCTGATCGTGCCCAATTTAAGCCTGATCGCGCAGCTCGGCCTCTACGACACGCTTACCGGCGTGATGATGCCATTCTTTGCCTCGGCCTTCGGCACGTTCCTGATGCGGCAAGCGTTCGAGGCCATTCCGACCGAGCTGGAGGACGCCGCGCTGATCGACGGCGCGGGTCTGTTTCAGCGCATCCGCCACATCTACGTGCCGCTGTCGCTGCCGAGCTTTTCGGCCTTCGCCATCATCTCCGTGACCAGCCATTGGAATGACTTCCTGTGGCCACTGATGGTGATCAACTCGCCGGACAAGCGGCCGCTCACGGTCGGGCTCTCCGTCTTCACCAAGACGGCCGAGGGCACGCAGGCTTGGGGCACCATCGCCGCGGGCACGCTGATGGTGATCGCACCGCTGCTCGTCACCTTCCTGATCTTCCAGAAGCGCTTCATCAGCTCTTTCGTCACCTCAGGCATCAAATAGGAGATTTTCCGATGCTATTCTCCCGCAGGCTCATGCTCGGCCTTGCCATTGCAGGCACAATGGCCGGCGCCCTCGCCTTTCCGGCTCTCGCCGGCGAAGGCCCGACCGAGATCGATTTGTTCTTCCCCGTTCCCGTCGACGGCAAGCTCGCCCGCGACATGGGGACCTTGATCAAGGAGTTCAACGAGACCCATCCCGAGGTCAAGGCAACCGCCGTCTACACCGGCTCCTATGACGACACGCTGATCAAGACGCGCGCCGCGATCAAGGCCGGCAAGCCGCCGTCAGCCGTGATCATGTCGGCCAACTTCCTGCTCGACATGCAGATCGAGAACGAGCTCACCAATCTGGATTCTCTGATCGCCGCCGACGGCACCACCAAGGAAAAGTTCTTAGGCCAGTTCTTCCCGGCGCTGCAGGGCAACGCGGTGATCAACCGCTCGGTCTATGGCGTGCCCTTCCACAATTCGACGCCGCTGCTCTACATCAACGCCGACAAGGCCAAGGAAGCGGGCCTTGATCCGAGCAAGCCGCCGCAGACCTGGGCCGAGCTCACCGACTGGGCCAAGAAGCTCACCAGGCGCGAGGGCGACAAGGTCACCCAATGGGGCATCGCGATCCCCTGCGCCTACGACTATTGCGGCTGGATGATGGAAACGCTCACCATGTCCAATGGCGGGCGCTACTACAACGAGGAGTTCGGCGGCGAGGTCTATTACGACACGCCCTCGATGCTCGGCGCGCTCTCCTGGTGGAACGACCTCATCGCCAAGCACAAGGTGCATCCGCCCGGCGCCACCCCTGGCCCCGCCGTCAGCACCTCCTTCATCTCCGGCAACGCCGCGATGATGATGCTGTCCACGGGCTCGCTCACCTATGTGCGCGACAACGCCAAATTCAACTACAAGGTCGCCTTCATCCCGCGCAACGTCCGCAACGCGGTGCCGATCGGCGGCGCCTCGCTGATCATTCCGGCCGGCCTCGAAGCCGACAAGCAGAAGGCCGCCTGGACCCTGATCAAGTGGATGACCTCACCCGAGAAGAGCGCCTGGTGGAGCCGCGCCACCGGCTATTTCGCGCCCAACATGGCCGCCTACAAGACGCCTGACATGGTCGACTTCCTGAACAAGAACCCGGACGCCAAGACCGCCGTCGAGCAGCTCGACGTCGCAAAGCCCTGGTTCGCGACCTACAAGACCGTCCCGGTGCGCAAGAACCTCGAGGACGAGGTGATGCTGGTCCTCAACGGCAAGAAGCAGCCGAAGGAAGCCCTCGCCGCCGCCCAGAAGGCCGCCGACGAGACGCTCAAGCCGTACAACGCGGAGACGTCGCTGAAACTGCCGTAACGCCGGCAACTCATCGCGCAAACAAACTTCGGCGCTCCGCCATGCGGGGCGCCGAATTCGTTTCGACGGCCGCTGCCCGTTAACCTGCCGTCCACCATTCGCCCGGCCCCGCCGCCGGTAACCATTGGAATTAACAGACCCTCAACGCACCCCCGACAAATCTAGCAATGTTTCTGGAGATTCGCCGTGGATCTGATGGTTTTCGAGTTCCTGGGACTGGCTCTGGTCGCCATGTGCGTGCTCGTGGTGGCGCTGCCGTGCGCCCGGAAATCCTCGCAGCGGGTCCGCTACGAATAGGATTTTTGTCGGAAAAATGCGATTTCGGCCCAAATGCAAGCCTTGAATTCGCATCGAGCCCCTTGACATCACTGCACTTTCGGCAGAACGGCTGATGATCTCGTCATGGGCCGTTCATGGATTTGATTACCACCACTGCTGACCTCGCGGCTGCCTGCAGCCGGCTGGCCAAGCACCCCGTCATAACCGTCGATACCGAGTTTCTGCGCGAAACCACCTATTACCCGCTGTTGTGCGTGGTGCAGATGGCCAGCGCCAAGGAAGCCGTTGTCATCGACGCCCTGGCCGAGGGCATCGACCTCAAACCGTTCTTCGAGCTGATGGGCAACGAGGGCGTGCTGAAGGTCTTCCACGCCGCCCGCCAGGACATCGAGATCATCTGGCACCAGGCCGGCATCATCCCGCATCCGGTGTTCGACACCCAGGTCGCGGCCATGGTGCTCGGCTATGGCGACAGCATCGCCTATGACCAGCTGGTCGAGAAGGTCACCGGTCACCGCCCGGACAAGACCCACCGCTTCACCGACTGGTCGCGCCGGCCGCTCACCAAGGAGCAGATGCACTACGCGGTATCCGACGTCACCCACCTGCGCGACGTGTTCGCGGCGCTTGACGCCGACCTGAAGAAGCGCCGCCGCAGCGAATGGGTCTCCATCGAGATGGAGGTCTTGACCTCGCCCAGAACCTACGACTTCCACCCCGAGCGCGCCTGGGAGCGGCTGAAGACCCGGGTGCGCAAGCCGAAGGATCTCGCGGTACTGATGGAGGTCGCGGCCTGGCGCGAGCAGGAGGCGCAGAGCCGTGACGTGCCGCGCGGCCGCGTGCTGCGCGATGAAGCCATCAGCGACATCGCAACGCATGCGCCGACCACACTGGAGAAGCTCGCCCATCTGCGCTCGGTGCCGAAGGGGTTTGAGAAATCCAAATGGGGCGCTGACATCGTCGCCGCGGTCGAGCGCGGGCTGGCGCGGGATTTCTCGGCGCTGCCGAAGCTGGAGAAGCCGCGCAACAACTCCAATGGCGCCGCCATCGTCGAGCTGTTGAAGGTGCTGCTGCGCATGACCGCGGAGCGCCATGCAGTCGCCAGCAAGGTGATCGCCACCGTCGACCATCTCGAGGAGATTGCAGCCAGTGACGAGGCCGACGTGCCGGCCCTGCGCGGCTGGCGCCGCGAGCTGTTCGGCGATGCCGCGCTGAAGCTGAAGCGCGGCGAGCTGGCGCTCGCGATCGAAAAGGGCCGCGTGGTCGGGGTGCAGCGGGCGTAGGCGGTCCAAGTGCCTCCCCAATGTCGTCCTGGCGAAAGCCATGACCCATTACCCCTGGGAGGGGTTTGGCGAAGATTCGCCATTCGGTACTTCTACGAACTCCGATCGATAGATCACGCGGTATGGGTCCCGGCCTTCGCCGGGACGACACCGAAATTGTAGTGGACGACGCCGGTACGCCCCCTACCCCGGCGTCAGCTTCGCCACTTCCCCCTTCATGTCCTCCAGCACACCCGAGATCGCCGCGACCAGCTCGTCGATCTGGGCCTTGGTGGCGATCAGCGGCGGGCAGATGGCGATGGCATCGAGCATGTTGCGGGAGATCACGCCGCGCTCCTGCAGCATGCGGCTGGCGATGCCGCCGACGGCGCCGGGCGTAGCGGCTGCCGTCTTGCGCCCCTTGTCGAGCACGAGCTCGAGGGCCGCGATCATGCCGACACCGCGGACCTCGCCGACCAGCGGATGGCTGGCGAGCTCGCGCAGCTTGCCCTGCATATAGCTCCCCAGTTCGGCGGCATGCGCGACCAGGCCGCGCTCCTCGATGATCTTCAAATTCTCCAGCGCAATCGCCGAGCCGACGGGATGTCCGCCCGCGGTGAAGCCGTGGCCGAGCACGCCGATCTTGTTGCTCTCGTCCGCGATCGGCTCGAACACGCGATCGTTCAGCATGATCGCCGACAGCGGAAAATAGCTCGAAGTGATCTGCTTGGAGACCACCATCGCGTCCGGCTTGATGCCATAGGTCTCGCAGCCGAACATCTTGCCGGTGCGGCCGAAGCCGCAGATCACCTCGTCGGCGACCAGCAGGATGTCGTACTTTTTCAAGACCTTCTGGATCTTGTCCCAATAGGTCGCCGGCGGAACGATGACACCGCCCGCACCCATTACCGGCTCGCCGAAGAAGGCCGCGATCGTATCCGGGCCCTCCTTCTGGATCAGCGCGTCGAGTTCCTCGGCCCGGCGCGTCGCGAACGCCTCCTCGCTCTCGCCCGGCGCGCCGTCCTTGTAGAAATGCGGCGAGCCCGTGTGCAGGATGTTCGGCAGCGGCAGGTCGAACGAGCGGTGATTGTTCGGCAGGCCCGTGAGGCTGGCCGAGGCGATGGTGACGCCGTGATAGGCGCGAAGGCGGCTGATCACCTTCTTGCGCTGGGGCTGGCCGAGCGCGTTGGAGCGATAGGCGATCAGCTTCAGGACTGTATCGTTCGCTTCTGAGCCGGAATTGGTGAAGAACACCTTGCTCATCGGCACCGGCGCGAGTGCGACCAGCTTCTCGGCGAGGTCGATCGAGGGCCCGTGCGATTTGGCGGAGAACGTGTGATAGAACGGCAGCGCCTGCATCTGCTTGTGCGCGGCGTCGACCAGACGCTTCTCGTTGAAGCCGAGCCCGACGCTCCACAGGCCTGCCATCGCCTCGAAATAGCGCTTGCCCGCAGCATCGAACACGTAGGGACCCTCGCCGCGCTCGATCACGAGGGGACCGGCCTGCTGATGGGTGCGCGCGTTGGTGTAGGGATGGAGCTGATAGGCCACATCCCGGGCCTCTTGCGAATTCGGCAGCATGGTCATTTGCAGGGATCCCTAAAGTCGTGACGTCGCCGGCACACAGCCAGCGTCATCACTTGATGATCAAGCCACTTGGCTATTGCGATGGGACAAAGCTTGCAACGCCAATTCGTCGGCAGCAAGCGCTCAGCAGCGTTGCACAAAGCCGCATATCGGGATGGGACGGCTCTCAGGCCGCGTCGTCGTCATCCCCATCGTCAGCGGCGGCGGCCTCCCTCACCTCAACGAGCGCCATCGAGAGCAGATAGACCGTCGTGGGCAAGCCGACGCGGCGCGCCGTCTCGACGGCACGCAACAAATCGCTTGCCAGCTCCTTGAGCTGTTCTCCCCGTGACAATGTCTCGACCCCCACCCGCCGATCGCGGCCGCCTACACCGCAACGGCGCCGCTGGTTCTGATCAGTTCGGCGCTGGAATGGATCGTAGCAAAATTCCCGATGACATTCACTACTGCTCGCTTGTAGGCGGCGGCATCACCCGTGCCCGGCTGCCGGCAGGCCACGGCGTCAGCGACCACCTCGTAGCGATGGCTGCGGTGAAACCCGTCCACGGCGGTGGCCAGGATGGTCTCGTCCAGGGAAAACCCGGCCAGCACGCAGCGCACATTGTGGATATTGGACATGTAGTCCACAAACCGCGACGAGCTGTAGGCCGACGGCAGCGGATGCTCAAACGTCATTTCTCCCGGACGCGGCTTCGCCTCCGCGATCCAATCGGTCAGCCTGGATGCCGGATTGAACCAGGCCGCCTGCGCGATGCGCTTCAAATGCATCACCGGCCAGAGATTGCTGCGCCACAGCGTCAGCAGTCCCAGGCAGCGCTCGGTGGCGGCATCGCCGTCGAGGATGACGTGGCGGCGCCCAGGGGTCAGATATTCGACCTGGAGGTCCGCGCAGACCAGGATCGGCGGATCATCGTGGATGGAAACCGGCATTATCTTGCGCGCAGTTGCACCTGTTTCAGCGATCGGCGAGCGCGAGATCCCGCAGCGGCGAGGTCACCGCCCGCCCCGCCGAGGCGTCGAGTACGCCCGGCCGGTCCCAATCGCCTTCGGGCCGGATGATCACATAGGGATCGCTGTCCAGCGTGATGGCGTCCGGCCCCGGCTCGATCTCCAGCAGCATCTCCGTGTAGGAGAAATCCGAGAAGGTGATCTTGCGGTTGTGGCCTAGCGGCTTGGCACCGAAATGGGCCCAGAAATCGACCAGCCGGTCCTGCGCCTGGCCGTAGATCTTGCGGAAGCCCTTGCGCTTCACATAATCGACGCTCGCCTGCACCAGCTTGAACGAGACGCGCGAGCGCCGGTACTGGTGACGCACCGCGAGCCGCTCCACCTTGGCGAAATCGCCGAAGAAACGCACCCGCAGGCAGCCCGCGGGCTCGTTGCCGACGAAGCCGATGAAATGCGCGGCGACCATGTCGTTGCCGTCGAACTCCTCCTCGAACGGACAATCCTGCTCGGCGAGGTAGACCGCAGAGCGGATCGCGGTGACCAACATCAGATCGCTGGGATCGCGCGCAAGACGGATGGTGATGGCGCGGGAGTCGGGCTTGGCGAGAGGAATTCTAGTACCGTGCATCTGCAAAACTCCTTGCTTGGATGATCGCATCCGGCATGCGCATCGGCTGGCGATGCCAGGGGCGCTCGTAGCACCAGAGGTCGGGTTGGAAGCTTGGGACAGGCACAAAGCCGGTCGCCTTCATGATGTCGCGTCCGGCCACGGTTGACGGCTGCGCATAGCAATCGGCGCCGCGAAACCTTAGCTGTCGCAGATGAGCCGCGGCCTTGCCGAGACCCGCGATACCGCGCCCCGTCGTCGCGATCGCCCAGATGTAGATGGCCGCAACGTCGTCTTTCGCGGACGCGAGATAGCGCGTCTCGGGCGCGGTGAGGCAGATCTCGTCGAGCAGCAGCGCATCGTGCCCGCGATCGTTTAGGAACAGGAAGGCCATGCCGCCGAGCAGATGGCCCTTCCGGCTGAAAGTCAGGATGCTCTGAGGATCGAAGGTGAAATATCTTGCAAGCTCTGCTGAACCGATCTGCACGCCCGGCACCAGGCGATGCGCCATTTCCGAAAGCGCGGCGATTTCGGAAAATTGCGCGCAACGAACGTCCACGTCCGGGCTCAGCGGCAGCGCGTCGAAATCATGCCTTGCGGCAAACGAGCCTCTTTCCATACCGAGATCGCCCCTCTATCGTTTGCGGCTTTCGTACCCCGCTATGAGGACGAGCTTAGCGGTTGGGGACCAAGAGTATGCAGCAGTTATTGCACCGGGGTGCTGCGATGATGCAGCACCGTGAAGAAGTCCTGGGTGCGTCCTGGGACGATTTGAAGCTGTTTTTAGCATGCGCAAAATATAAAAGTTTTCGCAACGCGGCCGAAGAGCTCGGCCTCACCTCCACCACCTTGATGCGCCGGATCGACCGGCTCGAAGAGAGTATCGGCTGCAAGCTGTTCCTGCGCGACCAGAGCGGGCTCACGCTCAGCGACGAAGGCACCGCGATGATCGCCGACGTCGCGCATATGGAGCGTCACGCCTTCAACGTCTTCCGTCGCGCCTCGCGTTCGTCGAACGACACCGCGGGCACCGTGCGCGTCGCGGTGACGGAGGGGCCCGGCAATTTCTGGATCCTGCCGCGGCTGATCGATTTCCAGAAGACCTATCGAAGGATCACCGTCGATCTGCGCTGCGCGATGGAGCAGGCCGACGTCGCGCGGCTTGAATCCGACATCGCGATCCAGCTCGAGCCACCGACCAATCCGGATCTGATCGTCGCCAAGCTGGGCCGGCTGCACATCTATCCATTCGTCTCCAAGGAGTACGAGGACCTCTACGGCGTGCCGGCAACGCTCGCCGACCTCAAGAACCACCGCATCATCAAGCAGAGCGCGCCGCAGGTCGATGACGGCGCCTACGCCCGCGTGCTCGGGCTGAAGTCGTTGGAAGGCGTCGTCGGGATCAAGACCAACTCCTCGGTCGGCGTGCTCTATGCCGTCGAGCGCGGCGCCGGCATCGGCTTCCTGCCGACGGTGTCGATCGCGCTCGGTGCGCCGCTCGTTGCCGTCGATCTCGGCGTCAGCCACCACGCCGATCTCTGGCTCACCTATCACAAGGAGTTTCGCACCTCCGAGCGGCACAAGATCGTGGTCGACTGGCTGAAGAAGATCTTCGATCCCAAGACCTATCCCTGCTTCCGCGACGAGTTCATCCATCCGAACGCGTTGGTGCCGATGATGACGGCCGCGCGCGAGGGTTTTGGGCTGACGGGCTATGCCGCGGCAACGCCGGCGTAAGTTTCAGCTCACCATTTATATTCGAAGCCGACCGTGCCCTGGTGCGAGGTGAGCTCGTTGCGGAACTTGCCGTCGTAATTGACGTAGAGCCGCGCGACGCTGGTCAGGTTGAGCGAGGCCGAGGCGCCGGCATCCATGCCGTAGCGACTCTCGCCGATGCCGGGGACGACGATGCTCTGGGTCCCCAGGCTGACCTGGACCGATCCGAGGTCCTGGTGGAAATTGTCGACGAACTTGCCGTAGGCGGACAGGTCGAGGATTTTCTGGTCGATGATGAAGTAGCGGCCGATCTCGGCCCCGATCATGACGCGCGCGCGCGACAGCGCCGTCGCGCCGACGTTGAGCGGATCGAGGCCGCCGGCCTCCTGGAACGCCGCGCTGGTGGCGCGCACATATTCGAGCGCGCCCTTGGGCACGATGCGCATCTGGTCCTTGGTCCAGTAATAGCTGATCTCGGTCAGCGCACCATCGACCGCGGCGCGATAGCCCGCGCTCGCAAGGCCGAAGCCGGTGTCGCGGCTGGAACGGACCTTGCCGAAACCGTGCACCACCGCAAAGGCCCAGGTCCAGGGCCCCTTGTCGATGGAGCCGTTGAGGCCGACCTGGGTCAGGTCGAGTGTCGCCGACTGGAGCGCCAGCGGCACGTCGATGTCGGTGTGGCTCTGGTCGACCGAAAAGCCGATATTGACACCCGGTGCGAGCCGCGCGCCGATGCCGGCGACACCGCCAAAGGTCTTGCGCTTGTCGCCGAGAAAGTCGCCTTGCGCATCGGTGCGGACCGAAATGCCGTAACCCTCGAACCAGGTGCGGTAGCGCGGATCTTCGGTGCTCGCCGATGCGCCGCCGCCGCCGGGATTGGTGCGGGATGCCCGGTTGATGCCGCTCGATGCCTGATTGCCGAGGCGCTCCAGGAAACCTGAGCCGAGATTGAGCGTGCTGTTGCCGGCCGACTGGTCGTAATTGGTCGAGGTCGGCATCGGAACCGGGGTCGGCGACGGCGTGGGTGTCGGGGTCGGCGTGGGCGTCGGCCTCGGACTTTGCGCGAGGACGGGCGTCGCCGCCGACACCGTCACGATGAGCGCAAACGTCATAAGGGCAAAGATAGTGGCGACCGCTGCCGCGACGCGGCGGATGCGGCTCAGCCCGACAGTCTGCCGTGTCCCTGGTGGCTGCGCGGTGCAGCGCATGACGACAAATCCCAAAGCAAATGGCGGCGCGCAAAAATGCAACAGGAGCGGCGCACGCATAAGCTGATTTGCGCCGAACTGTTACGGAGGGTCAACCAGCTGACGCCTCCTGACGAGGGGGATTGCTCCTGATTGTGGTTCCCGGGCCACAGGTCGAAAATTGCACTCGAGCGTGTCCGGTGCGATCTTGAAATTCGCACCCTGCTTGCTAACGCGCGCTTTTCATGTTGCAATATTGGCCACAATCGGAATTGGCCGCTCGGCTGTGCGTTTCGCGACATTAAGACTCAAGACTCGAACAGACTTCCGGAAGCCCGTTTGTGGCGTGGCACGCGAAAAAGCGGCCGCGTCTTTTTTCTATCTAGTGGAGGAGATTAGCGATGCCGCAAAAGGGCACCGTCAAATGGTTCAACCCGACCAAGGGCTATGGGTTCATCAAGCCGAACGGCGGCGACAAGGACGTGTTCGTCCACATCTCCGCCGTCGAGCGCGCCGGACTCTCGACCCTCAACGAGAACCAGGTGGTTGAATACGACCTCGTGGAGAACCGCGGCAAATCATCCGCGGAGAACCTCAAGGTCTCCTGATTTCTCTCAAAGCTACGCGCGAGAGATCATGACGTTGCCCCCGGCTCTGCCGGGGGATTTTGTTTGGGAAGTCGAAAAGCGACGTCGCTTCAGCTCACCACCGGCGCAACCAAAAAATTCTCCGACGCAGAGCTGCCCGCCGTTCTGCACACCTCGCCGTCGATCCGGACCCTGCCGGCCGCGAGCAGCCGCAGCGCCTCGGGATAGATGCGGTGCTCGACTTCGAGGATGCGCTCCGAGAGCGTGTCCGACGTATCGTTGTCGCTGACGGGAACCGCGCCCTGCATCACGATCGGTCCGGCATCGGTCTCGGGGATCACGAAGTGGACCGTCGCGCCGGACAGCTTGACGCCTGCACGCAAGGCCTGGCCGTGCGGGTCGAGACCGGGGAAGGATGGCAGCAGCGAGGGATGGATGTTGAGCATCCGCCCGTACCAGGCCCGAGTGAACTCCGCCGTGAACAGGCGCATGAAGCCGCCCAGACAAATCAGCTCGATGCCGTGCCGGTCGAGCGCGGCCTGCAGCACCTTCTCAAAACCTGCGCGGTCCTTGCCGAACGGCTTGCTCTCGATCACCTCGGTTGTCACGCCGCTCGCCCTGGCCCGTTCGAGTCCCAGTGCATCGGCCTTGTTCGAGATGACCAGCGAAATCTCTGCCGGAAAATCCGCGGCAGCCGCTGCCTTGATCAACGCAGCCATGTTGGAGCCGCGGCCCGAGATCAGGATGGCGACGCGGCGCTTCATCACAGCGCCAGGTCGAGGTGGCCGTTATAGACGACGCGGTGCTCGCCTTCGGCCGGGATCACGGTGCCGAGCTGCGCCACGGTCTCGCCGGCATCGGTGAAGACCTTGACCACCTTGTCGACCTGGTCAGGCTCAACGATCGCGATCATGCCGATGCCGCAATTGAAGGTGCGCAGCATTTCCAGCTCGGCGATGCCGGCCTGCGCGGCCAGCCATTTGAACACCGGCAGCACCAGCAGCTGTGCAAGGTCGATGCCGACGCCGAGGTGCTTCGGCAGCACGCGCGGAATGTTGTCGGTGAAACCGCCGCCGGTGATGTGGGCGAGCCCCTTCACCGCGCCGGTCTCGCGGATCGCACGCAGGCAGGATTTGACGTAGAGCCGCGTCGGCGTCAGCAGCGCGCCACCCAGCGTCATCACGGGCGCGAACGGCGCCTGCGCCTCGAAGCCGAGACCGGATTGTTCCACGATCTTGCGCACCAGCGAGAAGCCGTTGGAATGCACGCCCGACGATGCGAGCCCGATCACCGCATCGCCCGCCGCGATGTCCTTGCGCGGCAGCAGCGTGCCGCGCTCGACGGCGCCGACGGCAAAGCCGCCGAGATCATAATCGCCGTCCTTGTAGAGGCCGGGCATCTCGGCCGTTTCACCGCCGATCAGGGCGCAGCCGGATTCGCGGCAGCCCTCCGCAACGCCCGCGACGATCGCGGCGGTGGCCTCCGGATCGAGCTTGCCGCACGCGAAATAGTCCAGGAAGAACAGTGGCTCGGCGCCCTGGACCACGAGGTCGTTGACGCTCATGGCGACGAGGTCGATGCCGATGCCGCCATGCAGGCCGGTCTCGATCGCGATCTTGACCTTGGTGCCGACGCCGTCGGTCGCAGCAACCAGGACGGGGTCCTTGAAACCGGCCGCCTTGAGGTCGAACAGGCCGCCGAAACCGCCGATCTCGGCGTCGGCGCCGGGCCGTGCGGTGGCGCGCACCATCGGCTTGATCAGGTCGACGAGGCGGTTGCCGGCGTCGATGTCGACGCCTGAATCGGCGTAAGTGAGGCCGTTTTTGCGGTCGGTCATGCCCGATTTCCAGTGGGTTTGCGGCTGGTTACGTCGAATTCCGGGGACGCGCAATGGCTCGCATGGCGCCCCGCCCTATACTATGTAGATATCAACCGGTTCAGCCTCCGAGGGGGCCGGATCTGAGGTCAATCCGGGTGCCGGGAAGCGCCGCGTGAGTATTCCGAACATCATTACCCTGGGCCGCATCATGCTGGTCCCGATCATCGTCTGGGCCATCGTGTCGAGCCAAATGGAGGTGGCGTTCGCGGTCTTCCTGATCGCCGGTATTAGCGACGCCGTCGACGGCTTCCTGGCCAAGCGCTTCAACATGACAAGCGAGCTTGGCGCCCTGCTCGATCCGCTTGCCGACAAGGCGCTGCTGGTCTCGATCTACATGGCGCTCGGCATCTGGGGGGCGATTCCGCGCTGGATTGTCATCCTCGTGGTCTCGCGCGACATCATGATCGTCGCCGCCGTGATCGTATCCTGGCTGTTCGACCGGCCGGTCGAGATGAAGCCCTCGAAGGTGTCCAAGCTCAACACTGTGGCCCAAGTGGCGTTCGCGGCCTTGGTGCTGGCCGCACTTGCCTTCGGCTTCAAGCCGCAACCCTATGATATGATCCTGATGGGCCTCGTCACGGTTTTCACGCTCTCCTCGGTGTCGCTCTATCTCGTCGAGTGGCTGCGGCACATGAGCACGATCGAGGCCAAATGAGTTGGGATGCGGCCCCGTAAAAGGCCAACTCCCGCTCGATCAAGTCGAATCTTTTCCAACGAGGCCGGCGCGCCGGCATGGAGCAAGGCAAGCGTGGCAGGCCGCGTTCATCCCCGACAATTGGCGTTTTCGCTTCCGCATGCGGAAAGTCTCAGCCGGGACAATTTCCTCGAGGGCCCGGCCAACGCGGCCGGCCTCGGCCTGATCGACGCCTGGCCGGAATGGCCGAACCGGATCATGTGGCTGGCCGGCCCCGAAGGCAGCGGCAAGAGCCATCTCGCCGCGATCTGGGCTGAGGAGGCTGGCGCCCGCTCGACCACAGCCAATGCCCTGACCGCCGCAGCGGTCCCGGGCGCGCTCGCCACCGGGGCGCTAGTGGTCGAGGATCTCAAGGCGAAAGAATTTGACGAGCGCGCCCTCTTCCACCTGATGAACCTCGCCCGTGAGGATGGCGCCTACGTCCTCTTCACCGGGCGCGAGGTCCCGGCATCGCTCGAGATCGAGCTTCGCGACCTGCGCTCGCGCCTGCGCGCCGTGCCGGCGGTCGCGCTGCTGCCGCCCGACGACCAGCTTTTCCGTGGCCTGATCGTCAAATTCTGCGCCGACCGTCAACTCACGGTGGATGAGAGCGTGGTCAGCTACCTCGCCACCCGCCTGGAGCGGTCCTCGGCCGCCGCCCGGCGGGCTGTGGAATTGCTCGACAGCGAGGCCCTGCGACTTGGGCGCCCCGTCACCCGGGCGCTGGCCGCCGAGCTGCTTCGGGACGCCTGACCGGCCCCCGCCTCCGAGGCCGCTTGACGCGGCGGAGCGGCGGAACATCAATGTCATCGAAACGTCATCGCTCTAACACATGCTCCCGCCGGTTTTGCGCGTAAGTCGCAAATTGGGGTGAACTGGATGGATCGACTTCTCATGGACTCTGCGCAAGCCGTTGAAATCAAAGAAAAACCCCCGGAAACCGAGGGCCTGCCGGCGATCGCTTCCAGCCCCGAGCGATTCATCAACCGCGAGCTGTCCTGGCTGCATTTCAACCGCCGCGTCCTGGAGGAATCGGTCAATCCCAGTCACCCCATGCTGGAGCGGGTGCGATTCCTGTCGATTTCAGCGAATAACCTCGACGAGTTCTTCATGGTCCGCGTCGCCGGCATCAAGGCCCAGGTGCGCGAGGGCATTGCCGAGCGCGCCCCCGATGGCCTCACGCCGTCGGAGCAGCTCGCGCTGATCAACCGCACCGTGTCCGAGCTTGCCTCCGACCAGCAGGCGATCTGGCGCGACCTGCGCGGCACGCTCGCCGATGTCGGCATCGTGCTGGTTGAGGGCAAGGACGTCACCAAGGCGGAGCGGAGCTGGATCGAGGACTACTTCCTCAACAACGTGTTCCCGCTGCTGACGCCGCTCGCAATCGATCCGGCCCACCCTTTCCCGTTCATCCCGAGCCTCGGCTTCACCATCGCGCTTCAGCTCACGCGCGCCGCCGACGGCAAGCAGATGAACGCGCTGATCCGCATGCCCGGCAAGATCGACCGCTTCATCCGCCTACCAGCCGAAGGCAGGGCCGTCCGGCTGATTTCGCTGGAACAGGCGACCGCCCTGTTCATCAACCGCCTCTTCCCCGGATACAATCTGCGCGGCCAGGGCGCCTTCCGAATCATCCGCGACTCCGAGCTCGAAATCGAGGAAGAGGCGGAAGACCTGGTCCGCCTGTTCGAGACCGCGCTGAAGCGTCGCCGCCGCGGCTCGGTGATCCGGCTCGAGATCGACGCCAAGATGCCCGAGGAATTGCGGAGCTTCGTCCAGCACGCGCTGTCGGCCGCCGACGACGAGGTGTTCTTGGTCGATGGCGTGCTCGCCATGAACGAGCTTTCGCAGCTCACCCGCATCGACCGTCCCGACCTCGAATTCACCCCCTACGTGCCGCGCCATCCCGAGCGGGTGCGCGAGCATGCCGGCGACGTCTTCGCGGCGATCCGGCAGAAGGACCTCGTCGTCCATCATCCCTATGAATCCTTCGACGTGGTGGTGCAGTTCCTGCAGCAGGCCGCGCGCGACCCAGATGTGGTCGCGATCAAGCAGACGCTATACCGCACCTCCAACAACTCGCCGATCGTGCGCGCGCTCGCCGAAGCCGCTGAGGCCGGCAAGTCGGTGACCGCGCTGATCGAGCTGAAGGCGCGCTTCGACGAAGAGGCCAACATCCGCTGGGCGCGCGACCTCGAGCGCGCCGGCGTGCAGGTCGTCTACGGCTTCCTCGAACTGAAGACGCATGCAAAGCTCTCGATGGTGGTGCGCCGCGAGGGCGGCAGCCTCACGACCTACGTCCATACCGGCACCGGCAACTATCACTCGGTGACCGCGCGCATCTACACCGACCTCTCCTACTTCACCTCGGATCCGACCATCGGCCGCGACGCGGCGCGTGTGTTCAATTTCATCACCGGCTATGCCGCGCCGAGCGATCTGGAGAAGATGGCGGTGTCGCCATTGACCTTGCGCAAGCGCATCATCGAGCACATCCAGGGCGAGACCGCGCATGCACGGCACGGGCGGCACGGCGCGGTCTGGATGAAGATGAACGCGCTTGTCGACCCCGACATCATCGACGCGCTCTACGAGGCCTCACAGGCCGGCGTCCAGGTCGAGTTGGTGGTGCGCGGCATCTGCTGCCTCAGGCCCGGAATTCCCGGCCTGTCGGAGAACATCCGCGTCAAGTCGATCATCGGACGCTTCCTGGAACACGGCCGAATCTACTGCTTCGGCATGGGCCAGGGCCTGCCGAGCGCGAAAGCGGCTGTGTATATCTCCTCGGCCGACATGATGCCGCGCAACCTCGACCGCCGCGTCGAGGTGCTGTGTCCGCTGCAAAATCCCACGGTGCATCAGCAGGTTCTCGAACAGATCATGGTCGCGAATCTGAAGGATAATGAGCAGAGCTGGCAATTGTTGCCGGACGGGTCCTCAACGCGTATGAAGGCCGCGAAGGGCGAGGAGCCTTTCAACGTCCACAACTACTTCATGACAAATCCGAGTCTGTCTGGCCGTGGAAAGTCGCTCAAGGAATCCTCGCCGCGCCGTCTCACGCGCCGGAATGAACGTCATCCATCCTGATCCCGGATTTTCGACGTGAAGCGGCCGCGCAAGCGCGGCTCCAGCGTCGCGGTCATCGATATCGGTTCCAACTCGGTCCGTCTCGTCGTCTACGAGGCGCTGGCGCGCAGCCTCATTCCAATCTTCAACGAGAAGACGCTGTGCGGCCTCGGACGCGAGGTGCAGAGCACGGGCCTGCTCGCGCCCGACGCCGTCGACAAGGCGCTGACCTCGCTCAAGCGTTTTCGGGCGCTGTGCCGCGTGATGCAGGTCGGGCGCGTGTTCGCGATTGCGACCGCCGCCTGCCGCGACGCTTCCAACGGCCCCGACTTCATCGCGAAGGCCGAGCGCATCTGCGCCGTGAAGATCGAGATCCTGTCGGGCCAGCGCGAAGCGCGGCTGTCGGCCCTCGGCGTGATCTCCGGCATCCATTATCCCGACGGCATCGTCGGCGATCTCGGCGGCGGCTCGCTCGAGCTGATCGACGTGCGCAGGAACAGCGTACGCAGCGGCGTGACGCTGCCGCTCGGCGGGCTCGCGCTCCAGGACCTCGCGCACAAATCGCTCAAGCGCGCCGACCGCATCGTCCGCGAAGCGATCGACGAGGTGCCGCAGCTAGCCGCGGGCCGCGGCCGCACCTTCTACGCGGTCGGCGGCACCTGGCGCGCGCTCGCGCGCATCCACATCATCCAGAGCGGCTATCCGCTCCAGGTGATGCACGGCTATTCGATTCCGGCGGCCGAGGCGCTCGACTTCTCGCGGCGTCTGCGCCGGCTTGCGGCCGCCGACATGCTGGCCGACATCGAGATCGTTGCTGATGCGCGCCGCCCGCTCCTCACCTATGCGGCACTGGTGCTCGAGCACATCATCCGCGTGGCGAAGCCGAAAACCATCGTGTTCTCGACCTTCGGCGTGCGCGAGGGCCTGCTGCACGAGAAGCTGCCGGAGTCCGAACGCAACAAGGACGGGCTGATCTGCGCCGCAGAGGAGCTCAACCAGCTGCTGTCGCGTTCGGCGAAGCACGCCCGCGAGCTGATCGCCTGGACCGACCGCCTCGCGCGCGTCGTGAAGCTGCGCGAGACCGAAGAGGATCGCCGCCTGCGCCACACCGCGTGTCTGCTCTCCGACATCGGCTGGCGCGTGCATCCTGATCATCGTGGCGAGCAGACGCTGAGCCTCGTCGTCAACGGCAATTTCGGCGCGATCACCCATACCGAGCGCGCGTTCATCGGCCTGTCGGTGTTCTACCGCTATGCGGGCCTGAGCGAGGAAAACCAGCCGCCGGCCACCATGCAGAGCCTGCTGACGCCGGCGCAGCTCGAGCGTGCACGCCTCTTGGGCGCTGCGTTCCGCGTCGCGCACCTGATCTCGGCGGCGCGGCCGGGTGTGCTGCCCGCCACACATTTCCGCAGCGGGAGCCGCAAGCTGATGCTGGTGTTCGAGCACCGCCTCGTCGATCTCGTCGCCGACCGCGTCGGCAGCCGCTTCCGCCAGCTCGCCCGCCTGATGGGCCGCGCCGGCTCGATCGTGAGGCGGTAACCAGCTAGCCGGTCCTCACCCTTCCGGGACGTCTTTTGAGCCACATGATCAGGCCGCTGACCAACAGGGCGAGAGGCGCGAATCCGGCCGCGAAAACCAACAGGCGTCCTGCGAGTCCGAACGCCGCGCCGTTGTGAAGCCAGAGCTGTTCGGCCAGATAGCGGTCCCCCATCGACATGGCGACCGGACTGCGGTCGTGCACCACTGCGCCACTCCATGGATCGAGCCAGATCGCCCCCCGTGCCCGCACGGCGGGATCAGCACCGTCGGGACGAAACTGCACGCGCCAGGTGTTGCGCGTTGCGGTCGGCGGATTGAACATAGCGATCGCAACGCCGGGCTTGGCCGCCTGCGCTAGTCGCGCGATCGCATCGGCTGGGAGCAGTGGCGTCTCTGCCGAAGGCGGCATTTCGACCCGTGGCGAGCGATCAGGCGTCGTTTGCGACAGAAGGCCAACGATGGGGCGCACCACGTCGGGAAATACGATGCCGACGCCGGTGATTGAGATCACCAAGAGCACGAGCAGTGCCCAAAAGCCGGCCGCGCTATGAAAGTCCAGAACAAATCGAAACAGCGAGACGTTCTTGCGCACCGAGACCGATCGCCAGAAAAGACCCGGCCTCGGCCACCACAGGACCAGGCCCGATATGGCCAAACCGAGCAGCACGAACCCGGCCACGCCGACCAGCTCCTTGCCCCACCACTCATAGAGCAGCAGCGTGTAGTGGAGACGATAGACCTTGAGGGCGAACGCGTTGACGTAGTCACGCCGCCCGAGCACGTTTCCGTTCGAAGGATCGACCATGGTCGTCCAACGGTTCGGGTAGCGGCCAGGCGCGGTTTCATGCGTATGTATCACGATCCAGACCGGCTAGGTCCGATCCGGCGCCAGGATCGTGGCAATCGGCGCTGGATCCGCCGCCGCGGCGGCGCGCATCACTTCCGATAAAGTGACTTTTTGCTCCGGACCTGCGGGAGTATAGAGCGCAGGATTCAGGGCAACATCGATCTCCCGGTAGAAGACAATGAAGCTTCCGGTGAGGCCTATCAGCACCACGACGAGGCCGAAGATCAATCCGAGCCATCGGTGAGCCCACAGCAGCGTGTGCCGCGCGCGCCCGGGCATCATTCGGGATCGGGCGGGCGCGGAGCCGTCCTGTCGCGGCGCCCTGATTCTTTCGTCCATTCAGAGCACCCGTCGTCTGCGCCTGATCGTGGCTCCGCGTCTGGCCTCGGTGACGTAAGGAACGCGCATCGTCGTTGCGCGCATCAAAGCCGACCCGGTTCAGAAATCCGTCGACATCGACAATAGCAGGGTTCGCGGCGTGCCTTGCGCCAATGCGGAGAAGCTCGCCACGCCAGCCCAGTAGTTGGTATCGAATACATTCTGGACCAGGGCCCGGAGCGTGACCGGCCGGTTATTGATGCGCGTGGTGTAGCGCGCACCTAGATCGAGCCTGGTCCAGGCCGGAATAACTTGCGTGTTTGCCCCATCCAGATATTGGTGCCCGGTGTAGATGGTGTTTGCGACCAGCGTCAGTCCGGGTGCGAACGGGGTGTCCCATTCGGCGGATAGATTGGCCTGCACCTGAGGCACGCCGATCGGCGTCTTGCCGAGATTGGCCAGCGTGCTCGTCTTCGTCAGCTCCGCGTCGATCAACGTCACGCCGCCAAGCACGCGAATGCCCGGCTGCACTTCTCCAAACACGGTGAATTCCACGCCGCGATTGCGCTGTTCGGCGTCAGCCCTGAAGACCTTATCTGCCCCCGGCTGTCCCGACGGCTTGGTGATCTCGAACAGGCTGATCGTAGTCGCGAGCATCCCGAAGTCGATCTTGACGCCGGCTTCCTTCTGCTTGCTGAAGTACGGCGCCAGGACCTCTCCTTGATTGCTCGCCGTCGTCGGTGCGATGTCGCCCTTGCTGAGCCCTTCGATGTAGTTGGCGTACAGCGAAACGTTGCTCCAGGGCTTGACGACCAGGCCGACCATCGGCGTGAGCGCCGTCTGGTCGTAGGCGGAGGTAACGGCGCCCGTGGTGGTGTTGTAGTTGTTGGACTTGACGCCCTGTTGCCTGACGCCGACGGTCAGCTGAAGGCGCTCCTGGAAAACCGACATGGTGTCGGCCAGCGCAAGACCGGTCAGCTCCGTATCCGACAGTTTCGGTACAGACGCGGGAGCCGGAACGAGCTGCTCGGGACGGGCGATCGGCGCATAGATGTTGGACAACACCGGCGTCCCGGATACGGAGCCGCGCGAGATCTGATCCGTGTAGTAGCTGCCCTGGAAGGTCACGGCGTGACTGATCGCGGCTGTTTCGAGCCGGGCACGCACACCGGCATCGGCCACGTTCCTGTCGATATCGAATTTGAAATGCCCCGGCGTCGAAGTCGTGTTGCCTGCCGCGTTCAGGATCGTCGGCGTCCCAAACAGACGATCGACCTGGGTCCTGCCACCACCGCCGTCGGCGAACACCGTCACGGAATCTGTCACATCGTATTCGGCGCGTCCCAGCAGCGAATTGTCGTGAACCTTGGCCCATTCCCAGGCCTGCGTGACATTGCGCCGCCCGACCGGCGCTGTCGGAACCGCGACGCCTGTTGCGACCAGAAACGGCCTCGTGGGCGCGTCGAACTTTTCCTCCTGATCGATGAAGTCGAGCGAAGCTCTGAACTTCTCGCCGCGATAGTCGAACGCTGCGGCGCCGACATGCGCCTCCCGGGTCTGGTTGTCGAGCGGTGTATCGCCATTGTGATAGCTACCATTGACGCGAATGCCGAATTCGCGGTTCTCGCCGAACCGTCGGCTCACGTCGAGATGCGTGCCGAGCTGGGTGTTTGTCGTGTAGTCGGTCGTGACCCGGGTGAGATCGACATCCCCAGCACGTTTTGGAACGATGTTGATGGTGCCCCCGACGCTGCTGTTTGGCGCCATGCCGTAAAGCAGCGCCGTCGGGCCCTTGATGATTTCGATGCGCTCCACGTAATCGGTGAACACCCGATAATTCGGTGCAACGCCATAGACGCCGTTGAAGGCAATTTCTCCGACATTCCCCTCCCCGATCGGAAAGCCGCGGATGAAGAAGGAGTCGAGAATGCCACCGGTCTGACCGGTGAAACGGACCGAAGGATCGTTGCTGACGACGTCGGCGACCGTGGTGGCCTGTTGATCTTCAATCTTCTTCGCCGTGTAGCTCGTGATGTTGAACGGCGTATCCATGAAATCCTTGTTGCCCAGCAAGCCGACCTGGCCGCCGCGGGCGACTTGCCCGCCTGCGTAGGACGGCGGAAGTGCGCTCGGCCTCGCAGCCGTGGGGGTTGCTTCCGCCTGCAACTTGGCCCGCTCATTCGCAGGCGCGCTACGGCCCGCCCTTCGGCCTGGATTGGAGCGTGGACGTGCGCGCTGCTTCGGGGCATCTGCGGTGACGGTCACCGCCGGCAACGTGCTTCCCCGCTCCGTCTCCGGCACAGCGCTTTGCGCGTTGGTGCCGTGCAGGAGGCCGTCGCTGAACAAGGCAATGGAGACCACGGAGATCGCGAAGGCTCTCGGGCTGGAGCACATCAGAAATGTTTTGATGCTAGCGGCAAGAACAGCAACAGGACGGCAAATCACTCTCGACGGCATCGCACCAGCTTCCGATTTCATAAACATGAACGTCGGAGCGACGTGCCGTGGGAACCTTCGTTGAGTCAACGAAAGCACCCTTTATTTTCAATAGTTTATAATAAGACAACCTCTAAATCGCGCGTTGGTTGCGAAGGAAGACTCATCGCACGCAACGCCCAAGCGCGCTGCGTATTACCGCGCAGCGCGCTTCCTGCCGCGAACACAATGCGCGCGGTTGTAGGAATGCGATGATGGGAGACTTCGGCTCTTGCGCTAAGCCCATGGCCGGTGATCGCTCGGGTACCGCGGCCAACGCGGCGAGCACATCAGTGACATGCTCGCCTCTCATCGCTGGAGAGAAGACCAAGACCGATCAGAGCGTCGAAGTCACTTCGCCGATGCCTTGGCGTGCCCCTCGGAGGATTCGAGCGCGGCCGCGCTCAGGCTGCGCCGGCGCCAGATGGTGCCGACGACCAGCACGACAACGACGCCGAGCGCGGCGCAGAAATATTCGCCGCCTCCGCCGCCATGGGCGAACTGCGGCGGGATGCGAAGTGCGCCGAGCATGCTGTCCAGCGAGGCGCCGAGCGGGCCATCGAACAGCATGTGCAGCTTCGGTGCGACGCCGGGATCGGTCGCGATCACCTCGCCCGCGATCCAGCCGAGCAGCGCCGCGCCGGCCCAGACCAGGACCGGCAGCTTTGCGAGCAGCGCCATGATCAGCGCGGCACCGGCGACGATCAGCGGCACGCTGATGGCGAGGCCGAGGATCAACAACGGTACGCTGCCATTGGCGGCAGCAGCCACCGCAATGACGTTGTCCAGGCTCATGACGATGTCGGCGACCACGACGATCTGGACCGCCTGCAACAGATGCGAGGCGGACTCGACGTCGTCCTCGTCCTCGTTTTCGGGCACCAGCAGTTTTGCCGCGATCACGATCAGCGCGAGACCGCCGACGAGTTTCAGGTAGGGCAGCCCCATCAGGCTCGCGACGATGCCGGTGAAGATGATCCGCAGTATCACTGCGGCGCCCGCGCCGAAGATCATGCCCCACAGCCGGTGCCGCGGCTTGAGGCCGCGGCAGGCGAGCGCAATCACCAGCGCGTTGTCGCCGGAGAGCAGGATGTTGATCCAGATGATCTTGCCGACCGCGATCCAGAAGGTCGGTTCAGCCATCTCGTTGCGAAACTGGGTGAAGAACGCCCCGATCGTCGCGGGATCGAAGATCTGCCAGAGCCAGTTCACAATACGTCCTTTCGCCCCGTCGTCCTAACTTATCGGCTGATGGATCAGCCGACGATCTCGTTGCCCGAGAAGAACTGCGCGATCTCGATTACAGCCGTCTCCGGCGCATCCGAGCCGTGCACCGAATTCTCGCCGATCGACTTGGCGTAGAGCTTGCGGACGGTGCCCTCGGCAGCCTTGGCCGGATCGGTCGCACCCATCACCTCGCGGTACTTGGCGATCGCGCCCTCGCCTTCCAGCACCTGCACCACGACCGGACCCGAGGTCATGAAGTCGACGAGCTCGCCGAAGAACGGGCGCGCCTTGTGGACGGCATAGAAGGTCTCGGCCTGGTCCTTGGTCATGCGGATGCGCTTCTGCGCGACGATGCGCAGGCCCGCCTTCTCGATCACGGCGTTGACCGCGCCGGTCAGGTTACGCTCGGTCGCGTCGGGCTTGATGATCGAGAAAGTGCGTTCGATGGCCATAAGTCTTGTCCTTGGAAGGAATGCGGTGGTTCGGAGTTGCGGGGCTTATATCGGCGCCTTTGCCGGACGGCAAGCGACCGCCGATGCGGCCGCATGGGCGCTTCGCCGCAGGCGTCGTAACCCGCGATTTCAGCTGATTACAACGATTTCACCCAGATGAACCGATCCTGAAACCCCCGTCAGGGTTCGGTTCAGCTTCGCAGGCGTAAGGTCGGGCCCATCGAAACCCAAGCCTGATTGTGAGGCAGACCGTTTCGGCGGCCTTTCCATCGACGCGACAGGCCCGCGCCGGCAGTTTTGAGGAGATCACCATGTTGAGGAAACTTTCGCTTGCCGCCGTTGCCGCGGTCGCGCTCGGTGCCGCGCTGGCGCCGACCTCCGCCTCCGCTCACTGGCATGGCGGCTGGCACGGCGGAGGCTGGCACGGAGGCGGCTGGCACCACGGCTGGGGCGGACCGCGCTTCTATGTCGGCGGCCCCGTCTCCTACGGTTATGGCGGCTGCTACGTGCGCCGGCTGGTCCCGACCCCCTGGGGACCCCGCTGGCGGCTGATCAACCGCTGCTACTGAGCCCGACAGCACCTTCCAAAGCACCTTCCTGACAAAAGGGGTCCTATGCCCCCCAAGGCACCCCTTCAGGAGAGGCCCCGGCGTTCCCCCCGCCGGGGCCTCTTATTTGGGCGGACATGGGGCGATTAATACAACTTTGACGAGAATTTCGGACATTCCCCGCGAGCAGCGAAACCATTTTGGAGGCAATGACTTGGTACCGTGTCTTTACTTTAAGAGCATGGAACCTCGCGATGGCTGGGCCTTTTGCCAATGACAGCGTACAGATCGACCGGCGCACCAGCCGCTCGATTTGCGATGCCGTGGGCGAACGGCTTCAGCAGAGTCTGCGCCCCGATCCTCACCTCCCGACACACCTCGAGCAGCTGCTCAACGAATTGAAGCAGCGCGAGCGCGAATCGCACTGACCGGCGCATGAGCCGGAAAAGTGTGAAGCGGTTTTCCGACAGGATCATGCTCGAGCGATAGCCACGGAAAAACGGGTTGCGTTCGTCGCGCCTTGCGGTGACAAGGCCGCATGCTGTCCATCACCGATCTCTCCATCCGCCTCGCCGGACGCCTTCTGATTGACCAGAGTTCCGTGCAGATCACGCCCGGCTCGCGCGTTGGCCTGGTCGGACGCAACGGCACCGGCAAGTCGACGCTGTTCAAGGTGATCCGCGGCGAGCTTGCGGCCGAGCACGGCTCGGTGACACTGCCGCCGCGATGGCGCGTCGGCAGTCTCGCGCAAGAGGCCCCGAACGGCCCCGAAAGCCTGATCTCCGTCGTGCTCAAGGCCGACCTCGAACGCGAGGCGCTGCTCGCCGAGGCCGAGCACGCGACCGATCCGCACCGGATCGCCGAGATCCAGACCCGCCTCGTCGACATCGACGCGCATTCGGCGCCGAGCCGTGCGGCCGCGATCCTCTCCGGCCTCGGCTTCTCCGCCGCCGATCAGCTCCGCCCATGCGCCGAATTCTCCGGCGGCTGGCGCATGCGCGTCGCGCTCGCCGCGACGCTGTTCGCAGCTCCGGACCTGTTGCTGCTCGACGAGCCCACCAACTATCTCGATCTCGAAGGCACATTGTGGCTTGAGGATCATCTCGCGCATTATCCGCGCACGGTGATCGTGATCAGCCACGACCGCGACCTCCTGGAAAGCTCGGTCGACCAGATCCTGCATCTGGAGCGCGGCAAGCTCACGCTCTACAAGGGCACCTATTCCTCCTTCGAGGAGCAGCGCGCCGCGCGCGAATTGCTCGATGCCAAGCAGGTCAAGCGCCAGGAGGCCGAACGCGCGCGGCTGCAAGCCTTCGTCGACCGCTTCAAGGCCAAGGCCTCCAAGGCGCGCCAGGCGCAATCCCGCGTCAAGATGCTGGAGCGGCTGAAGCCGATCACCGCGCTGGTCACCGAGGACGTGCGCGAGATCAGCTTTCCGGCGCCGGAGAAGATCCTGTCGCCGCCGATCATCGCCGTCGACAACGCTTCGGTCGGCTACGATCCGGCAACGCCTGTGCTGAGCCGCGTCACCCTGCGCATCGACAATGACGACCGCATCGCGCTACTCGGCGCCAACGGCAACGGCAAGTCGACGCTGGTCAAGCTGCTGGCCGGACGCCTCGCATCGTTCTCCGGCAAGGTGACCCGCGCGGACAAGCTGTCGATCGCCTATTTCGCCCAGCACCAGCTCGACGAGCTCAACGAGGACGCCTCCGCCTACGATCACGTGCGCAAGCTGATGGGCGATGCGCCCGAAGCCAAGGTGCGGGCCCGCGCTGGAGCGATCGGTTTCTCCGGCAAGGCCGCCGATACCAAGGCGGGGAAATTGTCGGGCGGCGAGAAGGCGCGGCTGCTATTGGGCCTTGCGACCTTCTTCGGCCCCAACATGATCATTTTGGACGAGCCGACCAACCATCTCGACATCGACAGCCGCGCCGCGCTTGCGGAGGCGATCAACGAATTTCCCGGCGCTGTGATCATGGTCTCCCACGACCGCTACCTGATCGAGGCCTGCGCCGAACGGCTCTGGATCGTCGCCGATCGCACCGTGACCAATTACGACGGCGACCTCGACGAGTACCGCCGCCTGGTGCTGTCCGCGCGCAACGCCGAATCCCCACGCGAGCGCAGCGCCGCGAGTGAGAAGCCACAACGCCCGAAGTCGGACAATCGCGGCTCGCTGAAGAAGCGCATCGCGGAAGCCGAAGCCGAGATCGCCCGCGTCGGTGAGATCATCGCGAAGATCGACACCGCCCTCGCCCTGCCCGACATCTTCACCCGCGATCCCAAGCAGGCCGCGCAATTGTCGAAGGCGCGCGCCAATGCGGCGGACGCACTGGCGCGGGCGGAGGAACAGTGGCTCGAGGCGAGTACGCAGTTCGACGAAGCGGCGGGTTGACCCTCCCGACGCGATTGGCTGCATCAAAACCGGCAAGACAACCCCATGCACAGTACCGGTATTTACACACCTAACCCTTAGCGATTGAATCAAATGTCTTTTGTGAGGTCGGTCGGCAGGCCCGTTGCGGCGATGCCGGCGCAAATGCCGGCAGGCTTTCGACCCCGCAAACACCTCCCTGAAGAGGCCCAGCGCCTCCGGGAAAGCGGCACTCAGCGGTCTCGCCGGGCAGCGAGCCACCCAGCATCATGAGCGTGAGATAGAGCGGCGAGCGATCCCGGAGACCGCTGTCGAGACGCGTCGCCGTCGTTACGCCAAGAAGGCATTGAGCTGCTCGAGGAGCAACTCAGGTGCTTCTTCCGGCAGATAATGGCCGCAAGGCAGGCTTCCGCCTCGCACGTCCTTGGCCTTGGCGCGCCATGTGTCGAGGACGTCGTAGCTCGACCCGACAACTCCCTTGCCGCCCCACAGCACGAGCAGCGGGCAACCAATTCTCTTGTCGGAATCCGCCTCATCGTGGATCAGGTCGATGCCGGCAGCGGCGCGATAATCCTCGCAGACGGCATGCAGCGTCTCGCGGGTGTAGCACCGGCGATACTCTTCGAGTGCAACCGGGTCGATGGCGCCCGGCGTCTTGTTCTGCTTGTTGATATGGGTCTGCAGATAGAATTCGAGATTGTTGCCGATCAAGGTTTCCGGAAGCGGCGCCGGCTGAATCAGAAAGAACCACCACATATATCGCGTAGCGAACTCCTTGTTCACCTTGGCGTACATCGTCGCGGTTGGCGCGATGTCGAGCAGGACCGCCCTGGAGACGGTGTCCGGATGATCAAGCATCAGGCGATGCAGAACACGCCCGCCGCGATCGTGGCCGACAGCCCGGAAGCGGTCAAAACCGAGCGCGCGCATCACTTCGACCTGATCCCGCGCCATCTCCCGCTTGGAATATGCGATACTGTCCTTGCCGCCGTCGGGCTTGCTCGAGTCGCCGTAGCCGCGCAGATCGGTCAGCACCACGGTAAAGCGCTCCGCGAGCTTGGGGGCGATCTTGTGCCAGCACGCCAATGTCTGCGGGTGTCCGTGCAGCAACAGCAGCGGCGGCCCCTCGCCCTTCACGAGCGCGTTGATCTCGGCCCCGCTGGTCTTGAGGCGCTTCTGTCGAAACCCCGGTAGCAACTTTTGCAGCGCGCTGGTCGTCACGGTATTATTCTCCTGAGCGAAAGCACCCGGCGCCAATATGGCCGAACCGAGGGCACCGGTTGTCAACGCGATCGACATCAGATGGCGGCGCGTCAACCCGGTCTCTGATCGATCGGAGCACGATTCAATCTGTTCGAATTCGAGCATTGAGATCTCCCCTGGAACATTCGTCCTGCGCAAAGGCCGCGGCCCGTATCAGGACAGCGACTTCATCAAGAGTGTCGCGATCACGATCATGATCGCGCCGCCGACGCGGGTGGCGATCTGGGCGAACGCCATCAGGCCCATGCGATCCGCGGCGCCAAGAATGGCGACGTCGCCGGTGCCCCCGAGGCCCGAGTGGCAGGCGGTCACGATCGCCGCCTCCACCGGATACATGTTCAGCCACTTGCCGACGAAGAAACCTGACAGGATCATCGCCAGCACCGTGGTCGTGCAGATCATGATGTAGCCTGGATTGAAGGAGGCAACGAGCTGCTGCCATGAGACCAGCAATGTCCCCATCGCCACCAGGATCGCGAAAGTAAGGTTGGTCGACATGAACTTGTTGATCTGATAGGCGCCGAGCTCCATCTCGGCCGGTAGTAACCTGGTCAGCTTCAATGCCACCGCGGCGATGATCATCATGATCGGCCCGGGGATGCCGGTGAGCGGCGCCAAAATCATGCCGAGCACGAATAAGCCGCACGAAAGCACTATGCCGGCACCGAGCAGTCCGAGATCGATCGGCTGGTCCGGTCGCGCTTCGCCGAGAATGTCGTCGTCTCCGGTTTTGACCAGCATCCCTCTGCCATTGAGGTCGGCCCGCATCTCGCCAAGGCGCGCCAGCAGGCCCGCGCTGACGATCGCGACGACGTTGCCGAGCAGCGCCGCTGGGACCATCTGGGCCACAAGCTCAGCTTGCGACCGATGCAGCATCTCGGAATAAGCGATGGACAGCGGCAGGACACCTTCCGCAAGACCGCCGCCGACGATGGGGATGATGACAAAGAAGAACGTGTCCTTCGGGCTGTGGCCGAACAGAAGCCCGACGGCGATGCCGGCGGTGACGGCCGCGATCGTGCCGATCAGGAGCGGAACGAACATGCGAATGAAGCCCTGAACCAGGACCCGATAGGGCATGCCGAGGATCGAGCCTGCGACGAGGCAGGCGATGAAGAAATACTGAAAGTTGGCGGTTCGGAACGTGGTCGTGATCGCCTTCAAGGCGGCTTCTGGCATCAGGCCGTAGCTCACCAGGGCCGACGGCACGAATAGACACAGGATCGCGGTGCCGCCGATCTGCTTCAGCACCGGAATGGTCTGACCGAGCTTGCCCAGCAGGAAGCCGAGCAGCATCAGGACCGAAAGGCCGCCGATCACGTCGTTCGGCAGCTTGCCGGAATAGACGGCGGCGGCGCAGACGAGCGCGGCCGCGACGTAGATGCCGATCGGCAACGGGCCGACCTTGAGACGGGCCAGATGTGTTGCAGCAACGGCGCCAGGCGCTTCGGCCGGGCGATATGTTGTGTCTACCAAAGCTTCCTCCGCTGTTTGTCGTTTTGTCGTTGGCGCGCGGATTCGAGCCGCGCAAGGTCGTGCAGGTCAGACGATCCAGGGGTTCTCCGCCCGATGCCGCGCCTCGAAGGCGCATATGTCGTCGGCGAAGACGAGCGTGGAGGCGATGAAATCGCGGCCGGTCAGGAAGGCCTCTTTCCTGTCCGGCTCGATGTCGAACCCGATCGAGCGGCGACCGCGATCGAACCGGATCGATTGCGCAGCAAGGTCGATCGTAACGTCATTGCGCGAGCTGTCGGCCACGACGCGGGCGAGTTCCGCCACCACATCGGCATCGAGCGAGATCGTCAGCAGACCGTTGTTGGCGCAATTGTCGTTGAAGATGCCGGCGAAGCTGGTGCCGATCAGCGCGCGAATGCCGAGCTGCTGCAGCCCCCAGACCGCGTGCTCGCGGCTCGACCCGCAGCCGAAATTCGGGCCGACGACGAGAAAGTTGGCGTCGCGATAGCCTTCCCGATTGAGGATGAAGTCAGCGTTGGGCTTACCGCCGCTGAAGCGCAGCAGGTTGAAGGCGCCCTCGCCCAAGCCGCTGCGGTCCACGCCCTTGAGGAACATTTTTGGCATGATGACGTCGGTGTCGACATTGGGCGCCATCATGGGCGCAGCCACGCCCGTGACCTGACCAAACGGAATCATTGGCGTGCTCCTGCCAAGAGAGAACGCACATCCGTGATGCGTCCGGTGACGGCTGCCGCCGCCACCATGGCCGGGCTCATCAGGTGCGTGCGCGCGCCCGATCCCTGGCGGCCTTCAAAATTGCGGTTGGTCGAGGACGCGCACCGCTCGCCGGGCCTGAGCACATCGTCGTTCATCGCAAGGCACATCGAGCAGCCGGACTGCCGCCATTCGACGCCGGCCTCGGTGAACATCTTTGCGAGGCCCTCCGCCTCGGCCTGGGCCCTGACCTGGGTCGAGCCCGGCACCACGATCGCACGCACGCCATCGGCGACCCGACGGCCGCGAAAGATCTCGGCCGCATCGCGCAGATCCTCGATCCGCGCGTTCGTGCAGGACCCGATGAAAGCGAAGTCGATCGGAACGGATTGAATGGGCAGGCCGGGCGTGAGGCCCATATAGTCCAGAGCGCGCCTCGCGGCCGCCTCGCGCTCGGGCGCAGCCTGTTGTCCAGGATCGGGAATGGTCTCAGTGACGGCGATCGCCTGGTCGGGACTGGTGCCCCAGGTCACGACCGGCGCGATTTCGGAAACCTCGAGCGCGATCTCGCGATCGAACCGAGCGTCGGGATCCGAAGCCAGGATCAGCCAGCTCCTGGCCGCCCGCTCCCACATCTCGCCCTTCGGCGCGCGCGGACGTCCCTTCAGATAATCCAGCACCTTTTGATCCGGCGCGATCACGACGCCGCGCGCACCCGCCTCGACGATCATGATCGAGATCACGATCCTGCCCTCGACGCTCATGTTGGAGACGACGGGGCCGCTGAACTCCACGGCATATCCGGTCGCACCGTCGGCACCTATCCGCCGGATCACCTCCATCACAATGTCCTTGGGCGTCACGCCGAGCGGCGCCTCCCCCGTCAGGTGGATGCGCATCGTCTTGAGGCGGCGATAGCGTACGGTCGACGTCGCGAGATAGTGCTCGATGTCGGATGTTCCGATGCCGTAGCCGAGAGCACCGAACGCGCCATAGGCGGTGCTGTGACTGTCGCCGGCCGCGATCACCATGCCTGGCATGACGAGCCCCTGCTCGGGAGCAACAACATGCTCGATGCCCTGCCGGGGGTCGAGGATGTCAAAATATTCGATGCCGAAATCCCTGGCGTTCTCGGCGAAGTAATCGACCTGCCGCGCCGCGCCTCGGTCCGGCATCGCTCGGGTGCGCTGAGCCGCGGTCGGGTTGACGTGGTCGACGACCATCAGCGCGGCCTTCGGATTCCAGACCTTACGCCCAGCCGCGCGCAGCCCGGCGAAGGCTTGAGGACTGGTGTATTCGTTGAGCACGGTGCGGTCGACATAGAGCAGCACGAGACCGGCATCGTCGAGATTGCGGACGACATGGGCGTCGACCAGCTTGTCGTACAGCGTGCGCGCGGCCATCGCGCTTTCCTCCCAGAGAAGACTTGCTGCACCGTGCCGCCCACGACACTGGAAATCCAATGTCGTGTTCTGATATCGTTATGCAAAGTATGCATAAGCAACCTAATACATTTAGGAGACCTGCGATGGAGATCAACTGGCTGCACGATTTCATCGCGGTGGCGACCACGCGCAGCTTCTCGCGCGCCGCGGAGCAGCGGAATTGCTCGCAGCCTGCGCTGAGCCGCAGGATTCAGGCGCTGGAAGTGTGGACCGGGGCGCCGCTGCTGGACCGCACGACGCACAGCGTCAATCTCACGGCGGCCGGCGAAGGCTTTCGCGAGACGGCCGAGGACGTTCTGCGCCGGCTTGCGGCCGGCCGGCTCGACGCCCAGGAACGGGCTCGCGGCGCCTCCGACGTGCTGAAGTTCGCCTCGACCAACGCGCTGTCGCTGACCTTCTTTCCCGATTGGCTGCGCGGGATCGAGACCAAGCTGGCGTTCGTTCCGAACGTGCAGCTCGTCGCCAACCACATGGAGGCCTGTGAGCGGATATTGCTCGCGGGCGATGCGCACTTCCTGCTCTGTCATTACCACCCGGCAGCGCCCACGGCGCTCGCGCCATCGCATTTCCGCTCGCTGCATGTCGGCGACGACAGGCTCATTCCGGCATCGGTGCCGGTTTCAAGTCGAAGCCGCAAGCCGCGATTCAAGCTACCGGGAACGAAAGCCGCGCCGGTCCCGTTCCTGAGCTTCCGTCCTGAATCCGGCATGGGACGAATTCTCGAAGCCGTGCGCGCGACGTCGCCGTTGGACGCGCATCTGCGCACAACCTTTACCTCTCATCTCGCAAAGCTGCTGGTGACGATGGTCCAGGCCGGCCGCGGCATGGCGTGGCTGCCGGAAAGCCTGATCAGCGATCAGCTCGCTTCGGGCGAGATCGTCGCAGCAGGCGGGGCAGAATGGTACGTGCCGATCGAGATCCACGTGTTCCGGCCGAAGCTTCGTCTGGCGCAGGCCGCGGAGGCGTTTTGGCAGCATATCGCGAAGAGCGGCCGTCAGATCTAAAGGAGCTGCGTCTTGAGACGGAAAACCGCTTCACACCTTTCCGGATCATGCTCCAATGCACTCTCGTGTCTCGGACGCGCGGCTGCACTCTTTGCACTGCTGCGCAGAGTCGAGACCCAGCGTGCCACGAGTCTGGGCCCCGGCTCAGCAGCGCAACACTATGGTGCTGCGCGGCGTCCGGGGCACGCGACCTCAACGGCAAGCGTTACGCTTACGCCGACTTCTTCTTCGCCTTCGGCTTGGTGGCCTTCGGCACGACCTGCGGCTCCGGATTGCCCTCGATCGAGGACAGACGTCCCGCCGTGAACGTGTAGATGCCGGCGCGCGGACCGGTCGTCCAGGTCAGGACGGCGACGCGGCGGCCGATGGCGTCGTTGGAGAGGTTGACGGACGAAGGCGCGCCGATGCCGCGCACCACGTCGCACTCGGTGTGGCCGAGCGCGACCGTGCCGCCCATCGGCGCCGGCGACGTCGTCGATGCATTGGCATCGGCCGGCCCGGGAGGCGGCGCCATGCCGGGACAGGCGCCGTCGGCGCTGACGAGATCCTCGGCTCCCACCGGTTTGTCAGGCGTGAGTGGCGGCGACTCGATCGAGATATTCTTGATGAAGAGACGGCCGGGCTTCTGGAACCATTCTGCGTCCTTCGACAGCAGATCGCTCGCGCCCGAGCAGCCCGCAACCAGCGGTGCTACGGCGGCCAACACAATCATGAGCGAGCCGGGAAGCTTTTGATGTCGCACGATAAACTCATTCCCCGCGTGAAGGACCAGCCCTAAACGATTGTCCCAACATCCCTTTGCGGCACGAAGGTGGCCGAAGCCAGCATCGTTCGAAAAGTGCAAATTATCATTAATTGCGAACGGCGCTAATTCCGCTTCTGCCACCGGCCCCGCTCGTCGGCCTGCCAATAGGTGACATCAAATCCCCGCGCCTTGCAATCCGTCCAGGCGCTGCGCGCGAGCGCAAGCGCGTCCGGGTCGTCGCCGTTGAACAAGAGCACCATGCGTTCATAGCCCTCCGCGTCCTGCGGCAGCGCGGCGTTGTCGACCAGGAAGCGGACATTGGCGCCGTTCGGATTGTCCGCCTCGACCGCAAGCACGATCGGCTGGTCGACGGCATCGTTCACGCGCCATGTCGCGTGCGGCAGGAACGAATCGTCGCGATAGGTCCACAAATGCGCGTCCAGCGCATCGGCGCGCTCTTCCGAGGTCGACTGCACCACGACGCGCCAGCCGCGCTCGAGCGATTTCTCGAGAAGCGGCGGCAACACGTTCTCCACCGTCATGTTTTGCAGATGGTAGAACAGCACTTCGGTCATTTGCGCTCGTAATGATCTGCCACCAGGCGATCCAGGAGACGGACGCCATAGCCGCTTCCCCAGCTCTGGTTGATGTCGGACTTTGGCGCGCCCATGGCGGTGCCGGCGATGTCGAGATGCGCCCAGGGCGTGCCGTCGACGAAGCGCTGGAGGAACTGCGCCGCGGTGATCGAGCCGCCGTGACGGCCGCCGGTGTTCTTCATGTCGGCGAACTGGGAATCGATCAGCTTGTCGTATTCGGGGCCGAGCGGCATGCGCCAGACCTTTTCCCCGCTCTCGATGCCGGCCGTGATCAGCCGCTCGGCGAGCTCGTCATTGTTGGAGAACATGCCGGCATGCTCGGTGCCGAGCGCGACCATGATGGCGCCGGTCAGCGTCGCCAGGTCCACCATGAATTTCGGCTTCACCTTCTTCGCCACGTACCAGAGCACGTCGGCGAGCACGAGGCGGCCTTCGGCGTCGGTGTTGATGATCTCGATGGTCTGGCCCGACATCGAGGTGACGATGTCGCCCGGCCGCTGCGCATTGCCGTCGGGCATGTTCTCGACGAGGCCGATGGCGCCGACCACGTTGACCTTGGCTTTACGCGCCGCCAGCGCATGCATCAGGCCGACGACGCAGGCAGCTCCCCCCATATCGCCCTTCATGTCCTCCATGCTGCCGGCCGGCTTGATCGAAATGCCGCCGGTGTCGAAGCAGACGCCCTTGCCGACGAAGGCGACGGGCGCCTCGCCCTTCTTGGCCCCGTCCCAGCGCATGATCACGGTGCGGCTCGGCCGCATCGAGCCCTGGCCGACGCCGAGCAGCGCGCCCATGCCGAGCTTCTGCATCGCCTTGACGTCGAGCACCTCGACCTTGACGCCGAGCTTGCGGAGTTGACCGGCGCGGCGCGCGAATTCCTCGGGGAAAAGCACGTTCGGCGGCTCGTTGACGAGGTCGCGCGCGATGACGACGCCGTCGACGACGTGGCCGGCCGCGGCGAATGCCTTTTTCGCAGCGGTGACATCGCCGACCGCAAGCGAGACATCGGCACGTGAGCCGCCCTCCTCGCCGTCCTTCTTCTTGGTCTTGTAGCGGTCGAACTTATAGGCGCGCAGCCGCAGGCCCGCGGCGACCGCAACCGCCTGCTCGCTCGTCATGGCGCCGTCGGGCAGCTCGGCCATCATCGTCATGGCGGCGGTCCCGGCCGGAAGCTTGCTCGCTGCCACGCCGCCGAATTTGAGGAAATCGTTCGCCTTCAGGCTGGCCGACTTGCCGGCGCCAATCACGATCAGGCGAGTGGCCTTCACCCCCTCCGGCGCCAGGATGTCCAGTGCGGCCCCGCTTTTGCCCTTGAAGGCGGTGGCGGAGGCCGCCCGCTTCACCAGGTCCGCGGCGCCGCCGAGCGCCTTGGCCGTTGCCGGGCCGAGCTTCAGACCGTCGTCGCAGAACACGACCAGGATGCCACGGGGCGCGGCAGACAACGGGACAAAGCCGACCTTGATGGCATCGGACATGGGTAACTTCTCCAAAACATGAGGCTTTTCGCCGCCCGGCGATCCCGGCCGGGGGCCGGAGCTGAACTGCGATTCACTGAGGTTTCCATACTATGGGCCAGCGGCCCGCCAGATGCCAAGCACCGCCGTGGCCGCCGGGCCACAACGAGCGAAATATTAACCATATATTGAGGGTGCCATGGGGCAGCCATTTTGTTGACGGATCAAAGGGATGGTAGAGAGAGTAAGCTGGCGGAACCGATGGCTGGCCGTCCCTTGGGGATCCCGTTGCGGGATTGGGGCGGGTAGCCGGATTCCCGCCGGCATTGGGGTCTTGGTGGGATTCGTGCAGTAGCGCATGGGGTCGATCGATAGGTATATCTTCCGCACGACGCTGGCGTCGTTTGCGCTGGTCCTGGTCAGCCTCACCGGCGTGATCTGGATTACGCAGGCGTTGCGCGGCATCGACCTGATGACGAGCCAAGGTCAGACCATCCTCACCTTCCTCGGCATCACCAGCCTCGTCATCCCGGCCCTTGTCCTGATCATCTCGCCGATCGCGTTGATGATCGCGATCTCGCACACGCTGAACAAGCTGGCGACCGATTCCGAGATCATCGTGATGAATGCGGCGGGCTTCTCGCCATTCCGTCTGTTCTATCCGTTCTTCTACGCCACCTGCGTGGTGGCGCTGCTGGTCGCCTTCATCGCGGCCTATCTCGCCCCCGACGGCATGCGGCGGATCAAGCAGTGGGACGCCGAGATCACCGCCGACGTGCTCACCAACATCCTTCAGCCCGGCCGCTTCGCCCAGCTCGACAAGAACCTGACGATCCGGATCCGCGAGCGCCAGCCCGGCGGCATCCTCGCCGGCATCTTCATCGACGACCGCCGCGATCCGAACGAGCGCGTCTCGATCGTCGCCGAGCACGGCGAGGTCGTGAAGAACGACACCGGATCGTTCCTGGTGCTGGAGACGGGCAATCTCCAGCGCTTCGAGGCCGGCAAGCGCGATCCGGCGCTGGTGGCGTTCGGCCGCTACGGCTTCGACATGTCGAAATTCTCCGGCCAGGGCCGCGACGTCACCCTCGGCATCCGCGAACGCTATCTCTGGGAGCTGTTCTCGCCGTCCGAGGACGATCCCGTCTACAAGCAGATCCCCGGCCAGTTCCGCTCGGCCCTGCACGACAGCATCTTGGCGCCGATCTATCCGTTCGCCTTTGCCGTGCTGACCTTCGCGTTCCTGGGTGCGCCCCGCACCACCCGCCAGAGCCGCAATTTCTCGATCGGCTCCTCGATCCTCGCGGTGTTCGGCCTGCGCATGGCCGGCTTCGCCTGCTCCGTGATGGCGGTGAAATCGCCGGGCGCGGTGCTGGTGCAATACGCGATGGTCATGGGCGCGATCGGCGTCGGGCTCTGGATGATCATCGGCGGCGTCGTGGTCGAGCCGCCCCCCGGCCTGATGGAGGCCATCAACAGATCGAACGCGCGGATCGCGCGGCTGTTCGGACGGCCGGCCACCGCATGAGCATGCTCACCAACACACTCGGGCGCTATTTCGCCGGCCGCTTCGTGGTCGCCGCGCTCGGCGTGTTCGCCAGCATCTTCCTGCTGCTGGTGCTGGTCGACTACATCGAGATGGTGCGCAAGACCTCTGGCCTCGCATCCGCCTCGGCGATCATGGTGGCCGAGACCTCGCTATTCCGGGTGCCGCAGCTGCTGGAGAAGCTGACGCCGTTCTGCATGCTGATCGGCGCCATGACCTGCTATCTCGCGCTCTCCCGCCGGCTCGAGCTCGTGGTCGCGCGCGCCGCCGGCATCTCGGCCTGGCAATTCATCTCGCCGGCGCTCGGCAGCGCGCTGCTGATCGGGGTGATCGCCACCGTCGCCTACAATCCGATGTCGGCCAATTTGCGCGAACTCTCCAAGCGCATGGAGGCGGAGCTGTTCGGCTCGGCGCCCGGCGGCGGCATCCAGGATGCGTCCGGCTTCTGGCTCAATCAGGTGACCAACGACGGCCAGACCATCATCAATGCCGCACGCAGCGAGCAGCAGGGCATCCGGCTCACCGGCCTCACGCTGTTCCGGTTTGACACAGAGCAGCACTTCAAGGAACGCATCGAGGCGCGCGAGGCGACGCTGGAGGCCGGCCATTGGCTGTTCAAGGGCGTCCGCCGCTTCTCGCTGGACTCCCCGCCGGTCGATCAGGCCCGCCTCGAGATCCCGACGACTCTGACAGAGGCGCAGGTCCGCAACAGCTTTTCCACACCCGAGACTGTGTCCTTTTGGCAACTACCGAGCTACATCCGCTCATCCGAAAGCTCGGGCTTCGCGACAGCAGGATACCGACTCCAGTATCAGAAGCTTCTGGCACAGCCGTTTTTGCTGGCGGCCATGGTGATGCTGGCGGCCTCCGTGTCGTTGCGCTTCTTCCGGATGGGCGGCGTGCAGAAGATGGTTTTGAGTGGCGTGGGCGCGGGCTTTCTGCTCTACGTCCTGTCGAAAGTAACTGAGGACTTGAGCAAGGCTGAGTTGATGCATCCGATCGCTGCGGCGTGGTTGCCCGTTGTGGTGGGCGGCCTCACCGGCTTTTTGGCCTTGCTCTATCAGGAGGACGGATAGTGACTGCCGTCCACCGAGGGCTCGTGTCTCGTTCGACGCGGCGCACATTGGTGCGCGCGAACGGATGCGGCTGGTCCGTCCGCAGGCTTCTGCTCGCTGTCGCCGCTGCCGCCTCGCTCGGCGCGCTGATCGACGTTGCCGCAGTGGTGCCTGCCTCCGCCCAGTACACCTATAATCCGCTGCCGCCGCGTCCGAAGCCGCAGAGGGCTCCCAACGACAACCAGATGCTGGTGCAGGCGACCGAGGTCGACTACGACTACAACAACTCGCGCGTCTCCGCGGTCGGTAACGTCCAGCTGTTCTACAACGGCACCAGCGTCGAGGCCGACAGGGTCATCTACGACCAGAAGACCAAGCGGCTTCATGCCGAAGGCAACATCCGCATGACGGATGCCGACGGCAAGATCACCTATGCCGAGATCATGGATCTCTCCGACGATTACCGCGACGGTTTCGTCGATTCGCTGCGCGTGGACACCGCCGATCAGACCCGCATGGCCGCGAGCCGCGCCGACCGCTCCAGCGGCAATTACACGGTGTTCGAGAACGGCGTCTACACCGCCTGCGCGCCGTGTAAGGACGATCCGAAGAAGCCGCCGCTGTGGCAGGTCAAGGGTGCGCGCATCATCCACGACCAGCAGGAGAAGATGCTGTATTTCGAGACGGCACAGCTCGAATTCTTCGGCGTGCCGCTCGCCTACATGCCCTATTTCTCGACGCCCGACCCGACCGTGAAGCGCAAGTCCGGCTTCCTGATGCCGGGCTATTTCCCGGGCACGACGAACACCGGCTTTGGCGCCGAAATTCCCTATTATTGGGCGATCGCGCCCGACATGGACGCAACCATCACCCCCCGCTTCATGTCGCGGCAAGGCGTGATGCTGCAGGGCGAATTCCGGCAGCGCCTGATCGACGGCGCCTACCAGATCCGCGCTTATGGCATCGACCAGCTCGATCCGGGAGCGTTCGCCGGGCAGCCCGGTGACCGCCAATTCCGCGGCGCCGTCGACACCAAGGGTCAGTTCGCGCTGAACGACAAATGGGTCTGGGGTTGGGACGGCGTCCTGATGTCCGACTACTATTTCTTCTCGGACTATCGGCTCTATCAGTACCGCGATCCGCTCGGCTCGTTCCTGCTGCTGCCGACCGAAGCGCTGTCGCAACTCTATCTGACCGGTGTCGGCAATCGCAGCTTCTTCGATGCGCGCACGATGTACTGGCTGAGCTATTCGGGCAACCAGAGCCAGGTGCCGATCGTCTATCCGGTGATCGACTACTCGAACGTGCTCAACTATCCCGTCTTCGGCGGCGAGTTCAGCTACAAGACCAATTTCGTGAACCTGTCGCGTGACGGGTCGGTGTTCGATCCGATCACGACGACCGCCAACACCAACAGCCTGTGCACGACGGCGTCGGCCGATCCGCTGGCCCGTCTGCCTTCGCAGTGCCTGCTGCGCGGCTTCCCCGGCACCTACACCCGCCTCACCGCGGAAGCGCAGTGGCGCAAGTCCTTCACCGATCCGTTCGGCCAGATCTGGACGCCGTTCGCCAGTCTCCGCGCCGACGCGATCAATTCCTCGGTCTCCAACCAGCCGGGCGTGTCGAACTTCCTGCCCGTCGGCGACACCCAGGCGTTCCGCCTGATGCCGACCGTTGGCCTGGAATACCGCTATCCCTTCATCAACATTCAGCCCTGGGGCTCGACCACCGTCGAGCCGATCGCGCAGATCATCATCCGGCCGAACGAAACCTATGCCGGCAAGCTCCCGAACGAGGACGCCCAGAGCATGGTGTTCGACGCATCGAACCTGTTCAGCGTCGACAAGTTCTCCGGCTACGACCGCGTCGAGGGCGGCGGCCGCGCCAATGTCGGCGTGCAGTCCACCACGCAGTTCGACAAGGGCGGCGCCGTCAAGGTGCTGTTCGGCCAGTCCTACCACCTGTTCGGCCTGAACTCCTTCGCGGTCCAGGACACCATCAATACCGGCCTCAATTCCGGTCTCGACAAGCCGCGTTCCGATTACGTCACGAGCGCGAGCTACTCACCCAACAGCACTTATACATTCAGCGTCCGCTCCCGCATGGACGAGCAGACCTGGAACGTCCAGCGTTTCGAGGCGGAAGGCCGCGCCAATTTCAATCGCTGGTCGGTCGCCGTGCTGTACGGCAATTACGCAGCGCAGCCGGAACTCGGCTATCTGACCCGCCGCGAGGGCATCCTGACGACAGGCTCGCTGAAGGTCGCCTCCAACTGGGTGGTGTCGGGTTCGGCCCGCTGGGATCTGGAGGCCAACAAGATCAACCAGTATGTGCTCGGCGCCGGCTATGTCGACGATTGCTTCGTGCTGGCGGCGAACTATGTAACTTCCTATAGCTATTCCGCGGGCAGTGCACCGCCCGTGTTGAGCCACGCGTTCATGTTCCAGATCGGCCTGCGCACGCTGGCGACCTCGTCGACGACCAGCGGTTCCTCGGGCCTCCAGTGAGCGGTTTGAAGTGCTGGCCGCGCTTGCCACCACAGGCTCGACGCGGCTGACATGCGAGCGATAACCATGACGATTCCGTTGCCGATCTTCCGCCCCCTTCTCGTCCTCGCCGCCCTGTTCCTGGTCGGTGCGCCGGCGCGGGCGCAGAACATCGTCGTCATGGTCAACGGCGATCCGATCACCGATTTCGACATCGAGCAGCGCTCGAAGCTCGACCAGCTGACGACGCAGAAGGCGCCGAGCCGCGAGCAGGTCATCAACGAGCTGATCGACGACAAGGTGAAGATGAAGGAAGGCAAGAAGTACGGGGTCGATCCCGGCGTCTCCGACATCAACCAATCCTATGAGGGCATGGCGCAGCGCATGCGCATCACGCCGGACCAGCTCACCAAATCGCTCGAATCCAAGGGCGTGCGCCCCGAGACGCTGAAGGCCCGCATGAAGTCCGAGATGGTCTGGACCAGCCTCGTACGCGGCCGCTACAAGGAGAAGCTGCTCGTCGGCGAGCGTGACGTCGCCCAGGCCGTGCAGGCGCAGAGCGGCGAGAAGCTCCAGATCGAGGGCACCGAATACAAGATGCAGCCGATCGTGCTGATCGTGCCGCGCGGCTCGTCCCCGGCGTTCCTTGAAACACGCAAGAAGGAAGCCGACAGCTATCGCGCGCGCGTCGGAAGCTGCGAGGAAGCCAACTCGCTGTTCCGCTCGACGCCGAACGCCACCATCCGCGACAGCGTCACCAAGACCACCGCGGAACTACCCGAGGCGCTGCGCAAAGTGCTCGACGACACGCCGATCGGCCATCTGACCGCGCCCGAAGTGACCAAGGCCGGCATCGAGATGGTGGTGCTGTGCTCGCGCAAGCCGACCATGATCGACACGCCGAAGAAACGCGAGGTCCGCGAGAAGATGTATCAGGAGAAGTACGAGAAGACCCAGAAGGCCTATCTCGAAGAGCTCCGCAAGGCGGCGATGATCGAATATCGCAACCGCTGATGGCCGAGCCTTCCGCAGCGCGCCCGGCAAAACCCCTCGCCCTGACCCTGGGAGAGCCCGCCGGCATCGGCCCCGACATCACCATCGCAGCCTGGCTCAGGCGCCGTGAGCTGAACCTGCCCGCCTTCTACCTGCTCGGCGACGAGGCGCTGATCGCCCGGCGCGCCAAGGCGCTCGGCGCCGACATCAGGATCGCCGCGGTGAGCCCCGGCGAGGCCGAGGCCGCCTTCACCGAGGCCCTGCCCGTGGTTGCCACCGGCGAGCATGCCACGGCCGAGCCCGGCAAGCCTGACGCATCGAGCGCGCCGGCCGCGCTCGCCTCGATCCGCCAGGCGGTCGCTGATGTGCGCGAGGGCCGCGCCGGCGCCGTCGTCACCAATCCCATCGCCAAGAGCGTGCTCTACCGCGCAGGCTTCCGTCATCCCGGCCACACCGAATACCTCGCCGAGCTCGCCGCGACGGACAGCCACGTCCCGCAGCCGGTGATGATGCTGTGGTCGCCGCAGCTCGCCGTGGTGCCGGTGACCATTCACGTCTCGCTGCGCGAGGCGCTGGCCCAGCTCACGAGCGAGCTGATCGTCTCGACCGTTCGCATCGTCGCGACCGAGCTCAAATCCCGCTTCGGCATCACGGCGCCGCGCATCGCGGTCTCCGGCCTCAATCCGCATGCCGGCGAGGACGGCTCGCTCGGCCACGAGGAGCAGACCATCATCGCGCCGGCGCTGAAAGCGCTGCGCAACGACGGCATCGAGGCCAGGGGCCCGCTGCCTGCCGACACCATGTTCCACGAGGCTGCGCGGCAGACCTATGACTGCGCGGTCTGCATGTATCACGACCAGGCGCTGATCCCGATCAAGACGGTCGCTTTCGACGACGCGGTCAACGTCACGCTCGGCCTGCCCTTCATCCGCACCTCGCCCGATCACGGCACCGCCTTCGACATCGCCGGCACCGGCAAGGCCAATCCGGCGAGCCTGATCGCCGCGCTTCGGCTCGCCAGCCGCATGGCGGCTGAAAACCTCTGATGAGCGCGATCGACGACCTCCCGCCGCTGCGCGAGGTCATCCGCCAGCATGCGCTGTCGGCCCGCAAATCGCTGGGCCAGAACTTTCTGCTCGACCTCAATCTCACCGCGCGCATCGCGCGCGCCGCCGCGCCGCTCGAGGATGCCACCATCGTCGAGATCGGGCCCGGCCCGGGCGGGCTGACGCGCGCTTTGCTCGCGCTCGGCGCGAGGCGCATCATCGCCATCGAGCATGACGATCGCGCGATCCCGGCGCTACGGGATATCGCCGCGCGTTATCCCGGCCGGCTCGAGATCGTGCATGGCGATGCCATGACCTTCGACCCGCGTCCGCTGCTCGATGGCGAAAGAGCAAAGATCGTCGCCAACCTGCCCTACAACATCGCGACCCAGCTCCTGATCAATTGGCTCACGATCGAGCCCTGGCCGCCCTGGTACGAGATGATGGTGCTGATGTTCCAGCGCGAGGTCGGCGAGCGCATCGTCGCGCATGAGGACGAGGAGGCCTATGGCCGGCTCGGCGTGCTCGCCAACTGGCGCTGCGAGACCAAGATCCTGTTCGACATTTCGCCCTCCGCCTTCGTGCCGCCGCCGAAGGTCACCTCCTCCGTGGTGCGGCTGAAGCCGCGCGCAGAACCTCTGGCCTGCGATCGCAGGCTGCTCGAGCAGGTCGCAGCCGCAGCTTTCGGCCAGCGCCGCAAGATGCTGCGGCAAAGCCTGAAATCTCTGGGCGTCGATCCCGCGCGGCTCGCACAGGCTGCCGGCGTCGATGCGACCCGGCGCGCGGAGACCATTCCGATTGCGGGCTTTGTTGCCATGGCCTGTGAATTGGCCAATATACGAAGCGAAGAAGCATGATCCGGACCCGAAGGGCCGCGCTAGCGCAAAGTGTGAAGCGGTTTTCCGAAACAGATCATGCTCAATCAATGAGATAATTTCGGAGGAAAGAATATGGCGCTGATGCGCAGGCAGTCCCTGGTCAAATTCGACGCGCCGTTGTGCGAGACCATCGTCGACACGCCCAAGCCGCAAGGTCGCGAGGTGCTGGTGCGCATCGAGCGCTGCGGCCTCTGCCACTCCGACCTGCACATCCAGGACGGCTACGCCGATCTCGGAGGCGGCAAGAAGCTCGACACCACGCGCGGCATGACGCTGCCCTTCACGCTCGGCCATGAGATCGCCGGCGTCGTCGATGAAGTCGGCCCCGACGTTCCCGCCGGACTCGTCGGCGCGAAGAAGGCGGTGTTTCCGTGGATCGGCTGCGGCCAGTGCCGCGACTGCCAGAAGGGCGACGAGAATCTCTGCGTCAAGCAGCGCTTCCTCGGCGTCTCCATCGACGGCGGCTTTGCTACCCATGTGCTGGTGCCCGACGCCAAATATCTGCTCGATTACGATCCCCTGCCCGTCAACCAGGCCGCGACCTTGATGTGCTCCGGCGTGACCGCCTACGGCGCGCTCAAGCGTCTGGTCGACCGTCCGCGCCAGCGCAACCTCCTGCTGATCGGGCTCGGCGGCGTCGGCATGATGGGCCTGTCGTTCGCGCAGGCGATGTTCAAGCAGCCGATTACGGTCGCCGACCTCTCACCGGCCGCGCGCGAGACCGCGCTGAAGAACGGCGCCGCGAGCGCCTACGATCCGGCCGAGCCTGACGTGATCAAGCGCATCCTCAAGGAGACCGAGGGCGGCTTCGACGAGATCGTCGATTTCGCCGGCAACGAGAAGTCGATGGCGTTTGCCGTCGCGGTCGCCGCACGCGGCGGCAAGATCGTGGTCTCCGGCCTGATGGGCGGCCAGTTCACGCTGCCGATGGTGCAATGGGTCTACAAGCGCATGACCATCGAGGGCTTCATGGTCGGCACCCTCGCGGAAGCCCAGGAGCTGATGGCGCTGGCACGCGCCGGCAAGATCAAGCCGACGCCGATGCGCGAGGAGCCGATGGGCGACGTCCAGAAATGGATCGATGAGTTGCGCGCCGGCAAGGTGGTCGGTCGCATCGTGCTCAAGAACTGAGATGCGCTGAAATCCGCGAATCAAGCGCCGGCGTAACCACCGCCGTCGCCGTCGCGTCCATGGCGCGATCAACCGAAATCCAACGTAAGCCGGGGTTCCGCTGACACGTATTGGTCCGGGACACGACCCGGCGCGCGGAACGGGGGCGGCTGCACGGCGTTGGCAGCGCATGACCATTCGCTGCACCGTCGAGAACGCATTCTTCGTTGCTTGGAGCTTCCTGGAGAAGAGCGGCGAGCTCGGTCCGCCGGATGAGTCCGCAAACGTCATCCTCGATGCCATCGAGGCGCAGCTCAAGACCGGCGAGCGCCGGCCGTTGATGCTCGCCAACAGGGCGATCGCCCGCTACCGCGAGCACGCCGCGCGAAGCTGCGCCCCGGACGAACGCAAAGCACGGCTTGGATAGAAGCACGGCATGGACAATGGTCTTCGCTCGGCGACTGCGGCGCCGATCGCCGTCGCAGATGTGTTCACTCCTGAACGGACCGCCACGCGCAGCCGGCGCCAGATGCCCGTAGTTCTCCGGCCGAGAACAGAGTTCTATCGCGTTTAAAATGCTTTAGAACGTAACGGCACCATTTGGAACGTCGCGAACGTTCATTGCGTTGATCTCGCATCAGGCAATGATGGAGTCGATGCGCATGACAAAGCCGTTGACGAAAACGGTGCGCCCCGTTCCCGAGCAGAACCGGAGTCCCAAGGGCGCCGGCAGCGCACCGTCAGTTCCCGTCGACACCACCAAGGGTCGCCGCGACGACGAGAAGCAGAACATTCGTGAGCAGGCTGCGCATGGCAACCTCATCCAGAACACCAGCAACAAGCGCATGGGGTAGACGATGAAGGTGTTGGACGTGACGACTCCCGGCCGATGGTACGATCCCATCTCGGAGCGCTGGATTGAGCCGCGCGACACGCGGACCGCAACGCCGCCTCGTGTGGAGGACGATGCCGTCTTCGAACGTCAAAGGACATTGCAGATCGAACGCATCTGGCGCGCGCTGGTCGATTGCTGCGCGCGCGAGTGAGACTGCTGCAGGTGATACAATTGCAAGACCGGCGCCTTGGATGGCGCTGGCCACGCCGCCGGCACTCTTATTTTTTCTTGCCGTCGGTCCTGTTCGCTCCCTTGGACATATCCTTCGTGCCGGGCCGATTTGCCTGATTTGCATTCATGCCGGTGGTATCCATCGCCCCTTTCTCCGTGGCGCCGTTGGTGTTCTCCGGCCTTTCCATGCCGCTCTGCGGAGCGGGCCCGGTATTCTGGGCAATCGCGGACCCGGTCATGGCGGCAAACACGATCGCTGCGATGAGAGCTTTCATGGGCATCTCCCTCGTTTCATGAATGACGTGCCCGGGAGAGAGTTGTTCCCAGCTCGAGCTGGACCTCGCACTGGCGCACACGCCGTCACGGTGCGTCGTGGGCTTTATCCATGCGGCCGCCAAAATCGCACCGGTTCTATCAAATGATACATCTGGCTTGTATTCAGCGGACTAGAACGCAAGTCGGAAGCACAGGTTGCTAACGGGGTTTGCGACGCACCCGATCGCTTCCACCCCTCCATCACCCAGCGAACTGAGCCGCCTTTTCATGAGCCCTACCACGATCCTGGAGCGCATCTGCCGCCTGTTCGCGTCGGAGCAAAGCGAGCTGTGCAGACACTTGCAGATTTGCGCCCGACTGTCTCACCTGAGCGTCGTCAGCTAAATTTCCGGTCGGTTACCGGTGAGAGACATTGACAAGTTCCCGCCCGCAGTATGGTGGTTCCATTGCTGAGGGGGACGCAACCGGGCTGATGCTAATCGCCCGCAAACGACATCTCACCAGCCTTCCACGAACGCAAGCAACGAAGACCGCATCGTGTCGCGGGCGATGGTGCCGTCCTCGACGACCAGAATGCGGCGGTAGCCACCCGTCATGGCCGTTCGCCGACGATCGCCCCAGCCTATTCAGCTTCTCTGCGCCAGAAAGTACCCAGTGGCGATCATCACAATGATGTGGGTTCGCCAGCGTTTAGTAGCCGTAGTCGTAGCAGACGTTGATCCACTGCAGTCCATATCGCGTCCACACTCTGCGCCAGCAATCGTCATAGTTATAGGCGGCGTAGGCGAAAGGCGCGCCGATGAACGCAAAGCGGTGGAAGCGATGATGGAAGAAGCGGTGATGGAAGCGAGGCGTGAACGCAGCACGCGACGCAAAGAAGCGGGCGCCGCCGAAATGCGGACCGATCATGGGTCCGGTGCGCGGGCCTAGGCCCGTACCCGCGAAGCGGGCGCCGCCGAAATGCGGGCCTATCATGGGTCCGGTGCGCGGGCCTAGGCCCGCGCCGCCGAAGCGGGCGCCGCCGAAGCCACCACCGATAGCACGCCCACCACCGAAGCCGCCGCCGCCGATAGCACGCCCGCCACCGAAGCCGCCACCGCCGCCGATAGCATGCCCGCCACCGAAGCCGCCACCGCCGCCGATGCCATGCCCGCCACCGCCACCACCGCCGCGCTGGGCGAGGGCCGGCGAGGCAATGGCGAGCGCGGAGGCGAGCGCACCTGCGATGAGGTAACCAAACAACTTGTTGCTCATCGAAGAATCCTCCGTTGTTGACGCGACAGCGAGAACGCCTGTCGCAGGAAGAACAACAATGAGGGGCCGAAATTATTTCTGAAAAGTCCAATGACTAATGTGACAGATTCTGACACCCAAGTTAGTGTTACTAACGAGGATAAAATTGGCCCCGGTTAGTGGCAATCGCTGGTTTGATCCCATGTCCGCCAAGGGGTCAAAAGGCAACTTCGCCGACCCATCCGCGCTTAGTCAGCTCTCCACCTGGAAATGAGCAGCCAAACAAAATAGGCACGTCGGCTAGGGGCGTCTTAGCTCCTGTGAGTAAATGTTTGAGCCCGCCTACCTGAATTCTTGCCCATATTTGAGAGCAATCGCGTTGATCTGCTCCCGCGTCAATTCCTTTCGAGGTTCGCCGGGTCGGCTGCAGGTTTCGCGAAAGAAGCCGTCGAGACCTGGGGGCACCATGACCCACAGCAGAACCAGTTGCTGATCTGGACTACTGAAGCCATGCCACGTGTTCTTGGGTATGAAAATCGTTCCACCTCTTTCGCAAGACTGACTCACATCATTGAGTGTAACCGTGCCACTGCCTTCCAGAACGTAGAAGGCTTCGTCTCTGTCGAGGTGTCGGTGAACCGGAATGCCTGAACCCTTGGGTAACTGCTGCGTGCCAAGGCCGAAATTGTTGGATCCCGTTACGGGGTCGACCATGATGAAGATGTTGCCGCCATCACGAAAATGGATCAGGTGTTCACCCTCGCTGGCACCAAGCACATAGCCCTGCGGCACCGGGTTGTTCGTCTTCGCCTCGATCTCCTCGCTGTTCGGCATTCGCGTGCTCCATTGGCCGACATTCAACAATGAGGAAAAGCTACAATAGCAGAACGCTGCACCACGAGCGACGCCCATGGCCAAGACGGCTTTGGGTCACAAACAGCGGTCCGACCGCACAGCTCGTCAAGTCCGGTTCTCCTCCGAGACCGGCGTTGCGGCGGCTTATAAGCAGTTCGGCCAAGCGGCCAATCAGCGACGTCATGGTGCCTATTCGATCACTACATCGGCCCACGTCAGCACGGTCGGTGGCATGTTGATGCCGAGTGCTTTGGCGGTCTGGAGGTTTACGACAAGTTCGTACTTGGTCGGCCGTTCGACTGGCAGGTCGCCAGGTATCGCACCCCTAAAAATCTTGTCGACAAAGGTCGCAGACCGGCGAAACTGATCTGGCAAGTCAATCCCGTAGCTCAAGAGGAAGCCCGCTTCGGCGTATTCTCTCACGGCAGAGATTGCAGGCAGCCGATTTCTGACGGCCATGACGCCAATCAGGCCGCGATGGTTGAACAGCACCCCATCGCTCAGCACGAGAAGCACCTGCGCGCGTTCTCTCACCATTGTCGCAAACGCTTGTTCAAGTATGTCCGGCCCGCCCGCCTCGGCCGGGACAAGAGTCAACGCCAGCGCTTGGGCAGCTTCCCGCAGCGACGTCAGCCGGTCCTGATTGGGCGCAAAGTCCGGATTCCACAGAATGCCAACACGCGAGAGGTTCGGCAGAATGTCCTTCAGAAATTCGAGCCGCTTGCCGTTGATCTCATCGCCGGGCTCCGAGCTGAACCCGGTGACGTTGCCACCCGGGCGCGCCAGACTGGCGACAAGTCCGGCACTGACCGGCTCGGCACTGTTGGCCATCACGATCGGGATCGTCCTGGTCGCCTTCATGGCGGCAACCGTGGTCACATTGTTTCCGGAAACGATGACGTCCACGCCGAGCCCGGCCACCTCTGTGGCAAGCGCCGCCAGCCGCCCCATCTCTCCGTCGGCAAAACGGTACTCGATGACGACATTCTCGCCAACGCGGTAGCCAAGGCTCCGCAGGCCCTCTTCGAAGGCTCTAACGTTGCGAAATGTTTGCTCGCGTGACGCGATCGCGAGATACCCTACCCGGTAGACCGACCTTGCCGGTTGCTGCGCATGCGCGCCGAGCGGCCACGTCGCTGCCGCGCCGCCGATCAGCCCCATGAACTCGCGCCGTCTCATTGAGCACCACGGAGGAAACGCCCGTCCATGTCCAAAGCCTAGCACTTTGCGGCGAGACAGCGAGTGAGAATGAGCAAATAATCGGATCTCCGAAGCTGCGTCCCAATGTCCGAGATGGATCAAAGTCGGCGGTCTGCCTTCCTGAAAGCCGCATCCGGTCTACGTTCGTCAGCCGAGGTTTGCACGGGCTTCGAGCCAGGCAGCATCGGGCCAGAATCGGACATCAACCGTCAGCACTTGTTGCAAAATCAAAGGCCCCCCGGAGGCGGCGGCTTCGCAACTTCAATCTGGTGTTAGTGACTAGTCCGCATGCCGGCTATACAAGCGCGGAACGGCCCGTATCCATAGGGAATCGTTTAACCGCCCATGCGAGGAGGATGCATGACCAATGTAAAGGGTCCGATCATATCATTTGCGGACCTGCCATCCATCGAAGCCTATCTGTCGGCACACGAGGGAAGCGAGAGCGGCTTTTGGCTTAAGCTCGCTAAAGCCGGCGCACCAGAAGCAACCATCACCAAGGCGCAGGCCATCGAAGCCGCTTTATGTCACGGATGGATCGATGGTCAGCTTGGGAAGTTTGATGAGCATTACTATTTAGTGAGAATGACGCCGCGGCGAAGTGCGAGCCGATGGTCCGCAATCAACAGGGATACAGCGGAGCGTCTTATTCGCGAAGGGCGCATGCAACCTGCCGGGTTGAGCGAGGTCCAGAAAGCCAAAGCCGATGGTCGCTGGAGCGCGGCGTATCAATCCCAGGGCAAAGCCGAACCTCCGTCCGATTTCCTGGCTGCGCTGGCTGCAAATTCGGAAGCAGAACGGGCGTTTGCGACGCTCGACCGTGCCAACAGGTTCGCCTTCGTCTATCGCGTAAACGATGCCAAGCGCCCCGAAACGCGGAATAAGCGAATTCGCGAGTTTGTAGAAATGCTCGCCCGGGGCGAAACCATTCATCCAACCAAAAGCAAGGGGGCTCCAAGGGCCTGACCGAGCAGCGGAGCGGAGAATGAACGCATTGGAGGTTGGCGGAGGTCCGCTCGGGGTCAAAGGCCGCCCTCGGGAGCTTACCGGAGACGGTCGGCTCATCTCCCAGAGGCAGACATCGCGGCGTCTGATTGAGCGGCCACGGGGCCATTATCCGACATCAACCGTTTGTGGATCATGTTGGCTAGGACAGGGTAACGCCACTGCAGAACGCGACGGGAACTGCAGCCGGGCTCAAAGCAATTGCTGGGAGGCCAAGTCAAAGGATTCGTCGGGACCGACCATGCGATGCACGCGTGGATGGGGTAAGCCACTCGTCCGATCAGACTGGCAAGCAGTCGGTCCCCAATCGTTGGACTCGCCGATTGGATATCCCGCCAGTCTTGCTGACAGAAATTCCATCGCCCTGCCCGACACCCCCGTCGTTCGCAGGTATTTAGGAAGTCGGTCGGTCTTGGTTGGGGACCCATTCCTCCGCGGTTGAGTCCCAATGATGGGTGTCGTCGAACTGCTTCCAGAGTGGCTGCTTTTGCTTCCTTTCGCCGTTCTGCCGGTTTGCCTGTGTGCGGACGACAAGCGCCACAGCCATCATTACCCATTCGCGAGCACTATGTCGGGAGTTCCATTTGATTGCTGCAAGCATTGGAGGCCTCCGTCAAGGTAAGAACCTTTCCTCACATTAGCGCGCGCCACGAGCGAAGGGATGTAAAGCTACTTCACAGGCAGTCAAGATCTTCGACATAGCCGAGGACGACGGCGCGGCGAACGCGAGCAAATCGTCGGCTTGCCCTTTCCGTTAAGCCTCAAGGGCAGCGGTCGGCGGCCCTGGGCGGGGATTCATCGTAAGGGAGCCGCAGGCGGCCCCAAAAGCCAGTCCACCTTCCATTGCAGAGGAGCAGATCGAAGCCGACAACCCGTTGGCGCGCGGGCGAGCGTCGGTTTGCTCGGCCCGGCACCTGCAAGTGTCCTTTCCGTCTCCGTCGCAAGATGGAATGGGCCCGGAACAGAAGCAGCAATCCCTGCAACAATGGGCTCGCCCAACGATGTCGCTGCAATCGTGATTGTCATCAAAGATATGGCGACTACAAGCACATCGATCATAATGCGCTTCGAAAAGTGTTTCGTCATGAGTTGAGCCCTCACAACCGAGATGAAATAACTGCGCAGTTACAATCTTAGTTCGTACGCAAATGGGTATCCCGAGCCATCGCCGCTTGGTTCGTTATTGCGCCTCGTCGACGAGAGCCCCATGTCTTGCGGCCGCTTCAATTCGGCGCGCCGTAGCTGAATTCGTGCTGCGTGTCCGTCCTACCAACGCTACTGTGATCAACGGGATCATCATCGGATTGTAGGACTTGAGGAGTTTCACGCGAGATCAGAAGCTGATTCCGCATTTCAGCGAGGCGGGCGCGGCAGTATTCGCGGTAAAGCAGGTCGAATATGGCGGGCATGGATACCCCCATCGTTAGAGCACCACTAGATTTCCAACACGGATTTCGGATAATCGTAGCCCCGGCGATGGCTGTCCGATGTGAGCCCATTTACAGGCTGAGCCAATTCAAAAAACTCAAAGAACGATTGGCTGGCTTGTCGGTGCAAAAAGGAACAGGGCTGATTACCTAAAATAGACTATAGCAGCCTTCTGTTTCAACAGAACTTCGTCAAACAACTTAAGAGCGCTGCGCTGCGAATAAATTTCCAACTACAGCGCGAAACAACTTACCAGTGGATGCAAGCACCGTTGGCTGCAACGTCGTCTGTTAGCCACCAGACCGAAGCAAGAATGGATCGACCGAGGCAGCTAGTCGGTCTGCCACTTGCATATTCGCCGTGGACTGCTTTTCGGTAGGCAGCGAGCCGAGAGAGTTGACGGCCAGCCCGGTACCAGCGGCAAGAATAGCTATCACAATCGCAGAGAGATATTCGATCCTCATGGCGATGATCCTCCATCGCTGACCACGAGACAATTGTGTTTGCTGAAAATTAGTTCCGTTGGCAGGTCGATGGTTGCGGAGAACGGCGAAAAACTCGGCCGGAATTGGTGCTCCGGCCGAAGCGCCATACGCGAGTCTCTCAGAACATTCCGATCGAGGCGAAAAGCGCAATCTCGATTAGGACAGTGAGGCCCATGATGGCGACTGTGAGAATTGCTTCGCCCGGCGGTAAGGAGGTCATGGCGTGCCTCGCATATTGCGAAGCCCCGAAGCCCAATAGCCAACCTCCCGATGTCGGAAATGTTTCGGGTTCTAGGGGTTAGGTACAAGATGCCTAACGCGTTTCGAGTTCCTTGATCGCCAAAGCCGCAATTTCTGCCGGCGCGAGAACCTCCGTTTGGGCGATCCTGATGATCTTGCTTGCGACCATTTCCGTGAGCGGATCGTCGCGATCCTTGACGCAAAGCGTATGGAGCGCCTGCTCGTAGGCTGCTGTGATACGGCTGACCATTTCCGGCTTTAAATTGGCGGTTTGTAATCGCAGGTAAGTAGACATTTCTTGCCTCCAAGCCCACGCGGGAAGGCAGGATAACATGGGAAACCCGGTTGTTGGCGAACGGAGAACTTCGGACGCTCAGAGCACCAGTATCGGTGCAAAGCCGGGATCAAGGTGGCATGTCGCACGTTACTACGGTGGCGGCAGGATCATCCGTGCACGGCAAGGAGGCGGTGCACGTCAAGGCCAACGGTGGCAGCCATGGCAGATACCCCTTCGACCGCGCCCGTGGTCCATCCGCCAGGTTTAGATCATCCGGAGCATCGCCGGGCGATCTGCAACGAGATTGGCGAGCGACTTCGCGGCACCCTCACGGACGATCTCACTCCGCTACCATTGCGACTGCAAGGCATGGTGGAGCGGCTGACCGAGTTGGATGGCGGCCCTCCGTCGGCCGCGTCGGATCGCCAGGACGATGCGCCATCCCGGCTACTCTCGAAATTTGTGTCGGCGCTTTGGCGGGTCCTTCGAAACGGGCCTTGAGGCGCGGGGACGCGCGACCGCGCCCCTTTCGTATATTTGCGATTTTCGGTTTGCCATTTCGCTTGGCGGGCTTATCTAGCTGAATCCGCAAGATAGACCCAGGCAATGACCAATCTTCATCAGGTGTGGCAGGCATGGCGGGCGCTTTCGCGAGCTGATCGGGCTCGGTTTCTGATCATGAGGTCCTCTATTCGATCACCTTGTCGGCCCCGGCGAGCAGCGTCGGCGGGACTTCGAGGCCGAGCGCGCTTGCGGTCCTAAGATTGATCGCCAACTCGAACTTGGTAGGCTGTTGCACCGGCAAATCGCCTGGCTTTGCGCCGTTGAAGATCTTGCCGATGAAGGCTGCGAGCTGGAAATAGAGGTCAGGATAGTTTACGGCGTAGGCGATCAGTCCCCCGGCTTCGACGAACTCGCGGGCTGGGAAGACGGTGGGCACACGGTTGCGGGCTACCCATTCAACGATCATTTGTTGATGCATTTGGGTGAGACCGTCTGCCCCAACGACGAGGCCGTCGATATGCCGTCGCACCACCAGTTCGAATGCGTGGCTCAGGTCACCCTCGCTCCGCACGTCAAGAAGCTCAGCCTCGAGACCCAGCAAGCGTGCCGCTATCTTTGTCTCTTCCCATTCGGCTGGGACAGCTGGATTGCCCATGTTGTGAAGCAACGCAACTCGCGTGAGGCCAGGAACCAGTTCTTTGAGAACCTGAACCCGTTTCGCTGTCAGTTCGGTGCTGAAAGTAATCACCCCCGTGATGTTGCCGGTCGGCCGCGCGAAGCTCGCTACGATCGCACCGGGGCCGCCCATTGTCATCATGACTACTGGAATCGTTCCGGTCGCGTTCTGAACCGCCGTGGTGGCAGGAGTGCCTCTCGCCAGGATCAGGTCGACTTTGAGGCCAACCAATTCGGATGCGAGATCCGGAAACCGCTCGGCCTGACCGTCGGCCGACCGATACTCGATGATCAAGTTGCTTCCTTCGAAGTAACCGAAATCGCGCAGACCTTTGCGCAGAGCCTCGAGGTTGGCGGCGTTCCGTGCCGCCGGTATTGGCTCCAGAATCCCGACGCGATAGACCTTCCCGCCTCGCTGCGCACGCGCTGCGAGCGGCCAAGCCGCCGCGCCGCCGAGCAGCATGATGCATGAGCGCCGGTTCACTCCCGGTCCCTCCGTGCTTCCGACTGGAAGCATAACACACCTCGGCTACAGCAGGAGACTGCTGCGCTGCGGGATTTCGATGCTGCCTATGTCGCAGATGGGTCAATCGCGTCAATTGGGGCGCGTTCTCGGCACGTCCGGTCTGGCCTCAACGGCTGACATGCCGAGCGCGATCCAGTCCTTAGACCATCAGCTTCCATGACCAATAGATACCTATCGCCATCTGGACGGCGAACGCGGTGAAGCGGAGACTTACTGCTATCGGACTGTTCGACGCGAGATGGATCATCGACTGCACAATCCTTGCGCCGAGAAACCAAAACGCTAGAGGGTCTGTAACATCCGTTCTTGACACCATGATCGCAATCGCCAACAAGCCGCCGAAAATCGGTAGACCTTCGATGCAATTCGCGTGAGCCCGTGCGAGGCGCTGCATGAAGGGCGATAGTCCGGAGTTATCCGGCGTGAAGGCGTTGGCCGCAACCTTTCCAGTCACGACGAGATACGTTCGGATGGTTTCCATCACGACCAGCAGAAGCAGCGCCCACGAGACGAAGCCTGCCAGTGCATAGCCCGTGTTGGACATGTCCCCTCCCAAGTCATTCCTGCCCTTTGTTCATTTGTAGCCGATCCTGTCCGAACAAGACAAACAGGACTCCTCTCCTCCTGTCCGCTTCGGATCCACCTGCTGACGAAGTCGCGGAATCCCGAACGACGAACGGAGTTGATGGTGGCCGCGGGAGGCGTCGGGCAACACACCCGGGTCAAGCCCTCACCGCGAAAATATTTTACTTTTCCGAATTTCGGATTTATGGCATGCACCACGCATCCCGGCCCTGCCAAAGGGGCGTTCGCGACCGTCACGAGACGCGGGCTGGGTGGCGGTGGACGCGGCAGCGCCGGCGCGCAACGTGTGAGACAGGGCAGGCAGCTGTGAGTCTCACGCGACGCGGTACGACACGGCGCCGTAACAGCGGTCTCGTTGATGCCGGGGGCGAGCACACGCAAGCCTCCAGGCATTCAGGCGGGACCGTCCGCGGACGGAGAAGTCGTGTGGTCCTGACGCCCGGGGTCTGTGCGTCAAGTCCTGCGGTGATGTGGCGGCCCGACCGGGCGCGCGCATCAGCCATCTGCAAGACGACGGGGGCAATAGTGCATCGCTCCCCGGGGAGAGCACGAAGGACACCGTTAAAACCATCCGCGCAGGGAAGGCCGGGCGTTCGGCCAACCCGTGGTCCACCCCGTGTGCACTCTTCGTGGCGCACGGACATGCGGGTGCCGCCGGCGCCCGGCCTTCCCTGCGCCCTTCGGCTTCCAAAGGGCGATGAGATCAAAGCAAGACTCGGGCGAAACGCGCCGCGGGAGCGCAGAGCTATGCCCCTTCGGTCTCGGTGCGCAGGCCCGTGATCTTACCGACTGTCGCACTGCTTTTCGCGCGGGCACCACGTCCGGCGCGGTCGTCGTCTCCTCGGGCAAGGTCATCGGCCAAGGCGTCACCGGTACCGTCAGCCCGAACGGCGCAGTCAGAACGGTCGGTCAAGGCGAGGGCGTGACCTTCACAGGCTCCGGCCGTCTCGGGGGCCGCAGCGGTTCCGGAACCTGGCGCCGCTCCGATGGCTGCGGCGGAACCTGGAGTTCGGCGAAACAGTAACGAAAAGGCCCGATTTCGCCGCGGAACCAACGCGCCGCAGGCCCGATTCAAGCCACATCCTCTCCGGATTTGCGGCTCATTGCCACCCAAGTCTTTGATTACAAAGGGATGGTTAAGAGTTGCGTCATGCGTAACCGGGAGACCAGGATGGGCAACCGCACCGCAAAGTTCATATCCGCGCTAGTCGGCAGCATCATTGCCGGCGCGCCATTGGCCGCCGTGTCGCAGAACGCGCAGACCGCACCGAGCGCGGCCGACGCGGCCGCCGCGGACTGCCTCGCCTCGCCGAAGGGCGCCGCGCCGCAGGGGCAGCACTGGTACTATCGCCTCGAGCGCTCGACCAAGCGGAAATGCTGGTATCTGCGCGCTGCCGGCGACAAGGACGGCGCGAAATCCGTGCAGAGTGCGCAGGCCACGAGCGATACGCCGACGGCGCAGGCGCCGGCGCAGCAGCCGCAGCAACAGCACCCGGTGCAGGATGCGCGTGCCGAATATCTGACAGCGCGGAGCGGTGTCGCCCCTCAAACACCAAACGCAGTTGCACAGGCCGCAGCCGCGACCCCGGCGCAACCATCTGCGGACCAGACCGCTGACAGCAACGCGCAACAATCCGCGGGCGACACGCCCTGGCCCGATGTCTCCACGGCGTCCGCGCCGCCCGCGCCACAGCCGGCGCCCGCCGCGGTCGCGGCAGCCGCGCAGCCGAGCGCAAAGCCGTCAAAATCCCCTGCCCCGGCGGCGCTCGCCGTGGCAGACAGCAGCGCCGACAAACCGGCCGGCTCGGTCCAGATGTTGATGCTCGTGATCGGCGGTGCGCTGGCGCTCGCCGGTATCCTCGCCAGCCTCATCTACCGCTTCGCCGGCGCGCGCACGCGCGTCCGCGTCCAGTCCGCCGAGCGTCACGGCTATTGGAACGATTGGGAGACGCAGAACCAGCACGCAAGCCGCGCGCCCTGGCGCGATGCAACGCCGGCCGTTGCGCCGCGCGCGCAGCCGGCGCACCCAATCGACTTCGATGCCGCACGTCCGCAAGCGGCAAAACAAGTGACAAAACTTGCCGCGATTGGCCGCGAGATCGATCTGATCGACGCGCGCAAGCGGCGCGCTGCGGTCCCTGCCGCAGAACCCGACGAGATCAAGCCGGCCGAGGTCGAGATCAAGTTGTTCGATCGGGCTGCTGCGCCCAAGCTAGTCACCAACGAGATTGGCGAGGATCGCGATGAGGCGCCGGCAGGCCGCGACCAGGATGCGGTCGACGTCGATGTCATCACGACCATGCTGGAACAGCTGGCGAAGGAAGGGCCGCGCCTGTCGCGGCCTAACCTTGAAGCTGACCTTGCAAAGTTCGCACGAAGCCTACGAGGCCAATCCGCCGCTCGCGCTTGAGGCGTTCGGCCTTCAGGATCGACTGCACCTCGGCGAAGGCCTGGTCGACGTCGTGGTTGATGACGATGTAGTCGTACTCGGCCCAGTGGCTCATCTCGTGACTGGCGCGGCTCATCCGCTTGCGGATCACCGCGTCGGAATCCTGCGCGCGCGAGTGCAGGCGCTTTTCGAGATCGGCCGCCGAGGGCGGCAGGATGAACACGCTGACGACGTCGGCGCGCGCCTTTTCGCGTAGCTGCTGCGTGCCCTGCCAGTCGATGTCGAACAGCACGTCCTGCCCCGCCGAGAGCGCCGCCTCGACCGGTCCGCGTGGCGTGCCGTAGCTGTTGTCGAACACCGTCGCCCATTCCAGGAGCTCGCCGGCCTTCACCATCGCTTCGAACGTCGGCTTATCGACGAACGAATAATCCTTGCCGTTGACCTCGCCCGGCCGCATCTCGCGCGTGGTCGCCGAGACCGACATTTTCAAGCCGGGCATCCGCTCGATCAGGAGACGCGACAGCGTCGTCTTGCCCGCGCCCGAGGGCGAGGACAGCACGAACATCAATCCGCGGCGCTCGACACCGTCAGTTCCGTGACCGCCCGTCGTCATCGATCACTCCAGATTCTGGACCTGCTCGCGGAATTGCTCGACCACGTTCTTCATGGCAAGTCCCGTATTGGTGAGCTCGATGTCGTTCGACTTCGAGCAGCAGGTGTTGACCTCGCGGTGAAACTCCTGCGCCAGGAAATCGAGCTTGCGGCCGATCGGACCGCCCTTACCGATCAGCTCGCGCGCCTGCGCAATGTGCGAGGCGATGCGGTCGAGCTCCTCGCGGATGTCGGCCTTGGTTGCGATCAGGATCGCCTCCTGCATCAGGCGATCGGCATCGAAACGATCGGAGGTGTCGAGCAGGCTAGCGATCTGCTCAGTGAGCTTCGCCTTGATCGCCTCCGGTTTGCGGCCGGGCGCAGCCTCGGCTTTCTTCGCCAATTGCTCGATCTCGTCGACCCGCTGGGTCAGGATCTGCCCCAGCGAGGTACCCTCGCGCTTGCGCATCTCGACGAGATCGGCGAGCGCTTTGTCGAACGCCTCCACTGCGGCGGCGCGCGCGGCCTTGTCCTCCTCTTCGTCGCCCTCGGGTTCGGCGACCTCGACGACGCCCTTGATGGCGAGCAGGCCATCGATGCTCGGCGCGACCGCGTCGACCTTGCCGGAGATCAGTGCGGCCGCCTTCAGCACGGCGTTGAGCACGTCCTCATTGACGCGGACCGTGGCGGCGGCGTTGGTGCGCTTGACGTTGAGATTGGCGTAGACGGTGCCGCGCGCGAGCAGCTCACCGGCGCGCTTCTTGGCGTGGGCCTCGAGCTCATCGAACCCCTGCGGCAGCCGCACCCTGAGGTCAAAGCCCTTGGCGTTGACCGACTTCAATTCCCATTCGAACGTGTACGGCCCGCTCGCGCCGTGGCTTCGGGCAAAGCCGGTCATGGACGACAGCGCCATCGGTTGAAATTCTCCAGAAACACGGGATTCGCGAGGCCATCAAGCCACGCGAATCTTAAGACTATTTTGCCGGAAAGTGGAATCCGCAATGTCCGCGGGCAGGTCTGCGCCAACCTAGCGCTGGACCACCGGCGGCGAGGACTGCACCGCGCCCTGCCGGGCCGGTGCGGGACCAGCGGGCCGTGATGGTTGCTTTTTCTGCTGGTTGGGCCGCGCCGGCGTCGTCGCGGTCGGCGGATCGGTGGCGGCCGGCGCAGCAGCAGCCGGCGGCTGCACGTCCTCGGCCGGCTCGACCGTGTCGTTCTGGATCTGCTTCTCCATCGCGCGGAGTTTCGTAACGTTCTTCTGGTGCGCGTCGTAGGTCTCGGTGAAGGCGTGCCCGCCAGTGCCGTCCGCGACGAAATAGAGATCGCGGGTGCGGGCCGGGTTGGCGGCGGCCTCGAGCGAGGCGCGGCCCGGATTGGAGATCGGCCCCGGCGGCAGGCCTTCGATCACATAGGTGTTGTAGGGCGATGGCTGCGTGATCTCGCTGCGCTTGATCGGACGGCCCAGCGTGCCCTTGCCGCCGACGAGGCCATAGATGATCGTGGGATCGGACTGCAGCTTGATCCGTTGCTTCAGGCGGTTGACGAACACGGCAGCGACGCGGCTGCGCTCGTCCGGCTTGCCGGTCTCCTTTTCGACGATGGACGCCAGCGTCACCAGCTGCTCCGGCGTCTTCACCGGAATGTCCTGGCTGCGGCGCTCCCAGATCTCGGCCAGCACGCGCTTGTGCGCCTGCTGCATGCGCTGGATCACCTGCTCGCGCGTGGTGCCGCGCGGGAACTTGTAGGTCTCCGGCAACAACGTGCCCTCGCGCGGCAGCTCGCGCACGCTGCCGGTGAAGATGTCGTTGTCGGACAGCCGCGCCACGATCTGCTCGGAGGTCAGGCCTTCCGGGATCGTCACGGCATGCTGCACCACCTTGCCCTCGACGATGGTGGCGATGACGTCGCGCAAGGAGGCGTTCTTCTGGAACGAATACTCACCGGGCTTGAGGTCCGAACTCGCCTTCAGCGCGGCGACGCTGGCGATGAACACCCACGGATTGATGTCGGTGACGCCTTCCCGGTTCAATGTCTCGGCGATGTCGCGCTTGCCCGCGCGCTGCGGGATGTTGACGATCTTATCTTCCCTAAGCGGCCCGGGTGCTTCCAACACCTGCCGCCCGTAATAATAGACCCCGCCGGCGCCGAGCATGGCAATCAACACCAGGGTGATGATGGCGTTGCCGACCACCACGAAGGGATTGCGCGCGCGTTCCGATCGCTTCGGCGGCGGCGGGACCTGCTCGGGCTCGAGCGCTGCCCGCGGACTCCGGGGCGAAATGGGCGGCCTTTCACTCATCGAAGCAACCTGAATCCTGCCGGTTCAATCGCGGCCTGACAATCACCTTGCCGAGCCAAATGCACGCGCCCACTTCTATGACTATCGCCGAATACGGCAAAACGGTGGATTCGTCTCAAACGCAAACTAACTGGCCAAACGCCGGACGATCACCGACGCATTGGTGCCACCAAAACCAAAAGAGTTCGACAATGCGACGTTGACCTCACGCTTCTTCGCCTTGTGCGGCACGAGATCGATCGCGGTCTCGACCGACGGATTGTCGAGGTTAATGGTGGGCGGCACGACATTATCGCGAATCGCGAGAATGGCGAAGATCGCTTCGATCGCACCGGCCGCGCCGAGGAGATGACCGGTCGACGACTTGGTCGAGGACATCGCGACCTTGGAGGCGGCATTGCCTAGCAGGCGCTCCACCGCACCAAGCTCGATCTCGTCGCCGAGCGGTGTCGAGGTGCCGTGCGCATTGATGTAGTCGAGATCGGATGCCGTGAGACCGGCGCGCTTGAGCGCTGCCGACATGCTACGGAAGCCGCCATCGCCATCGGGCGACGGTGAGGTGATGTGATAAGCATCGCCGGAGAGGCCGTAGCCGATCACCTCGGCGTAGATCTTCGCGCCACGGCGCCTGGCGTGCTCGAGCTCCTCGAGCACCAGGACGCCGGCGCCCTCGCCCATCACGAAGCCGTCGCGGTCCTTGTCATAGGGACGCGAAGCCTTCTCGGGCGTCTCGTTGAAACCAGTCGATAGCGCGCGCGCGGCATTGAAGCCGGCAATGCCGATGCGGCAGATCGGCGATTCCGCGCCGCCGGCCACCATGACGTCGGCATCGCCGAGCGCGATCAGGCGGGCGGCATCGCCGACCGCATGCGCGCCGGTCGAACAGGCCGTGACCACCGAATGGTTCGGTCCCTTCAGCCCGTGCGCGATCGAGACATAGCCGGAGGCGAGATTGATCAGGCGTCCCGGAATGAAGAACGGCGACACCCGGCGCGGTCCGCGCTCCTTGAGCAGGATCGCCGTATCGGCAATGCCGTTGAGGCCGCCGATGCCGGACCCGATCATGGTGCCGGTCGCGCACTTGTCCTCTTCAGTCTCGGGATGCCAGTTGGCGTCGTCGAGCGCCTGGCCGGCTGCGGCCATGCCGAAGATGATGAAGTCGTCGACCTTGCGCTGGTCTTTCGGCTCCATCCACTTGTCGGGATTGAAGGTGTCGTTGGTCCCGTCGCCGCGCACGACCGTGCAGGCGATCTTGGTCTGGAGATCGGAGACGTCGAAGCTCGCGATCCTGCGCGCACCGCTCTCGCCGTTGAGGATGCGTTTCCAGGTCGGTTCGACGCCACAGCCGAGTGGCGAGACCATGCCGAGACCCGTGACGACAACCCGCCTCATATCCGAAAACTCCGCATCGAAAGATTCACGGCCAATAACAAGAAACCGGCTGGCCGCTGCGAAGCGGCCCGTCCGGTTTCAATGTTGTCCCCGCGAAAATGAAGAGCCTTAGCTCTTCGCGTTCTTCTCGAGAAACTTCGTGGCATCGCCGACGGTGAGAATCGTTTCCGCAGCGTCGTCCGGAATCTCGCAACCGAATTCCTCTTCGAACGCCATCACCAGCTCGACGGTGTCCAGACTGTCGGCGCCGAGGTCATCGATGAAGCTCGCGTTGTCGACAACCTTCTCGGGTTCAACACCAAGGTGTTCGACCACGATCTTCTTAACCCGCTCGCCAATGTCACTCATTGCTTAACCTCGTGTTGTTCCCTGTAGACCCGACCCCCCGGGACGATACGAGCCGTCGTGGTCGTGTTACTTGCCTTCGCTTACGAACTTTGATTTGGCCCCATCCTAACCGATACAGGGCCCGGCGAACGACGGCCAAGGCTCCCCATCGCCAATATACAGGGTTTCAAAAACCTGCAATGGCGTTCTTTGCCCATCCGTTGAAGGTCCGGTTATCATACTTCAATTGCCTTGACTACAAGCCTCATTTCGCTCCGGAAACGGCCGTTTGCCGCATCCCGCGCCGCCCATGTGGGCAGTGCGGAATGAGGGCTTAGATCATAGCCATGCCGCCGTTGACGTGGATGGTCTGGCCGGTGACGTAGGCTGCTTCGTTCGAACTCAGGTACACGGCGGCCGCCGCGATGTCCTCGGGCGTGCCCAGACGGGCAGCCGGAACCTTGGTCAGAATCGTTTCGCGCTGCTTGTCGTTGAGCGCATCCGTCATCGGCGTCTTGATAAAGCCTGGCGCGATGCAATTGGCGGTCACGCCGCGCTTGGCGTATTCGGCACCGAGCGTCTTGATCATGCCGATCAGGCCCGCCTTCGAGGCGGTGTAATTGCCCTGTCCGGGATTGCCGGTGACGCCGACCACCGAGGTGATGGCGATGATGCGGCCGAAGCGCTTGCGCATCATCAGCTTGGTGGCGGCGCGTGCCAAGCGGAAGGTCGCGGTCAGATTGACGTTGATGACCTCCTCCCAATCCTCGTCACGGAGTTGCACGAAGAGATTGTCGCGGGTGATGCCGGCATTGGCGATGAGGATGTCGACCTGTCCCATCGCGGCTTCCGCAGCGGGCACCAGCGCTTCGACCTCATCGGCCTTGGAGAGATTGCAGGGCAACACAAAGGCGCGCTCGCCGAGCTTGCCGGCGAGCTCATCCAGCACTTCCTTGCGCGTTCCGGAAATCGCAACGGTAGCGCCCTGCGCGTGCAGCGCCAGCGCGATCGCGCCGCCGATACCGCCGGTCGCGCCGGTGACGAGCGCCTTCCTGCCAGTCAGATCGAACATCGATAACTCCCTCAACCCTGCTTCGCGGCGGCCAAGGCATCCTTGGCGGCGGCAATATCGTTGGGACCGCCGACAGCAACGCCGACGGCACCGTCCGCAATGCGCTTGACGAGACCGGTCAGTACCTTGCCGGCGCCGATCTCGAAGAAGCGGGTGACGCCCTGCCCTGCCATATAGGCAACCGACTCGCGCCAGCGCACCGTGCCGGTGACCTGCTCGACCAGGCGGCGACGGATCTCGTCGGGGTCGCTAATGGCGCTCGCGAGCACGTTCGACACCAGCGGCGCGGCCGGCGCCTTGATCGTGACCTTCGCGAGCGCCTCCGCCATGGCGTCGGCGGCCGGCTGCATCAGCTTGCAATGGAACGGCGCGGACACCGGCAACAGCATCGCGCGCTTGGCGCCCTTGGTTTTGGCGATCTCGACGGCGCGATCGACCGCTGTCTTGTCGCCGGAGACCACCACCTGCCCACCGCCATTGTCGTTGGCGGCCTGGCAGACCTGCCCCTGCGCCGCCTCATGGGCGATCTCCATGACGGCCTCGTAGTCGAGGCCCAGCAGCGCGGCCATCGCACCGGCGCCGACCGGGACGGCTTTTTGCATTGCGAGACCGCGGGTGCGAAGCAGCCGCGCAGTATCGGAGATGGTCAGGCTGCCGGCAGCAGCCAGCGCCGAATATTCACCAAGCGAGTGGCCAGCGACGAAGGCCGCGTCCCGCCCGACGGAAAAACCGGCTTCGCTCTCCAGCACGCGCAGAGTAGCGACCGAGACCGCCATCAGCGCCGGCTGGGCGTTTTCGGTGAGCTGGAGGATCTCGGCCGGACCATCCCATATGGTCGCCGTCAATTTCTCCCCGAGCGCGGCATCGACCTCGTCGAACACGGCGCGCGCCACTGGAAAGGCGTTGGCCAGGGCCTTGCCCATGCCAACCGCCTGGGACCCCTGCCCCGGAAATGTGAATGCTGCCGTCATCGGCGCTCCCTGCTTGTCGGGCGTGATCCTCACGAGAACCGGCAGCCGATTACGCGCGGCCTTGGGCCAAGGTTCCGGATCACGCTCCAAAGGGGGCCGTAGACACTGTCCGGGGTCGGACTGTCAAGCCAAGATGGGAACCCTGGCCGGCATTCAACCGGGGATGTGGCTTCCTAGAATCCGCCGGCCGTCTGGTTGGCGTCGACCTCTGCCCCCGCCCGCGCGCGGCGCGCGCTGTTGACCAGTTGCCCCGGCCGATCATCCCGGTTCGGCTTCGCGGTGGCGAGCCGCAGCACCGCGGCGTAGCCCGGCTGCACCTCCATGCGGCCGGCATGCCGGCTGGCGCTCAGCAGGCGATGCACCTTCGGCAAATTGTAGCAGGGCACGTAGAACAAGAGGTGATGCTCGAGATGATAGTTCACGTAGTACGGCGCAATGAACAGGCGCTCGAGAAAATTGGCATGCGTGGTGCGGGTGTTGCGCAAGGGGTCATTGCTGTCAGGGACGACGGCGTGCTCGGCGATGTTGCGGATACGGGTAATGACCATCATCCAGGTCAGCAGTGGCACCAGCCATAGCAACGGATAGGCCCACCACACGCCGGCCGCCGCGAGCGCCGCAAACATGATCGCGTTCACCACACATTGCGGGCCGAGCTTCTCCCAGAAATGCGCCGCACGCTGCCGCCATGGCCAGTCGTTCGGGGCGAGCGCGTTGAGCAATTGCGCCTTGCGCTGCTGGTAGCCGGTCTGTCCGGTGATGTCGCGAATGAACTTGCGGCGATAGCTCAGCTTGGTGATCGGAAACGGCGCCGATAGCACGAGATCGGGATCGTCCTCCTGCTGGGTGCGCGCGTGATGCTGCAAGTGATAGCGCCGGTAGCTCCGCGTCTCCGCAAACAGCGGATAGGCACAGAACCACTGGCTCAGCGCCAGATTGGTTTTCTCGTCGGCGGACAGGCAGCCATGCGCGCCGTCATGCATGAGGATGGCAAGTCCAAGCTGGCGCGAGCCGATGATGGCGACGGCGAGAATGTATGTCAGCGGATTGGGCCACCATGCGACCAGAGCGATCGCGCCTACGATCAGCGCCCAGGCATGCACGATCAGTGCGACGCCCTTCCAGGTTACGCGCTGGCGCACGTCGGCCAATTGTTCGTCGGTCAGGAAATCGCGGGCACGCATGCGAAGCGCGGTCATGGCCTAACTCTCCCCATCCGAAGTGGTCGATGCGTCGTGCTGCTCGACGAGACGCAGGCGCGCCGCCTCGCCCGTGGATTTCGCCTGCTCACCGAGCACGCGCAGCATCTCGGCGCAGAGTTCCTCGGACGAACGGCCCATGGCGTAGCCTTCGAGGATGACGCCGATGGCGACGGCCCAGAACCGCCGCGAGCTTTCGTCGGGCGCGCGCAGGGAGCGCCAGCCATGCCGAGCGACCTGGCTCGCATAGGCCCGTGCGCCCTCGCTGTGCAGGCGCTCGATGGTGCGCTCGACCAGTGGCGCGAGATCTTGGCGCCGCCGCGTCAGTGTCAGGGCTTCGGCAAAGAAGGCGACCGAATCACTCGCCGTGACCGTCTCGGCCAGCGCGTGCGTGTATTCCTGCGGCGTGCGCGTCTTCAGCGCCGCCTGCTCCGTCGCGCGCGCCAAATACAGCAGCTCGCGGCAGGCGCATTCGACGAACAGCGCCTCCTTGGTGCGGAAGTAATAGGTGATCTGGCTCGGGAACGCGTCCGCCGCGGCCGCGATGTCGGTGATCGCCGTGCCCGAAAGTCCCCGCTCCCGGAACAGCGGGCTCGCAGCATCCAAGAGCAGCGACCGCATCTTGCGGCCGGCCGCGCGCGTGGCGCGCGCGGCATGCTTGGGGTCGCCGGCACCCGGTTCGAACGGAGCATGGGCAGAATTGTCTGCCATTGGATCCTCCCGCTGTATTCTTTGTATGCTATACAAACAAATAAATCAAGCCGGTAAGATTTAAATCAAGCCGGTAAGATTTGAGGGTGATGACCACCGCCTACGGGCGGTCCAGGCCGAGACTTGGCCCCCAACCTTGCAAAGCCGGCCAAAATCCGTATAAGGCGCGCATCCGCAGACCCCGGCCGGGAGCTGAACGGACGGTCTCAGCAAATCATTCGTGATTTTGGTGTGGCAGGGCCAGTCGGCCCGTCGTCCCGTGTTTCCGCCTTCTGAGCTTGATCCCAGAGTCCTTTCCGAAGGTCTCTTAAGGGTTTGACGCCGGGCGATGCGCCAACATGAGGAAAGGACTTCCATGCCTCTTTACGAGCATGTTTTTCTCGCGCGTCAGGACGCGAGCCCGCAGCAAGTCGAAGAGCTGACTGCGCAGATGACCGGTATCGTCGAGGGTCTCGGCGGCAAGGTCACCAAGACCGAAAATTGGGGCGTTCGCTCCCTCACCTACCGCATGAACAAGAACCGCAAGGCGCACTTCGTGCTGCTCAACATCGACGCGCCGTCCGCGGCGATCGCCGAGATCGAGCGCCAGGAGCGCATCAGCGAAGACGTGATCCGCTATCTCAGCGTCCGCGTCGAAGAACTCGAGGAAGGCCCGTCCGCGATGATGCGCAAGGCCGATCGTGATCGCGAGCGTGACGACCGCGGCGGTGGCTTCCGCGGCGAGCGTGAAGGCGGCTTCCGTGGCGAGCGCGAGGGCGGCTTCCGCGGTGACCGCGGCCCGCGCCGCCCGCGCGAAGAAGCTGAAACCACGACGGATGGGGAGTAAGATCAATGGCTGAAGCTGGTGCACGCCGTCCGTTTTTCCGTCGTCGCAAGAGCTGCCCGTTCACGGGCGCCAATGCTCCCAAGATCGACTACAAGGACTCCAAGCTCCTGATGCGTTACGTCTCCGAGCGCGGCAAGATCGTGCCGAGCCGCATCACCGCGGTGTCCGCGAAGAAGCAGCGTGAGCTCGCCCGCGCCATCAAGCGCGCGCGGTTCCTGGGCCTATTGCCCTACGTCATTCGCTGATACGACCAATTCGACCGGCGGCCATTGAGCCGCCGGTCGTAAACTGATCTGAACGCATAAGGCTTCCGGGTCGTCCGGTCGCCGATGGTTGGGGCAAACGATGCCTCTAACCGCTCGAAGGGAGCGGGACAGCTGATGATGGCCTTTGGACTGATAGCCCTGATCGCCGGCGCCGCGTCGGCCCTGATGTTCGCCTCGATCATCTCTGGCGCGCTGATCTCGCTCGTCCTGTTCTATCTCGCACCGCTGCCGCTGATGGTCGCCGCGATCGGCTGGGGGCCGCTGTGCGCGAGCCTCGGCGGCATTGCCGCCGCAATCGGCCTCGGCGCCCTGTTCGGCCTGCCCTATTGCATCGCCTTCGCCGTCACCGTCGCATTGCCGGCCTGGTGGCTCGGCCACCTCGTCCTGCTCGGTCGGCAGGTCGGAAGCGTCGGGCCAGACGCCTCCGCCGCCGAGCCGCCGGCCGAGCCCGAGATCGAGTGGTATCCGGTCGGCCGCATCCTGCTCTGGATCGCAGGTTTTGCCGCGCTGACCACGATCGCCGCCCTGCTCACGCTCGGCACCGACGCCGAGACCATCACCGGCACGCTGCGGCGCGGCCTGATGCGCCTTCTGCGCACCGCCGACCCGCAAACCTCGGGCGAAGCCAGCCAGTTCGTCGACGCGCTGGTGCGCATCGCACCGGCCGCCGCCACCATCGTCGCGATGATGACGCTGACTCTCAACCTCTGGCTCAGCGCCAAGGTGACGGCGACGTCGGGCCGGCTGCGTCGTCCCTGGCCGGACATGAAGACGGCCGAGCTGCCGCCGATGACGCTCGTGGCGCTCTGCATCGCACTCGCCTTCTGCTTCACCGGCGGGCTGCTCGCGATCGTCGCGCAGATCACTACGGCCGCACTGATGATGGGCTATGCGCTGACCGGTTTCGCGGTGCTGCATACGCTGACGCTGACACTGAAGAGCCGCACCTTCTGGCTCGGCTCGACCTACGCCGTCGTCGTCGTGTTCGGATGGCCCGTAATCGCGATGGTGATCCTCGGTCTTGCGGATGCCGTGTTCGGCTTCCGCGAGCGCTTCCTGCGCAGCCGGCAGCCCCCGCCACTGCCAACACCTTAAGTCCAACCCCGAAAACTGAAACTCAGACCACTTCAAAGGAGAACGAATATGGAAGTCATTTTGCTGGAACGCGTCAACAAGCTCGGCCAGATGGGTGAAGTCGTGAAGGTTCGCGACGGCTATGCCCGCAATTTCCTGCTCAAGCGCGGCAAGGCGCTGCGCGCCACCACCGACAACCGTGCCAAGTATGACGGCATGAAGGCCGAGCTCGAGGCCCGCAACCTCCAGGCCAAGGGCGAGGCGTCCAAGGTCGCCGAGAAGATCGAGGGCAAGAACATCATCGTGATCCGTCAGGCCTCCGAAGCCGGCCAGCTGTTCGGCTCGGTCACGGTGCGCGACCTCGTCGCCGCGTTCGAGACCGACGGCGTCCACCTCGACCGTCCGCAGGTGCAGCTCGACGCGCCGATCAAGACCATCGGCAAGCACACGGTCACCGTCGCCGTTCACCCCGAGGTCGAGGTCGAGATCACCGTGACGGTCGCGCGCAGCCAGGACGAAGCCGAGCGCATCAACCGCGGCGAGGACATCTCGACCCGCAACGAGGACCGCGACGCCGCCGCCGAGGCGATCGCCGCGGCCGGCGAGTTCTTCGATCCGGAAGCCCAGCACGAGGAGGTCGAGCCGGCGCCGGCTGCGGAAGAGAAGTAAGCAGCACGTACAGCTCGTCATGCGCGGGCGTGATCCGCGCATCCATCAAGAGAGTTTGCTCAGGAAGATGGATTGCCGGGCCAGGCCCGGCAATGACAACAGAGAATGGATCACCCCTGTCGCTTCAGGCGGCTGGGCTTTTCGTTTTGGCGGCGACGTCCTCGCTGAGCATCGCGATCGAAGCGAGCGCGGTTGCCGTATGCTTCTCGACGCCATCGCTGACGCAGAACACGTCGGCCGCGACCACGGCAACCTGACGGCCCGGCTTGATCACTCTTGCCCGGCAGATCAGCTTCTCGCCGACCGCGGGCGACAACAAATTGAGCTTGTATTCCGCCGTCAGCGCCGGCTGGCCGCGCGAGGTGGCGGCAGCGATCGTCGTGGCGTTGTCGACCAGGAAGGCGGTCACGCCGCCATGGAAGAAGCCGTGCTGCTGAAGCAGCTCCGGCCGGCGCTCCACGGCGATCGTGCAGGTGCCGCGCGACAATTCGGACAGCTCGGCGCCGACCAGATTCATAAAGCCCTGCTGGCCGACATTGGCGTGGATGCGCTCGGCAACGGCGGCGAATTCGGGGTCCGCTTCGGCTCGCATGCTGTCTCTCCCTATTGTTTGTCGATGCGATCGAGTGGCCGTAGCGCACGGATGGCGCAGGCGATCAGCGTGTCGGCCTCGATGCGCGGATCAGCGCGTTCGCGTCCCGACAGAAAGGCGCGGCAGAAGATCTGGGCCGGGCCGATCAGCTGGCTGACGAACATCACCGGCGTCATCGGCAGCAGCTCGCCGCGCGCGACCAGCGGCGCGCGCCAGCGCTCGATGCCTTCGCCGAGGCGCGCGTTCTGCGCGCGCTGGCCGTCGCGCACGTCCTCGCCCCATTCGCTGCGCGAGATCTCGAAGAGATAGCGCGCCTCGCGCCGGCTGGTGACGACCCAGTCGAGATGCGCCCGGATCAGGCGATCGATACCCTGCTCCGCATCGGGCACGGGATCGAGCGCAGCCAGCACCGCGGCGTGATAGTGCCGCAGCACCTCCAGGAACAGCGCACCGGCGAGCTCCTTCTTCGATCCGAAGGCATGAAAGAAGCTGCCATTGGAGGCGCGCGCCCGGGTGCGGATCGCGGCCACCGTCGCAGCCTCGAAGCCGACGCGGTCGAATACGATTAGTCCCGCCTCCAACAGATCATCACGCATGCTCGCCGTCATCGAGATCTCCTAGAGTATTACTCTAGAGCCGCACTCTACCATCGGTCAAGACGGTGCGGAGGCCGCGATGCGCGGCCTCCGCCTGTCGATCGGAAAATGTGTGGATTGGCTTAGCGCGAGATCGGCGGCGCCGGCAGGCCGGAGGATTCGGCTGGCGCTGCAGGCGGGGCTGCAGCGGTCGCGGGCGGCGCCGATTCCTGCGGTTTGACCGCGGGTGCCGGTTCGGAACTGGCGGCAGGCGCGGCTGGCTTGGGAGCGGCCTCTTCTGCCGGCTTCGGCGCGGCCGGCTCGGCCGGCTTCACGACGGCTGGTGCGGACGGCGTCACCTGCGGGACCGGATCGGGGCGCAGCGCTGGAGCTTCGCTGCCGCGCGGCTCGACCTTCGCGCTATCAGGCTTGGCCTCGGCGGGCTTCTCGGATGCCTTGCTGCTGTCGGGCTTGGCCTCGTCACGACCCGGCTCGACCTTGGCGCTGTCGGGCTTGGCCGTCTCAGGCTTTGACTCGACCTTCGGCTCGCTCTTCTTGTCTTCAGTGGCCGGCGCGGCGGCGTCGATCTTCGGTGCTTCCTCAGTCCCGGGCTTGCCTCGGCGCTTGGCCTTGCGTCCCTCCGGTGCTGCCTGGCCCTCGGACTTCGCGCCGTCCTCGGCCGGCCGCGCAGCACGCTTCTGGCGCGCGCCCTCGGCCGCCGGAGCGGCCCCCTCGCCCTCCGGCTTGGCGGCCTCCTGCGAGCGCTGACGGCGGCCCTGATGTTCGGACTGGCCCGGAGCCGTATTGGCTTCCCTATCCTTGGCGCCGTCCTTCTTGTCCCTGCCGTCCTTGGCCTGGTAGCGGGTATCGGTGGCACCGTTGGAGACGAGGTAGGAGGCGAGGATGCCCGCCATGTCCGGGCTCGTGGTGTAGTGCTGGCGCAGGAAGCCCGGCAGCGACCCCGGCGCCACGGACTTCAGAAGCCCGCGGGGGCTCTTGTGGCAGGCATTGCAGGTCTGCGCGAAGAGCTGGGACGGAGACTTGCCGGCCTCGAGGTTCGTTGCCTGCGCAAGAACGGTATCGGTCGCGCCGAAGCCGATCAGAAGCAGTACCGTCGCGAGGCTGAGCGCTCGGCTCGACATTTCCCATCATCTCCATTGAATTCCGAGAGGTGCAGCCGGCATCCAGCGCGGCGGCGGTCACCTTTTAGCCGATTGAGCCGCGAATGGAAGCAGGTCCGCGCGCAAGGATGTGATTAAGCGCTTTTCGAATATCGGCTTTGAACACAGCGCAATAGCGGAGCCGGACCTGCTCCCCTAGATTTAGATGCAAACGCATAGGAACCCGAGCGGGACCCTGAGCGTCAAATGTAAGGCCGGGTTAGTCGCATCTCTTCGGGTCCGCTCGAGAGGAAGGTGTCGATGGACCGTTTGTTGCGTAGATTCCTGTCTCAATTCATCCGCCGCGGGTCGATGATGCTGACCAGCGCAAGCGGGGCGACGTTCACTGTCGGCGACGGCTCTGGCGAACCGGTCGCGGTGCGCTTCATGACCGCGGACGCGGAGCGCAAGATCCTCATCAATCCCGAGCTCGGACTTGGCGAGGCCTATATGGACGGCGAGTTCGTGGTCGAACGCGGCACCATAGCCGATGCCCTCGCGATCCTGCTCGATCAACCCGACCTATTGCCGCAGTGGGCAAAACCGTGGTGGCACCTGCGCTATCTGACGCGCCACCTGAAGCAGTTCAATCCGCGCTCGCGCGCCCGCAGCAATGTGGCGCACCACTACGATCTCGACGCCCGGCTCTATTCGCTCTTCCTCGATGCCGACAAGCAATATAGCTGCGCCTATTTCGAGACGCCGGAGACGACGCTCGACGATGCGCAGCTCGCCAAAAAGCGGCACATCGCCGCAAAGCTGCTCGTCAGAGGCGGCCAGCGCGTGCTCGACATCGGCTCGGGCTGGGGCGGGCTCGGGCTCTATCTCGCCGAGATCGCGGGCGCCGACGTCACCGGCATCACGCTGTCGACCGAGCAATTGCAGATCGCCAATGCGCGCGCCGCCGAAAAGGGCCTGGCGGGCTCGGCCAAATTCCTGCTCCAGGACTACCGCGACATCGACGGCCCATTCGACCGCATCGTCTCGGTCGGCATGTTCGAGCATGTCGGCGCCCGCTTCTACGACACCTACTTCCAGCGCTGCGCCGAACTCCTGAGCGAGGACGGTGTCATGCTGCTGCACTCGATCGGCCGCTCGCAGGGGCCGGACTCGACCAATCCCTGGATCGCCAAATACATCTTCCCCGGCGGCTACATCCCCGCTCTGTCCGAGGTGCTGCCGGCGATCGAGCGGGCGGGCCTGCTGGTCTGCGACATCGAGATCCTGCGCCTGCACTACGCCGAGACGCTGAAAGCCTGGAGGGAACGCTTCATGGCGCGGCGCGAGGAGGCCGTGCAGCTCTACGACGAGCGCTTCGCGTTGATGTGGGAGTTCTACCTGGCGGCCTGCGAAATGACCTTCCGCAAGCAGGCGATGATGAACTTCCAGATCCAGCTCACCCGTCGCCAGGGCGTGGTGCCGATCACGCGCGACTACGTCACGCGCGAAGAAACCCGGCTACGGTCCCTCGAGGGCGGCGCCAAGCCCAGGCTGAAGCTGGCGGGTGAATAAGCTCTAAAAGCGCGATGAGATTAGGATGAATCGTCATCGCGCTTTAGGTTATTGTTTGAGCATGATCTTTTCGGAAAACCGCTGCACACTTTTCCGGATCATGCTCTAGTGACGCAGGGTCGAAATCTGGGAGAGCCGAAAAGAGGCGTTTAACGCCAGTTGTGCCCGCAATTCGACGAGGAGCTCGGGTGCGACCGGCTGACGCCGCACTTCAGGCCGCGCGGCGTGCTCCATGGCCGCGATCAGTCCCGCGAGCCAGAGTCGGCTGCCTGCTTCGCTCCGCCATATCTGCTGCTGCCGTTCTGGCCGCATTGCTTGCCTCGTCTTCCCGCTGGCGCGTCGGGGATAACCCCCTGCCCGCCGGCCCGTTCCGGCTCTACCCCGAAAGAATCCGGGAAGATGTGATCTGTTTCACATAAGTCCGGTCGGACCTGACTTAGATCGTCGCCATGAGCAAAGAGACCCAAACCTCATTCGACGTGCAGGACGACCTCCGCACCGATTACGCCCTGATCGTCACCGGCGTCGGGGCGGCCCTGGTTGCGCTGGTCTACCTCCTGCTGGTCTGAAGCAGAGCCGAAGGCTCCCAGCGTGCGTCAATTCGCGCGTTCTTCGATGGGTCTATGCGCCAATCCATAAGGTTCACGACTTGAGCATTTTTCCGTGGCGCGGTTGCGGCTGCTCCCGGTTCCGCGAAAATCCGTCAAGCGCGGGGCGTGCTGCGGCTACCAATCATCCACCATTTTCACTGAGCGGTTGATAGCGGTCAGCTTTTGCTTCCGCTTTGGGCCGAGGCGGCGCTTTATCGCGCCCCGCATCCGCCCAAGAAAATTGCTAAGCACGTCCGACCATGGCCCTGACTGATTCGAACGTTCTCAAACTCGCGCCCGACGCCGGGACTCCCGCCTATCGGAGCGCACCGCATAATATCGAGGCCGAACAGAGCCTCCTGGGCGCGATCCTGGTCAACAACGACGCCTTCTACCGCGTCTCCGACTTTCTGGAGGCGAAGCATTTCTTCGAGCCGCTGCACCAGACCATCTTCGAGACCGCCGGCAGCCTGATCCGGATGGGCAAGATCGCGACGCCCGTCACGCTGAAGACCTTCCTCCCCGCCGATACCGACGTCGGCGGCATGACCATCGGGCAATATCTGGCGCGGCTCGCGGCCGAAGCGACCACCATCATCAATGCCCAGGACTACGGCCGCACCATCTATGACCTGTCGTTGCGGCGCGACCTGATCGGCATCGGCGAGGACATGGTCAATGTCGCCTATGATGCGCCGGTCGATTTCCAGCCGCGGGCGCAGATCGAGGACGCCGAGCGCCGCCTCTACGAACTCGCCGAGTCCGGCCGCTATGACGGCGGCTTCCAGAAATTCTCGCAGGCGCTGACGGTCGCCGTCGATCTTGCGGCGAAAGCATTCCAGCGCGACGGAAAGCTGTCGGGCATCTCGACGGGCCTGCGCGACCTCGACACCAAGATGGGCGGCTTGCAGCACTCCGACCTCATCATCGTGGCGGGACGTCCCGGCATGGGCAAGACCTCGCTTGCGACCAACATCGCCTACAACGTCGCCCAGGCCTACGTTCCGGAACTGCAGGCGGACGGCACCATGAAAGCCGCCAATGGCGGCGTGATCGGGTTCTTCTCCTGCGAAATGTCGGCCGACCAGCTCGCCACGCGTATCGTGGCCGAGCGCACCGGCATTCCCTCCTCCCACATCCGCCGCGGCGGCATCTCGGAAGCCGATTTCGAAAAGATCCGGCAGGTCTCGATCGAGCTGCAATCGCTGCCGTTCTATGTCGACGCCACCGGCGGCCTGTCGATCGCGCAGCTGATGGCGCGCGCCCGGCGGCTCAAGCGCCAGAAGGGCCTCGACCTCCTGGTGATCGACTACATTCAGCTGTTGTCCGGCTCGGGTAAGCGCGCCAGCGACAGCCGCGTGCAGGAAATCACGGAGATCACGACCAGCCTGAAGGCGCTGGCGAAGGAGCTCAACGTCCCCGTGATCGCGCTGTCGCAGCTCTCGCGTCAGGTGGAATCGCGTGACGACAAACGGCCGCAGCTCTCGGACCTGCGCGAATCCGGCTCGATCGAGCAGGACGCCGACGTCGTGCTGTTCGTGTTCCGCGAGGAATATTACCTCGCCATGAAAGAGCCTCGCCCTGGCACCGAGGAGCACGCCAAATGGCAGGCCGACATGGAACGCACGGTCGGCCGGGCCGAAGTCATCATCGGCAAGCAGCGCCACGGTCCGACCGGCACGGTCGAGCTGCACTTCGATGCCTCGGTCACCCGCTTCGGCGACCTCGCCCATGACGGCCAGTTGCCGGATCGCAGCGACTACTAGAGTGTTCCCCGGGTTGAACCACTCGGGCCTCTTGCGTAAAACGGCGTCATGACAATGGCGTCCGACCCGAAAATGATCCCGCAATCCGGCCTTCTCTCCGCGGAGGCCAATCAGGCTGCCGCGCTCGCAGCCTATGGCGGCGTGCTCACCGTCGATCTCGATGCTATCATCGCCAATTGGCGCAAGCTCGAGAAGACGGCGGTGCCGGCCGAATGCGCCGCGGTGATCAAGGCCGACGCCTATGGCTGCGGCGCCCCCGAGGTCGCGCGCGCGCTGAGCAGGGCCGGCTGCAAGACCTTCTTCGTCGCCACCATCGAGGAAGCGCGCAAGGTGCGCGCGGCTGTGCCGGAGCCCACGATCTACGTGCTTGGCGGCTATTTCCAGAACACCGGCGAGCACTATGCGAAGATCAACTGCCGGCCGGTGATCGGCGATCTCAACGAGCTCGCCGAATGGGACGTGTTCTGCCGCCGCAGCGGCTGGACCGGAGGCGCCGCCGTTCACATCGACACCGGCATGAACCGGCTGGGCCTGACGCTTGCAGAAGCGCAGGCCATCATCCCCCGCATCAATGCCGGCGATCACGGCATCACGCTGGTGATGAGCCATCTGGTCTCGGGCGAGCAGCTCCACAGTCCGGTCAATGCAAGACAACTCGCCGCCTTTCGCGGCATCGCCAGCGAGTTCTCAGGCGTGCCGGCCGCGCTCGCCAACTCCTCCGGCATCTTCCTCGGTGCCCCCTTCCAGTTCGACATGGTGCGGCCGGGGGCTGCGCTCTACGGTGTCAACCCGACGCCGGAGGCCGACAATCCGATGCAGCAGGTGGTCGACCTCAAGGCGCGCATCGTGCAGATCCGCACCATCGATCGTGGCGAGAGCGTCGGCTATGGCGGCACCTGGACCGCACGGCGGCCGACCAAGCTCGCGATCATCGCGGTCGGCTATGCCGACGGCTATTTCCGCGCCGCCAGCTCCAATGACGGCACCCGCGGCGCCGAGGTCATCGTGGCCGGAAAACGCTGCCCGGTCGCGGGCCGCATCTCGATGGACCTGATCGCAATCGACATCACCGACCTGCCACCGAACACGGCGCGGCGCGGCCACATGGTGACGCTGCTCGGAGAGGGCATCACCGTCGACGAGCTCGCGCATCATTTCGGCACGATCGGCTATGAGGTGCTGACCAGCCTCGGCCACCGCTACGCCCGCATCTACAAGGGCGGCAACGTCGTGGAGCCGCTGGCAAAGCCGGTTGCCGCGGCGGCCGAGCAACCGCCGTCACCGCCACCCATCGAGCAGCCGACAGCCCCGCCGCCGCTGCCGTCCTAGCGGATACACGCGTGCCCCGGATGCAGCGCAGCGCTCCTTCAGCTGTGCGCTTGCGCGCTACGGCTTGTCCGGGACACGAGACTTATTTCTTCTTCCTGCTATCCAGCGCCGCCTTGCAGGTCGCAGTGAGCTGGTCGCGCTTGCCGTTGAGGCATGCGACGATGCCGCCGCCCGGCGCGATGCCGGCGCAGAATTTGTCATAGTCCGCCTTGCACGCGCCGCGCGGATCGGACGATTGTGCCGATGCGGCTCCGGAGAACGCGATGACGAGTGCGACGGCAACAAAGCTCAACTTGGACATTGTGTCTCCGGTATCGGAAGGCAGTAGCGTTAGCCCTACATGAAGATTGCGACATTCAACATCAACAACATCAATCGCCGCCTGCCCAATCTGTTGGCATGGCTGCGCGTGGCGAAGCCAGATGTCGTCGCGCTTCAGGAGTTGAAGGCAAGTGATGGCGAATTTCCGGCGGCGGCCATCGAAAAAGCCGGTTATGGCGCAGTCTGGCGTGGACAAAAGACCTGGAGCGGCGTCGCCCTCCTCGCTCGCAACGCCGAGCCGGTGCTCACCCGCGATCGCTTGCCGGGGAAGGCCGATGATCACGAGGCGCGCTACATCGAGGCCGCCGTGCGCGGCATCATCGTCACCAGCATCTATCTGCCGAACGGCAATCCGCAGCCCGGGCCGAAATTCGACTACAAGCTCGACTGGTTCGCGCGGCTCAAGCGCCACGCCAAGAGCTTCATCAAGCAGGATCTGCCGGTGGTGCTCGCCGGCGACTACAACGTCGCCCCCACGGAGATCGACATCTATCCGACCCGATCATGGGACAAGGATGCACTGATCCAGCCAAAGAGCCGCGCGGCATTTGCCTCGCTGGTCGACCAAGGCTGGTGCGATGCGATCCGCGAACTGCATCCGGAGCAGCGCGTCTACACGTTCTGGGACTACAAGCGAAACCGCTGGCCGCGCGATGCGGGCCTGCGGCTCGATCATCTCTTGCTCAGCCCTGCCCTCGCCCCGCGGCTGGTCAAAGCTGGCGTCGACAAGACGATCCGCGGCGAGGATGGCGCCAGCGATCACGCGCCGGCGTGGGTGGAGCTGCGTTGATTGCACGACGTCGCAGCAACCATTAAAATGGTGGCTACAAGAGCGTGCGCTCACCACAAATTCCTGCCGTCGATCACGTTCACCGGAACGGCCTCCAGATCGAAATCGTCGAACAGGCGCGCATTCACAGCGACCTTGGGATTGTCGAAATCGGGCTTGCCGGTCGACCAGTCCGGCGACTCCGAATAGGTGCCGCAGCCGCAGCTCGCGCAGAAATGATGTTTGACGGTGCGGCTGCCCCAGAGATAGGTCGTGACGTTCTCCGCCGGCGACAGCAGGCGGAACTGTGCCGGCGTGTAATAGGCCCACAGCGCGCCGCGCTTGGCGCATAGCGTGCAGGTGCAGCGCGTTACGCCCGAAGGCGCCTCCGTCACCTCGAACACCGTCTCACCGCAATGACAGCTTGCCTCGACCGGCATGACCCACTCTCCGTTTTGTCAGGAGATGGTCGTAGCCGGCCCCTGCTGCCAACATGCTGTCAGCAGCGGGACGCCTAAAACAAAAACCTGAAAAACAACCCCATGCACAGTAGCCGACCCCTGTGCGCTCAATGACTTACGCGAAATCCGAAATTCGAATTGACTCGTCGGGCAAAACACCGGCAGAATGTCATCATCGAAGAATTCTCCCGACGCTGCCAACATGCGCTCGCGCGGTCGCTATCGCGCTTCAGCCGCCGTATTTCGCCAGCGAACCTCCTCGTCACCGCCAGATCAACGGATCGGTTCAACACGGCATCGGCGCGGTACGCCAAATCGGATGTGTAATTGTCGGGCCCGCGGAACAGAGCCCTGATCGCGGCCAGCGGGGCATGAATGTTGGCTCCGAAGCCCGCCGCCTGAAAGCCGGTCGCCCATTTCCACCCTCGTTTAGCTAAGGCCTCTTGACCTCCGCGCCTTGGTTATCATACTGGTCTGACCAAGATCAGACCAAAGGGACTGGGATGGAACTCAAGCGGGCCACCGAGGGCGAAAAGGGGTTCGAGAAGGTGTTCGCCTTCTTGCGCGAACGCCTGCTTGCGGGCTCGCTCAAGCCCGGCGACCGCCTGATCTCCGAGCGCGAGCTGGCGACCTTGCTCGGTGTCAGCCGGCCGATCGTCCGCGAGGCGCTGCGCGCCCTCACCGTGCTCGGCATCGTCGAGATCCGCGACCGCATCGGCACCGTGGTAACGCGGCCGGACGTCTCCGTGCTGAACGACTTCTTCACCTTCGCGCTCGCCCAACAGGCGGACATGCTCGACGATGTCATGCAGGCCCGCGTCGCGATCGAATGCCAGGCGATCAGGCTCGCCTGCGAACGTGCCAACATCGCCGATTTCGAACGCCTGCAGCGCGCGCTGGCAAAGATCGGAGAAACGATCGACGAAGCCGATGCCGGCGGCATGGCCGACTTCGAATTCCACCGCGCCATCGTCGTGGCCTCGCATTCGGAGACGCTGACGGTTTTGCACAGTTCGATGGCGGGCCTGTTGACGCATTCGCATCGCAGCCGCCGCGAGCTGGTGCAGGCCTTCCCGTCGATGAAGACCTATCTGATCGACGATCACAGGCGCATCTTCGAAGCGGTCATTGCACGTGATCCGGAGCGCGCGGACGCGACGCTGCGCAAGCATTTTGCCATCGGCGACGAATACCGGCGACGCGCCGTCGTCGGCGACATCGACAAGACCAGCGCCTCGGGCTGATCGCGGACGGCCAGCCAACCAAGAAGCAATCAATCAAGAAACGGACTGACAACATGGGACGGAACGACAAGGGCAATGTCGGCTTCATCGGCATCGGCACGATGGGACGAGAGATGGTGCGCAACCTCCTGGTGGCCGGCCACGCGGTCCGCGTCTTCGATCTGAACGAAGCCGCGCTGGCGGACAGCGTCAAGGAAGGCGCGACCCGCGCCAAGAGCCCTGCCGATGCCGCGCAAAGCGCCGATATCGTCATCACCATGCTGCCCGACACCCCCCATGTCGAGGCGACCATTTACGGGGAGCACGGCCTCCTGAAATCCCCTCCTCCCGGCAAGCTGATCGTCGACATGAGCACGATCTCGCCGGTTGCCGTCCGTCGCATCCATGCCGACCTGCAAAAGGCCGGCGTCAGCTTCATCGACGCGCCGGTCTCGGGTGGGCCCGTGGGTGCCAAGAACGCTGCGCTCTCGATTATGGCCGGCGGCGATGCGGCCGCCTTCGCTCAGGCCGAGCCGTTCTTCCGCGCGATGGGCACGACCATCACGCATGTCGGCGCGTCCGGCGCGGGCCAGACCGTCAAGCTCTGCAATCAGCTGATCTGCGGCATCAACATCCAGGCGATCTGCGAGGCGCTCGCGCTCGGGCGGGCCTCAGGGGTCGACCTCAACCTGCTACGCCGGGTGCTGCTCGGAGGCTCTGCGGCGTCCTGGATGCTGGACAAGCTCGGCCCCTCCATGATTGCAGGCGACGACTGCGCCGGCTTTCGCATCGATCTGATGCTGAAGGACCTCCGCCTGGTGCAGGAGCACGCGCAAGCACTGAACGTGCCGCTGCCCGGCACCGCGCTCGTCACCAGCCAATACGTCGATGCGCGCGCGCATGCCGAAGGCAGCAACGGCAATCAGGCGCTGTTCCGCGTCTATGACCGCATGACCAACCAGGTCACCGGCTGAACCTGATACGATGAGCCTCCAACTCGACTTTCCCGCAGTGCTGGAGCGTTGGCGAAGTTTCCTGGCCGGCGCCGCGCTCACGTTGGAGTTGGCATTCTTCGCGACCGTGCTCGGCGCCCTGCTCGGCACCCTCGCGGCGGTCGGACGCGGCACGCACAACACGCTGATCGCGGGCGCCTGCAAGGTCTATGTCGAAACCATCCGGAATACGCCGCTGCTGGTGCAGATATTCCTGGTCTATTTCGGCCTCGCCAGCCTTGGCCTGAAGTACTCCGCCTTCACCGTGGCCGTGGCCGCGCTGACGATCAATGTCGGCGCCTATACCGCCGAGATCATGCGCGCCGGCTTCGAGGCGATCCCGCGCGGACAGATCGAGGCCGCCGAGGGGCTGGCGCTGTCGCGCCTGCAGATCTACTGGCACATCATCCTGCTGCCGGCGATCGAAAAGGTCTATCCGGCGCTGACCAGCCAGTTCGTGTTGCTGATGCTGGCCTCCTCGGTCTGTTCGCAGATCTCGGCCGAGGAGCTCACCGCGGTCGCGAATTACATCCAGTCGGACACGTATCGCGCTTTCGAGACCTACATCATCGTCGCCGTGCTCTACGTCATCCTCTCGCTGGTGATGCGCGCGGGCTTCTGGGGCCTCGGCCTCGTGCTGTTTCCGCGCCGGCGCCGGCTCGGCACACCGTTGTGAGATGACCATGGGCGGACATCTCAACATCAATCATCTGATGTTCCTCGGCCAGGGCGCGCTGTGGACAATCGGGCTGTCCATGATCGCGCTGATCGGCGGCGGCATCGTCGGCTTCGTCATTGCGCTGGCGCGCATATCGCCGCTCAAATCGGTGCGGATCGCCAGCACCATCTACGTTCAGCTCGTCCAGGGCACGCCGCTGCTCGTCATCCTGTTCCTCGGCTATTTCGGCCTCGCCGCCATCGGCCTCAAGGTCTCGCCGCTCGCCGCCGCCGGCGCTTCTCTCACGCTCTACGTCGCCGCCTATCTCGGCGAGATCTGGCGCGGCTGCATCCAGTCCGTGCCGAAGCCGCAATGGGAAGCCGCCGAAGGCCTGGCGCTGAGCCGGACCCAGCGCATGATGAAAGTGATCCTGCCGCAGGCGATCCGTATCGCGACGCCGCCGACCGTCGGCTTCATGGTGCAGATCATCAAGAACACCTCGCTCGCCTCCGTCGTCGGTTTCGTCGAGCTGATGCGCTCGGGCCAGATCGTCAACAACTCGCTGTTCGAGCCGTTCGCCATCTACGCCATCATCGCCGTCACCTACTTCGCCATGTGCTATCCCCTGTCGCTGTTCAGCCAGAGGCTGGAACGGCGGATGGGGCGTGGCAGGTCCAACCTCGCGACAGCCTGACATGCAGCAGAACGCCCTCTCCTCCGAACCGATCGTGTCGCTCCGCAACGTGCAGAAGAGCTTTGGTCCGCTCCGGGTGCTCGACGGCGTCTCCTTTGCCGTCGCGCGCGGCGAGGTGCTGGCGCTGATCGGCCGCTCCGGCTCCGGCAAGAGCACGGCACTGCGCTGCATCGACCGCTTCGAGAAGGTCGACGGTGGCGAGATCGTCGTCTGCGGGCACCGCGTCGACCGCCCCGATGTCGACCTGCGCGCGCTGCGCCAGGACGTCGGCATCGTGTTCCAGAGCTACAATCTGTTTCCGCACCTCACGATCGAGCAGAACATCACGCTCGCGCCGTGCGCGGTGAAGGGCATGGCAAGTTCGCACGCGAAGGACCTCGCGCGAAAAGTGCTCGCGCAGGTCGGGCTCGAGGAGAAGCTGCACGCCTATCCCGAGCAGCTCTCGGGCGGACAGCAGCAGCGTGCCGCGATCGCTCGCTCCCTCGCCATGCAGCCCAAGGTCATGCTGTTCGACGAGGTCACCTCCGCGCTCGATCCCGAACTCACCGCCGAGGTGTTGAAGGTGATCGAGCAGCTCGCAGCTGACGGCATGACCATGGTGATGGTCACCCACGAGATGGGCTTTGCCAAGGGCATCGCCGACCGGATCGTTTTCATGCACCGCGGCAAGGTTCACGAGACCGGCCCCGCCTCGATCCTGACGACGCCGACGACGCCCGAACTCACGCAATTCGTGGGCACTGGAAACCTGAAATCATAACAGGAGAGGAGAACTAGGGATGACCAACAAGACCTTGCTGGGCAGGGCCGCCGCGCTGTGCTGCCTCGTCATGATATCCGCGACGCCGGCATCGGCCGATTTGCTGGACGACATCACGAAGGCGAAGAAGATCCGCATCTCGACGGACCTCGCCATCCCGCCCTCGGGGATGATGGATTCCAGCATGAAGCCGACCGGCTCCGACGTCGAAGTGGCGCAGCTGCTCGCCAAGGATTGGGGGCTCGAGCTGGAGTTCATCCAGACCACCGGCGCGACCCGCATCCCCAACGTCCTGACCGGCAAGGCCGACATCATCATCTCGACCCTGTCGGTGACGCCGGACCGCGCCAAGGTGATCGACTTCACCAAGCGCTACGCGACGCTGCAATCCGATGTCGGCTGCCTGAAGTCGTCGACCGTCAAGGACTGGCCCGACCTGAAGGACAAGTCGATCGGCGTCTCGCGCGGCACCACCCAGGACACCACCCTGTCCAACATGAAGGACAAGGACCTCAAGATCGCCCGTTACGACGACGATGCCACCATGGTGACGGCGGCCGTTTCCGGTCAGGTCGACTGCGTCGCCTCGTCGGCGACGATCATCAACCAGATCGGGGTGAAGAACCCCTCGCGCGTGTTCGAATCCAGGATTCCGCTGGCGACCTTCGATCTGGCCATCGGCCTGAAGAAGGGCGAGCAGCGTCTGATGGACAAGCTCAACGCCTGGATCACCGAGAACGTCAAGAACGGCAAGCTCAACGCGATCTACAAGAAGTTCCACGGGGTCGAGCTGCCGCCCGAGATGCGCAGCTGAACCAGAGGAAAGCCGTGACGGCCGCACGCGGCTGTCACGGTCAATGCAAGATCAAGAGGACATTACATGCGTCTCGTCATCGGATCCGACCACGCCGGCTGGCCGCTCAAGCAGACCGTTATCGATCACATCCGCAAGCTCGGCCACGACATCATCGACGTCGGCTCCCATGACGACAAGCCGGTGGACTTCCCCGACATCGCGCGCGCGGTGGCGCAGAAAGTGACGTCGGGCGAAGCCGCGCGCGGCATCATGGTGTGCGGCACCGGCGTCGGCGCCTCGATCGCGGCCAACAAGATGAAGGGCATCCGCGCCGCGGTCTGCCACGACGTCCATTCCGCCCATCAGAGCGTCGAGCATGACGACGTCAACGTCATGTGCATCGGCGCGCAGATCGTCGGCGCCTGGCTCGCCGTGGATCTGGTCTCGTCCTATCTCTCCGCCGAATTCTCCACCGACGAGGATTTCCGCCGCCGCGTCGAGAAGCTGCGCGTCATGGACGAGCAAGGCTGACGGCCTTTCCATGATCCTGGTGTTCGGATCGCTCAACATCGATCTCGTCGCGGAGGTCCCGGTCATTCCGGGTCCCGGCCGGACTGTGCTCGCGCCATCCTACCGGACCCATTTCGGCGGCAAGGGCGCCTACCAGGCCGTCGCCGCCGCGCGGATCGCGGCGCCCGGACGCGTGCGCATGGCGGGCCGCGTCGGCCGGGATGGGTTTGGCGACAGCGCGATCGAGAATCTCAGGGCCAATGGCGTCGACGCCGATCTCGTCGTCAGGGCCCATGAACCGACCGGCTGTGCGTTCATCACGGTCGATCAGGCCGGCGAGAACGCGATCACGGTGGCAAGCGGCGCCAATATGACTGCGAGCGACAATGACCTCCCGACCGACCTCTTCAGTTCCGACACTGTGCTCCTGCTTCAAATGGAGGTGCCCTTTGCACAAGCGCTGGAGGCTGCGCGCAAAACCAAATCGGCTTCCGGCACCGTGATCTGGAATCTCGCACCGGTCCCGGAGAAAATGACCGGTGAGATGGTGATAGAGCTTCTCGCTGTGACCGACTATCTGCTCGTCAACGAACACGAGGCAATGGATGCCGCAGCGGCCATCGGCCTTGCGGCGGCCAGCTACGAAACGGCTGCTATGCACCTCGCCAAGGCCGGCAACCTCACCTGCATCGTGACCGCAGGTGCGCAGGGCGCGCTGGCAATGACCACCGACGGCGCCCCGCTGCACGCCTCCACGCCGCGCATCACCCCGGTCGACACGACCGGCGCCGGCGACACCTTCGTCGGCACGTTCGCAGCGATGGTCAGCGAGGGCGTGCCGCCGCAACGCGCGCTCGAGGTGAGCTGCGAAGCGGCCGCATTGAAGTGCCTCAAGGCCGGCGCACAGACCGGCATTCCGATGCGCAGCGCATTGGGTTCCCTCACCTAGAACAGATCGCCCGCATCGCTGACCACGGCTAAACTCTCCCGATTCGTGGAGACCGCCTTGGCCTTTCTCTTCGTCCTCAGCGTCGGCCTCATCGCCGGCACCATTTCCGGCATCGTCGGCACCGGCTCGTCGATCATGCTGATGCCGGTGCTGGTCTATGCCTATGGGCCGAAGGAAGCCGTGCCGATCATGGCGGTGGCTTCCGTGATGGCGAACTTTTCGCGCATCCTGGCGTGGTGGCGCGAGGTCGACTGGCGGGCTTGCGCAGCCTATTCGGTGACGGGCATTCCGGCCGCAGCGCTCGGCGCGCGGACGCTGCTGGCGCTGCCCTCGCATGCCGTCGATCTCACCATCGGCTTCTTCCTGATCGCGATGGTGCCGGTGCGGCATTGGCTGGCGCGGCACGACCTCAAGGCCAATCTCTGGCACCTCGCCATCGGCGGCGCAATCATCGGCTATCTCACCGGCATCGTGGTTTCGACCGGCCCGCTCAGCGTGCCGCTGTTCCTGTTCTATGGCCTGAGCAAGGGCGCCTTCCTCGCCACTGAAGCTGCCTCCTCGCTCGGGCTCTATTTCGCGAAATCCGTGACGTTCGAGCGCTTCGGCGCGCTGACCGGCGAGGTCTTCGTCAAGGGCCTGATCGCAGGCGGCTCGCTGATGTCGGGCGCCTTCATCGCAAAGCGCTTCGTGCTGCACCTGAAGCCGGAGATGTTTCGCCTGCTGATGGACGCGATCATGGTCGCGGCCGGGCTCTCCATGCTATGGAACGCGACGCAATCTCCTTGAGCACGACTCGCTATTCCCCATGGCCAAATCCAGTCTTTCCTTCGTCTGCCAGAACTGCGGCGCGGCCTATAACCGCTGGCAGGGCAAGTGCGAATCGTGCGGCGAGTGGAACACGCTCGCCGAGGAGGACACCAGCGGCAGCGTGCCGGTGTCGATCCGCTCCAAGCGCAAGGGCCGGACCTTTGCGCTGGAGAGCCTCGCCGGGAAAAGCCCGGATGCGCCGCGCCTATCATCAGGGATGACCGAGCTCGACCGCGTCACCGGCGGCGGTTTCGTCCGCGGCTCGGTGCTCCTGGTCGGCGGCGATCCCGGCATCGGCAAATCGACGCTGCTCACACAAGCCACCAGCCTGCTGGCGCGCGGCGGTCACCGCGTCGTCTACATCTCCGGCGAAGAGGCGGTCGCGCAGGTGCGCCTGCGCGCCGAGCGGCTCGGCCTGTCGGATGCGCCGGTGCAGCTCGCCGCCGAGACCTCGGTCGAAGACATCGTCTCGACGCTGTCGGAGGGCGCGGTGCCCCGGCTGATCGTGATCGACTCGATCCAGACCATGTGGACCGATACGGTGGAATCCGCGCCCGGCACCGTGACCCAGGTCCGCGCCTCGGCACAGGCGCTGATCCGTTTCGCCAAGAAGACCGGCGCCGCCATCATCCTGGTCGGCCACGTCACCAAGGACGGCCAGATCGCCGGCCCCCGCGTGGTCGAGCACATGGTCGATGCCGTGATGTCGTTCGAGGGCGAAGGCTCGCAGCAATTCCGCATCCTGCGCGCCGTGAAGAACCGGTTCGGGCCGACCGACGAGATCGGCGTGTTCGAGATGACGGGCCTCGGCCTGCGCGAGGTCACCAACCCCTCCGAGCTGTTCCTGTCCGAGCGCGATCTCGGCACGCCCGGCACCGCCGTCTTCGCAGGGATCGAGGGCACAAGGCCCGTCCTGGTCGAATTGCAGGCGCTGGTGGCCCCGACCTCGCTCGGCACCCCGCGCCGGGCCGTGGTCGGCTGGGACCCGAGCCGGCTCTCGATGGTGCTGGCGGTGCTGGAAGCCCATTGCGGGGTCAAGCTGTCCGGGCACGACGTCTATCTGAACGTCGCGGGCGGCCTGCGCATCAACGAGCCGGCGGCGGATCTCGCCGCTGCGGCGGCGCTGGTGTCATCCCTGGTTAATGCGCAGTTACCGACCGATGCCGTCTATTTCGGCGAGATCTCGCTGTCTGGCGTGGTCCGCCCGGTGGCGCAGACCCCGGCTCGGCTGAAGGAAGCGGCAAAACTCGGCTTCCAGCGCGCCGTGCTGCCCGAATCGGCCCGCGGCGAGACCGGTGGAGACGCCGGACTGTCGCTGAACGCGGTCAACAGCCTGACGACACTGGTCGCCGAAATCGCCGCCCGCGGCTCGCGCCGGGGCGAATCGAGCGGGCCGGCAGAGAAAAATGCCACACCAGCAAGATTCCGCCGCGGAGATGGTTAGCCGGAGGTGACGTCGGAGGCCCCCGCCGCTATACAGCCGTCACAAAAGCAGCACGGGATTGCGTGGTTGCGGCCTTGCCGGGAACGCCGTCTGCCCCTCTTTTAGGGCAGCGGCCAAACACCGATTCGCTGAGCACCTTTGAGAGTACGAGCGGACCAGACCAGCCGATGCCAGTTACACTCCTCGACCTGATCCTGCTCGGTGTGATGCTGATCTCGGGCCTGCTCGCGATGGTCCGCGGCTTCATGCGCGAAATCCTGTCGATCGCCGCCTGGGGCGCAGCCGCGATCGTGACGCTGTATTCCTTCTCGAAGCTGCTGCCGACCGCCAAGGCCTATTTCAACAACGATACGGTCGCGAGCGTGGTCGTGGTCGCCGGCGTATTCGTGGGCACCCTGATCGTGGTCTCCGTGATCACGGTGCGGATCTCCGACATGATCCTGGATTCGCGCATCGGCGCGCTGGACCGCACCCTCGGCTTCCTGTTTGGCCTTGCTCGCGGGCTTTTGATCGTCGTGGTCGCCTTCCTGTTCTTCACCTGGCTGGTTCCGGACAAGCAGCGTCCGGACTGGGTCACCGGGGCCAAATCCCGCGTGGTGCTCCAGGGAACCGGGGATTGGCTGATGGCCCTCTTGCCCGACGACCCCGAGAACACCATCTTGAAGAGATTCAAGAAAAACAAACCAGATGATGATCAAGCTGAATCCGAGCAGCAGCCTTCGGGCAGTGGCGACGGATACAGTAAACCCGCTCGTGACAGCCTGAAAAAGCTGATCGAGAAACCTGCAGCGCGTTGATTGGCGCTAGAGAAAGGCGCGGACGAGATGCGACACCCTGACCAGGACGCCCAGCTTGATCTCGATCCAAGGGCCGGTTTGGGCCCGGCCGCTCTGGAGGTCCAGGACGACCTGGAGGGGGATACGCTCCGCGAGGAATGCGGCGTCTTTGGCATCTACGGCCACCCGGACGCCTCCGCCATCACCGCGCTCGGTCTCCACGCCCTTCAGCACCGCGGCCAGGAAGCCGCCGGCATCGTCTCCTACGACGGCAACCGCTTTCACTCAGAACGCCGCCTCGGCCTCGTCGGCGACACCTTCTCCCGCCACGAGGTGATCGACCGCCTGCCCGGCAACATGGCAGTCGGCCATGTCCGTTACTCCACCACCGGCGCCACCATCCTGCGCAACGTGCAGCCGCTGTTCGCCGAGCTCAATGCCGGCGGCCTCGCGGTCGCGCATAACGGCAACCTCACCAACGGCCTGACGCTGCGCCGCGAGCTGGTGAAGAGCGGTGCGATGATGCAGTCGACCACCGACACCGAGGTGATCCTGCATCTGGTCGCGCGCTCCAAGCGCAGCCGCTTCATCGAGCGCTATGTCGACGCGCTGCGCGAGATCGAAGGCGCCTATGCGCTGGTCTCGCTGACCAACAAGAAGCTGGTCGGCGCGCGCGATCCGCGCGGCATCCGGCCCCTGGTACTCGGCGAGCTCGACGGCTGCCCGATACTGACCTCGGAGACCTGCGCCCTCGACATCATCGGCGCGCGCTTCGTGCGCGACATCGAGCCCGGCGAAGTCATCGTGTTCGACGAGAACGGCCAGGACATCCACAAGCCGTTCCCGCCGATGGCGCCCCGCCCCTGCATCTTCGAATACATCTACTTCTCCCGTCCGGATTCCATCGTCCACGGCCGCTCGGTCTACGAGGTGCGCAAGAATTTCGGCGCACAGCTCGCGCGAGAGAGTCACGTGCCGGTCGACGTCGTGGTGCCGGTGCCGGATTCCGGCGTGCCCGCCGCGGTCGGCTACAGCCAGTTCTCCGGCGTGCCGTTCGAGCTCGGCATCATCCGCAACCACTATGTCGGCCGCACCTTCATCCAGCCGACGCAGGCGATCCGCGAATCCGGCGTGCGCATGAAGCACTCGGCCAATCGCGCCGCGATCGAAGGCAAGCGCATCATCCTGATCGACGACTCGCTGGTGCGCGGCACCACCTCGAAGAAGATCGTGCGCATGATGCGCGATGCGGGCGCGACCGAAGTGCACTTCCGCCTCGCCTCGCCCCCGATCCTCTATCCCGACTATTACGGCATCGACCTGCCCGACCGCGGCGGCCTGCTCGCCGCCACGCATTCGCTGGAGGAGATGCGCGAGATCATCGGCGCCGACTCGCTCGCCTTCCTGTCGATCGACGGCATGTACCGCGCCATGGGCGAGCCCGGCCGCGATCCCGCCAATCCGAAATTCTCGGATCACTGCTTCACCGGGGCCTATCCGACCCACCTCACCGACCAGACCCAGACCGAGCCGCAGCCGCGGCAATTGTCGCTGCTGGCGGAGGCGAGCTAGGTTTCGTCACCTTGAGTTGGTCGTCCCGGCGAAGGCCAGGACCCAGAACCACCGATCTGCGTTGTTCGAAGAGGATGGCCGTGACCATCTTCATCCAATCATCGCCGTCACGGCGTATGGGTCCCGGCTCCCGTGCGCAATTGCGCACTAGGCCGGGACGACGCTGGATAGAGCTGCTTTAATGACAAAACCCCTGGCCAACCGCATCGCTCTCGTCACCGGCGCCTCGCGCGGCATCGGCTTCGCCACGGCACGCGCGCTGGCCAAGGCCGGCGCGCATATCGTTGCGGTGGCGCGCACGCAGGGCGGGCTGGAAGAGCTCGATGACGAGATCCGGAAGGACGGCGGCAGCGCCACCTTGGTGCCGCTCAACCTCACCGATTCCGACGGCATCGCGCGGCTGGGCGCCGGCCTGCACGAGCGCTACGGCAAGCTCGACATCCTGGTCGGCAATGCCGGCGTGCTCGGGCCCTCCTCGCCGATCGGCCATATCGAGCTGAAGGCCTTCAACGACGTGATGGCCGTGAATGTCTCCGCGAATTTCCAGCTGATCCGCTGCATGGAGCCACTGCTGAAGCAGTCCGATGCCGGCCGCGCCGTGTTCATCACCTCGGGTGCCGCCAACAAGGCCACCGCCTATGTCAGCCCCTACGCGGCGTCCAAGGCCGCGCTGGAAACGCTGGCCCGCGCCTGGGCGCAGGAAAACGCGAACACGAAGCTGCGCGTCAACCTGTTCAACCCCGGCCCGATCCGCACCCGGATGCGCGCCACCCTGATGCCGGGCGAGGATCCAGCGACGCTCGACACGCCCGAGCAGGTCGCCGAATTCATCGTGCCGATGTGCGCGCCCGACTGGACCGAGACCGGCAAGTTCTACGATTACAAGACGCGCAGCCTGATGAGCTTCCGCGCGCCGGCTTGATTGACTCGGACCGACAACGCAATCTTGACGTTCACGCAAAACGGCGGTTCGTGGCCCGGATCGACAAGATCGAAAGCGCATCCAGAAATTCAAGCTGACATCGCACGCGCTCAAATAGCGTCTCAACGCATTTTTCCCAAAAGTTAACCGATAGATGACGCTACGACACAGCGTCATCCGGCTTTAGGCGCATTGCCGCCGGCCGTGGGACAGGCTAGAGCCATCAGCCGGAAACAAGGCTTCGCAAGAGGGCCGTCCGCATATTTGACAATGGAGGAAACCTTTCATGACCACGACATTCGCACGCCGCTCCGCGGCCCTTCTGGCCTGTGCCGCTTTCGGTTTTGCCACATCCGCCTACGCGCAGGACAAGACCGTCAAGATCGGCGTGCTCAACGACATGTCGAGCCTCTATGCCGACATCGGCGGCCCGAACTCGGTCGCCGCGGTGAAGATGGCGGTCGAGGATTCCGGATTGAAGGCCAAGGGCTGGACCATCGAAGTCCTCTCCGGTGACCACCAGAACAAGCCCGACATCGGCGTCAACATCGCCCGGCAATGGATCGACGCCGACAAGGTCGATGCCATCGCAGATACGCCGAGCTCGGGCGTGGCGCTCGCGGTGAGCAACCTCGTCAAGGAAAAGAACTCGGTGCTGCTCAATTCGGGCGCGGCCACCGCAGATCTCACCGGCAAGGCCTGCACGCCCAACACCGTCTCCTTCACTTACGACACCTACATGCTCGCCAACGGCACCGGCAAGGCGCTGACCAAGGCGGGCGGAGACAGCTGGTTCTTCCTGACCGCGGACTATGCCTTCGGCCACGCGCTGGAGCGCGATACCAGCGCCGTGGTCACGGCCACCGGCGGCAAGGTGCTCGGCGGCGTCAAGCACCCGCTGAATACGGCCGACTTCTCCTCGTTCCTGCTGCAGGCGCAGTCCTCCAAGGCCAAGATCATTGGCCTCGCCAATGCGGGCGGCGACACCACGAACGCGATCAAGCAGGCCGCCGAATTCGGCATCGTCTCCGGCGGTCAGAAGCTCGCGGCGCTGCTGCTGTTCATCAACGACGTGCACTCGCTCGGCCTGAAGACCGCGCAGGGTCTGACCTTCACCGAGTCCTTCTATTGGGATCTCAACGACCAGACGCGCGAATGGTCGAAGCGCTTCCAGAAGGTCTCGCCGAAGGGATCGATGCCCTCGATGACGGTCGCGGGCCTCTATGCCGAGATCCTGCATTACCTGAAGGCGATGGACGCGCTTGGCGGCAATCCGCATGACGGCGCCAAGGTCGTCGCCAAGATGAAGGAGCTTCCGACCGACGACCCGCTGTTCGGCAAGGGCCCGCTGCGCGCCGATGGCCGCCGTCTCATCCCGGCCTATCTGTTCGAGGTGAAGAAGCCGGAAGAGTCGAAGGGACCGTGGGACTATTACAAGCTGGTCGCCACCATCGCACCGGAAGACGCGGCCAAGCCGCTCAAGGACAGCGATTGCCCGCTGGTGAAGAAGTAAGCGAGAGCAAGGGTGGGCAAAGGCGCCTAAGCGCCGTGCCCACCATCTCTCCGCGACATCGAGATGCGGTGGGCACGCGCCGCTTTGCCCACCCTACGAGACCGTCTTCGTCGCCGCCAGCGACCGCATCGCGATCGCCACGCACACCACCATCAGCACCGCTGCAAGCAGGAACGGCGCGCCGGGCAGATGCAGCGGCGCGCTGGCGCCGATGAAATAGGAAAACGTCAACGTGAACAGGAACGGGCCGACGAGCTGCGACACGCTCTGCACGCTTGCGGTCGCGCCCTGCAACTGGCCCTGCTGATCGGGTGCGACCAGCCGCGTCATCAGCGATTGCGAGGCAGCACCAGAAATGCCCCATAGCGACAAAATGGGAATGCCGAGCCAAGATAGCGGACCGGTCGGCGCAGCGCCCAAGACCACGAAGCCGATCGCGCCACAGCACAAGCCCAGCAGCAGCGCCTTCCACTCGCCGAGCGCGCGCACGATCGGGCCGATGCCGAGCCCCTGCACCACCATGGCGCAGATGCCGACCATGGCGAGGGTCAGTCCCACGGTCTTGGAATCCCAGCCGTAGCGATAGGTCGCATAGAGCACGAAGGTCGAGGGCAGCACGACATGCGCGACCTGCGCGATGAGATTGACGACCGACAAGGCGGCCAGCGCCGCATTGGACCGCAGCAGGTGCAGTGCGCCGATCGGATTGGCACTTCGCCAGCGGAACGGCGCGCGCTTATCGGGCGAAAGCGATTCCGGCAGGACGAAGAGCCCATAGAGCGCATTGGCCAAGCTTAGGGCGGCCGAGGCCCAGAACGGCAGGCGCGGATCGATGTCGCCGAGCAGGCCGCCGAGCGCCGGGCCCAGGATGAAGCCGGCGCCGAAGGCCGCGCCAATCCTGCCGAAGATCGCCGCACGCCGTTCCGGCGGCGTGACATCCGAGATATAGGCGAACGCGGTCGAGATGCTCGCCGAGGTGATGCCGGAGATCACGCGGCCGATGAACAGCCACACCAGCGACGGCGCCAGCGCCATCAGCACGTAGTCGCCCGCGAGCCCAAAATTCGACAGCAGCACCACCGGCCGGCGCCCGAACCGATCCGACAACGCGCCGAGCAGCGGCGAGAACACGAACTGCATCAGCGCCCAGGCGGTGCCGAACAGGCCGAAGATGCGGGCCGCGTGCCCGGTGTCGTTGTCGACGAAGCTCTCGATCAGCTTCGGCAGGATCGGCATGATCACGCCGAGCGCGAGCATGTCGAGCAGGATGGTGACGAAGATGAAGGCGACCGCGCCGCGCCGGACCGGCGCCGCGCCTTGCGCCATCGCCTCGCCGGCCCCGTCGCTCACGACGGCCGCTTGCGCTTATGCGCGAAGGGATTGGACTTCTCGCGCAAGGTGATGCGCACCGGCGTGCCCGGCAGCTCGAAGGTCTCGCGCATGGAATTGGTGAGGTAGCGCAGATAGGACTGCGGCACCGCATCGGCACGCGAGCAGAACAGCACGAAGCTCGGCGGGCGCGCCTTGTTCTGGGTGATGTAGTTCAGCTTCAGCCTGCGGCCGGACACCGCGGGCGGGGGATTGGCCTGAATCGCCTGCTCGAACCAGCGATTGAGCGCCGACGTCGGCACGCGCCGGTTCCAGATCGCGTAGGCATCCTGGATCGCCTGCATCAGGCGGTCGATGCCCTCGCCCATCAGGCCGGAGACGGCGACGATTGGCACGCCCTTGAGCTGTGGCAGCCAATGGTCGGCATCGCGGCGCAGGCTCGAGATCGCGCCACCGCCCTTGGTCTCCATCAGGTCCCATTTATTGACGGCGAGCACGACAGCCCGGCCCTCACGCTCGATCAGATCGGCGATGCGCAGATCCTGCTCCTCGAAGCGGTTCTGCGTGTCCATCATCAGCACGACGACTTCGGCAAAGCGCACCGCACGCAGCGCGTCGGCGACCGAGAGCTTTTCCAGCTTCTCCTCGATGCGGGAGCGCCGGCGCAGACCTGCGGTGTCGAACACCCGGAAATCGCGGCCCTTCCAATTGATCTCGACCGCGATGGAATCTCGCGTGGTGCCGGCTTCCGGGCTCGTCAGCAGGCGCTCCTCGCCGAGCAGGTGGTTGATCAGCGTCGACTTGCCGGCATTGGGCCGGCCGACGATGGCGACCCGGATCGGGCGCGTCGCCGCCTCTTCCTCCGAGAGCGGCGCGTCGTCCTCAGCCTCGTCTTCGTCGACGGGCTCCGGCATCAGCTGGCTGAGCGCATCGTAAAGCTCGCCCATGCCCTCGCCATGCTCGGCCGAGATCTGGATGGGATCGCCGAGGCCGAGGGCGAAGGCCTCCATTGCACCGGCATCGCCATGCTTGCCCTCGCTCTTGTTGGCGACCAGCAGCACCGGCTTGTTGGCCTTGCGGGCGAAATCGGCGAAGGCGCGATCGGTGGGCGTGAGGCCGATGCGGGCATCGATGACGAAGAACAGCGCGTCGGCCTGCGCGATCGCGGTCTCGGTCTGCTCCTGCATACGCGCGGTCAGCGAGCCCTTGGCACCCTCGTCGAGGCCGGCGGTGTCGATGATGATGAACTGGAGGTCGCCGAGCTTGGCTTCACCCTCGCGGCGGTCGCGGGTGACGCCCGGCAGGTCATCGACGAGCGCGAGCTTCTGTCCGACCAGGCGGTTGAACAGCGTCGATTTGCCGACATTGGGCCGGCCGATGATGGCGATCGTGAAGGACATCGGTCATTCGTGCGCTGCCGGGGCTGCGCCTGTCAATGCAATGGAGAATATCAGCGCGAGAAGCTGCCGCTCGGCAGTGGCGCCGGGAAAGCGCCCTGTGATTGCTGCTGCGTGGTCTGGGTCGGTTGCGCCTGCTGGACAGGCTGATCCGGCGGTGGCGCGGTGGTGCGCTTGCGGACAATCTTGTGCTTGGGCGGCGGAGCGGCCGTGGGCGGTGCAGCCTCGGGCTGGGCCTCGCCATCGACCTCGCCGGCTGCGGGCGCGGCCGCCGTGGTGGCTGGCTGTCGGGACTTCGTCGCCTTGGCCCCCTTCGCAGGCTTGGCCGGCTCGGGCGGTGGCTCTGCAGGCAGAGCCGCGACGGCAGGTGCGTTCGGGTCCGGCTGCTGCTGCGCGCCCTTGTACATCTCCTTCGGCACGCCCTGCTCGAGGCCCGGCACGCCCTCGGGGAACACCGGCTTGCGATCACCCGGCAGCTTCTTCTTGGTGTCGAGGAAGTCGAGCATGTCGCTCGGATCGAATCCGCCGCTGGAGCAGCCGCCCAACAGGCCCGTGAAGGCGATCAGGACGGTGGCTGCGATCAAACGTGGCGTGCGGCGCATCTTGTGTCTCGTTTGCGTCAGAGGGCCATCGTCAGCTTTTGGCGACGGGCGGCAGCAGAGCCTGGAGCGCCTCGGCGCGCGAGCGCAGGCTGGGCGGCGTTTCACCGTCCTCGGCAATCGCGTCGAGCCATTTGCGAGCCGCGGTCATGTCGTTGTTGCGCCATGCCGACAACGCCAGCATCTCGCGGGCGCTGTGGCGGAAGGTCGATTTCGGCGCGGCGGAGGCCTCCAGCCGCTGCTGCATGTCGGCGTAGCTGGCGCTGTCGAGCAGCAAGCCGGCGGCCCGGATCTTGGCCAGATCTTGCCACTCGCCACCCACGCTGCGATCGGCGGCAATGTCGTCATACATCTTCGCGGCGGCCTTGGGATCGCGGCTGGCGGCCTCGCCCGCAGCGCGCAGCCGCGCCAGGGTGCGATAGCCCGACGGAGCCTTGGCGGCGAGCTCGGTGAAGGCCTTCTCGGCGTCCGCGTGCTTGTCCTGCTCGGACAGCTCGACGGCCTTCTCGAACGCCGCGCCGGCCTCGGCGGCCTTCTTGGACTCGAGATATTGGTAGCCGCGCCAGCCGCCGACGGCGGCCACAATCAGCACCATCAGGGCGATGAAGTAGATCGAATACTTATCCCACAGCTTCTTGAGCTGTTCGCGACGTACTTCCTCGTCGACTTCGTCAAATAATTCAGACACTTAAGCTAATCCCATGCCCGTCCGGGTGCGCGCGCCAAAGCGTTCGCGTCAGGAATCCCGTCCCCACGTGGCGGCGAGGTACCCTAACGATATGGCGGTGGCAAGGCAAAGCGAGCCCGATCAAGGCGTTAACCACCCGGGACAGCCCGGAGCCGCCTGCCCGGCTCAGCTTCCGAGCAGCTCCCGCAACTGCCGTTTCAGCACCTTGCCATTGGCGTTCCGTGGCAATGGCTCGGCGGTGATCGCCATGGTTTCGGGGACCTTGTAGTCGGACAGCCGCTCCGCGCACCAGTCCCGCAGAGCCTCGCTGGCGACCGGGCTACGCGTCACCACCACGGCGTGGACGCGCTCGCCCAGCACCGGGCAGGCCTTGGCAATGATCGCGCTCTCGATCACGGCGGGATGGCCGGCCAGCACGGATTCGACCTCGGCCGAATAGATCTTCAGCCCGCCGCGATTGATCATGTCCTTCTGCCGGTCGAACACCCGGACAAATCCCTCGGCGTCGACCGAGCCGAGGTCGCCGGAGTGCCAGAAGCCTCCGGTGAAGCTCTCGGCCGTGGCCTTCGGGTTGTTCCAATAGCCCTTGATGACGGAGGCGCCCTGGATCCAGAGCTCGCCGATTTCGCCATGCGGCAGCTCGCGCCCATCCGTTCCCATCGCGACGATGCGCGCGCCGGGGCACGGCAGGCCGACGCTGTCGATATGGCTCTCCGTCAGCTCGCCCGGCATGATGGTCGAGGGCGACGTCGTCTCGGTCGCGCCATAGCAGTTCATCAGCTTCAGGCCGGGGATCTTCGCCTTGAGCTTCTCGATGGTGGCGACCGGCATCGGCGCGCCGCCAAAGCCGCCGATGCGCCAGCTCGACAGGTCATAGCCGTCGAAATCCGGCTGCAGCAGGCAGAGATTGTACATCGCCGGTACCATCACGGTGTAGGTGACGCGCTCGCATGCGGCGAGCTTGAGATAATCGGCCGCCTTGAACTCCGGCATGATGATCAGCGCGCCAGCGCAGCGGATCATGGTCGTGATGTTGGCGACGATGCCGGTGACGTGGCCGAGCGGCACCGCGGCGATCGACCGATCTCTCTCCGTCAACTGCAGGCAGGACACGAACACCATCGAAGAATGGATGATGTTGCAATGGGCCAGCATTGCGCCCTTCGGCTTGCCCGTCGTGCCCGAGGTGTAGAGGATCATCGCGGTGTCCTCCTCATTGACTTCGACCGGCGCAGGCGCCGGCGCGTTGTCGGCGAGCGCGGAGAAGCGCGACCGGGCCGGATCGTCGTCGATGGCGATGCGATGGATCACAGCGGGCACATCGCCCGGATCGGGCAGTCGTTCGGCGAGCACTGCCTCATGGATCAGGATCTTCGCGCCGCAATCCGTGAGCACATAGGCGATCTCCGGCTTCTGCTGGCGCGTGCTGAGCAGCACCGTGACCAGCCCCTCATGCGCGGCGGCAAACACCAGCAGCGGAAACTCGATGCGATTGCCAAGCAGGATGGCGATGCGGTCGCCGCGTTGCAGGCCGAGCTTGCGAAGACCGGACGCAATCCGCGCGGTCTGCTCGACGGCTTGCCGCCAGCTCAGGCGGACGTCGCCGCAAATCAGTGCTTCGCCGTCCGCGTTGCGGCCGCATGCCTCCGCAATCATCGCCCACAGGCTCGACGGCCGATCGCAAAATGCCGGCACCACCCGATCGCCAAAGCGCGCCTCGAACCGCATCGGCGGGATCTGAGATTGCGACCAGTCCATCGAAGGGTCCTCGGCTTGTTGCTCTTGTTATCTTCCGCGCATGGACACCGGGTGTCGTCTTGTGCTGACCGGCTAGACGCCGATCACGGGAACACCGATCACGACAGGGTGGAACGCAAACGCCAGCGCAAGATAAGCGACAACACCGACAGCGACCGCAATCAGATCATTGGTGACGCCGCCGACCGGGATCGGCGGGCCGCCGGCATCGGTGCGATGCTTCAGCGTAATGCGATCATACACCGCCCAACCCAGGAACGAGCCGAACAGGATGATGGAGCCGAGGTCGCCATTGGCGAGCAAATGCGAGGCTGCCCACAGTTTGATACCGGCCAGCATCGGATGCTTCAGCGTCGCATAGATGCGGCCGCGCAGGTACGAAGCCACCACCAGGATGACCGCGGGCAGCATCAAAGCGAGCGTGATGTGCTTCAGCGCCTTCGGCGGATACCAGACGTCGATCCAGCCGGAGCTGCGGTAATGGGCAAAGCCCCAGATGATCAGCACGAGCCCCGCGAGCGAAACCAGCGAATAGAGGATCTTGTAGGTCCCCTCACCTAGTCGTGCGATCGCCTCTGCGCGCGCCTTTCGTTTCGTCGTGAAAATATGGGCGGCAAAAAACAGCACCAGCCCCAGGATCATGACCACCAGACCCATGACATCCTCCCCTAAAGCAGCCCCCGCCTCTGAGGTATCATCGATTGGCCGCCGCTCGCAACTCGTGCCCCTCATGGTGAGGAGGCGCGAAAGCGCCGTCTCGAACCATAGAGGCCCCGCTGCCACAGCCGGGCCTTCATCCTTCGAGACGCGCGTGAAGAACGCGCTCCTCAGAGCCCGACCGAAAAAGGGTGAGCGGTTTTGGCGGGCTTGTGATTCCTTCGGAT